>DDTL01000180.1 GCA_002344345.1 Saprospiraceae bacterium UBA2365
TTATAGTAATTTTGGGCACAAAAAAGAAGTATAAAATGTTCTTCGTTTTCGAAGAATATAGCTTCGTTAATAAAGAGGAAATGAATGTTGATGGCTTTGGATGATGAATAGTCTGGTAAAAGGTCTTTGCGTTGTCTGAAGTTTGCAAATCAGACAAATATGGTTTACTAATAAAATGGTGATCATGTTAACTGTGGTTTGGAGGTACCGGTGATCATTCGGGATAAAACATTTTTTTGGTTCGACTTGGACAGTTGCCGTCGGGAATGATACAAGTCTGATTTGCAAACTACAGAGAACGGAGAAACTACTATCCAGGCATGAATAACGAAAACCCAGGCGCGAAAAATTACTTCTTACGTTGTCTGAAGTTTGCAACTTAATATATCAAGAACCCTTCTGACTAATCGGAGTAAATTCAAATGTTGGCTTTTTACTTATCTGGTAAGATAAAGTTCTCCATACAAATCGAATTCTTCGGCATCGGTGATTTTAACGTTGGCAAAATCTCCTACCCTTATAAAATTGGAGTCAGCAGGAATCAGCACTTCATTGTCTACTTCAGGACTATCAAATTCGGTTCGTCCGATAAAGTAATCTCCTTCCTTCCGATCAAAAAGCACTTTTAAAACCTTGCCCACTTTCTCAATGTTTTTCCTAAGAGAAATTTCCTGCTGAATTTCCATTAACTGTGAAGCTCTATCAGCTTTTAAATCCGCAGGCACATCATCTTTCATTATATAAGCACGAGTATCTTCCTCGTGTGAGTATTGAAAAACACCCACCCTGTCAAATTCCATCTCCTGGACGAAATCGAGCAGATCCTGAAATTCATCTTCGGTCTCACCGGGAAAGCCAACAATAAATGTTGTTCGGATTGCAATATCAGGAATTTGTTTTCGGGCATAGGCTACAACCTTTCTGGCATCGTTGACTGTTGTGTTACGATTCATTCTGTCAAGCACCTGATCATTTCCATGTTGGAGTGGGATATCGAGATAATTGCAAATTTTTGGATGCTTTGCCATTACATCAATGAGTTCAATTGGAAATTTTCCCGGGTAAGTATAGTGAAGACGAATCCATTCAATTCCATTTATCTGCACAAGTTTTTCCAGCAATTGTGGAAGCATTCTTTCCTTGTAAAGATCCAAACCATAAAAAGTGAGTTCCTGTGAAATCAATATCAACTCTTTGATTCCTTTTTGTGCCAGGAACATCGCCTCATCCACAATGTCTTGTATCTCTCGTGAAATGTGCGCGCCTCTCATCAGTGGAATTGCACAGAATGCACAGGTTCTGGTACAGCCCTCTGCGATTTTCAGGTATGCAAAATGTCCCGGGTTTACAGGTTTTCGATGACCAAGTAATTCATGTTTGTAATCCACATTGAATTTCCTGAGAAGTGCCGGCAATTCAAGTGTTCCAAACCACGCATCCACTTCGGGTATTTCCTGAGCCAATTCTCCTTTATATCTTTCTGACAAACATCCGGTTACATAAAGCTTATCAAGTTCACCTGAAGATTTTGCATCTGCGTAGCTCAAAATGGTATTAATGGATTCCTCCTTTGCATCTCCGATAAAACCACAGGTATTGATGATCACGATATTGGCTTCCTGATCACTGTCATGTACAACATCATATTTCCCTGCTTCAAGTTGAGCGATCAGGTTTTCTGAGTCTACCTGATTTTTGGAACATCCCAGGGTGATAACATTTACTTTGTCCTGAGTAATTTTTTTTGTTTTCAAAACAGTTATTTTTTTTGAATAAAATTGAAAATACTTTTCGAAATCCGGAAAAACCAGCTCAAATTATAATCGCGCAAATTATAATCTATATCTGACATTCAGGTAAAATCAGCTGATGTTTTGAGGAACAAGCAAGAAAAAGGAAGGTTCATCTACCATTACTCAATTTTAAGAAAATCCTTGAATAAATTCATTTTTTGTCAAGATATCAGCTTCACAGCTTTATCAAAACAAACTAAAATAAAATTGGCCCATCAGTATTTAAGCCTGCGACAAAAATATTTTACCCTCTAAATCACTTTAACTGAAATCACTTTATTTATTGATTTTCAACATTTTTACTTTAAATATCTGTGGACATTCATTGCTTAAGAAGATAGCTTATAAGGATCTCCGGCATTTATTGGGTCGGTAAAAATTGATTTAGAGTCAACTAAATCTGTATTGCCAAAGTAAACTTAATATTTTAATGAATATCACTAAAATTCTTTGAATCCTATTACATTAAAAAATATTATCTGTAACTTAGTATAAAAAAGTGATCGTGAAAAATAAAGCTTTTTACTTATTTTGGGCAATTGTGTTTTTAAATGCCTCCGTGTCAGCACAAATTGATATTGATTTATCAGTTCAGAGGCCTTCATACCATGACTGGGACAGATTATTGACCGAAACAAGCAATTCTGAGCAGAACATTTTTGACTGGAAAGCAGGTATTGGATTCGCCTACAGGGTTTTTCCGTATCAGGTTAGAATTGGCTATCGTCCGGGGTTGCATTTTCTGTTTGGGCAAAAGGGATTGGAGTTTTCAGAAGCTATTCCGCAAAAGAATTACTCGATTCTTCAATCCTATCTAAGCATTCCTGTTCATATCTATCCATTTGATCTATGGGGTGACTGCAATTGCCCGACATTTGGAAAGCAACATGATTTTTTTAAAAAGGCATTTTATTTAGAATTTATACCCGCCCTTTCGGTAAAGCAACTTAAGCTTGCTGATCAATTGGTTACTGAGCAGGTTTGGAATGCAGCATTTCATATAGGGCTGGGAACAGGAATTAACATTGCAGTTAGTGATCATCTGACCATTTCACCCATGCTCAGTTATCATTTGGGTTTTGCAGAAAAATGGAACGGACTCGGACTTTTTCATGGAGAAATTGATCACTATGACCAAACAACCAGTTCCATTTGGCAATTTACAATCAAAACATCCATTTATTCCAAAAAGAGGTGAGTCAATCCTTGTTTGGGTGATTCAATCAAACACCTTCGTGTAAGCTTTACGTGTATACCTTTTCAGGTTGAGCCAAAAAGCTGCGATAATATAAAAAACCAAGGGTGATCCCAGTGTTAGAAAACTTATATAAATAAAATAAAGTCTTAATTTACCTACAGGAAGTGCAAATTTTTCTCCGATGTAAGCAAAAACACCAAAAAAAGTTCTTTCAACGAACGATTTGAAATTTAAATCCATAGCTATCCCTGTTTTTGGTTAATATTGAATTGGTTAAAAAATGCCTTTATTAAGTTTTCATTTTTCAGTCTATCATATTGGCATCCAGGCCTATTTTCTCATCCACCAGGTATTGATTTCTTGTAGGAGCTTGTCTCAATGCCATTTCGGCTAAAAAACCAGTCGTAAAAAACTGAGTTCCAACTATAAAGGTCAAAATACCAAAATAAAACAAAGGTCTGGAAGCTATCCCGCTCACATCAAAAAATAGTTTTTGAAAGCTTAATATAAACAAGATGACAAACCCCAAAAAAATGAATAACGAACCGAACAAACCAAAAAAATGCATTGGCTTTTTGCTGAACCTGGATACAAAAATAATAGACAACAAATCGAGCGGTCCATTGATAAACCTTCCCAATCCGAATTTCGTAACCCCGTATTTTCTTTCCCTGTGCTGTACAACTTTTTCCCCTATTCGCCTGAATCCGGCCCATTTGGCCATTACCGGTATATAACGGTGCATCTCTCCGATCACTTCAATACTTTTGACCACCTTGCGGTCATACGCTTTCAGTCCGCAATTAAAATCATGTAACTTAATACCTGATATTCTGCGAGTTACAGCATTGTACAATTTGGTAGGAATGGTCTTTGAAATCGGATCATATCTTTTCTTTTTCCAACCTGACACAAGGTCATATTTATCTTCAACGATCATCCTGTATAATTCAGGAATTTCATCCGGGCTATCCTGAAGATCCGCATCCATAGTGATGACAACGTCACCTGAAGCTGCGATAAATCCCTCATTGAGTGCGGCAGATTTTCCATAATTTCTTTTGAACCTGATGGCTTTGATCGAAATATAACTTTGCCTGAGTTGCCTGATCACCTGCCAGGAATCATCCGTACTGCCATCATCTACCAAGACCATTTCATAAGTAAACTGATTTCTTTTCATAACGATGTCAATCCAGCTAACCAATTCGGGCAGGGATTCAGCTTCATTAAACAATGGAATTACCACGGATATTTGCATGCAATCTTTTTGTTTGAACAAAATTAAAAAATAAGTCGAATACCGTCAAATGTAACAGACATTAAAGCATTGTACAAGACAAAAATACCGGAAGCCACAAAATGAACCCAATCGGATAAAATAATTCAGGTAGTTGATCAATAATATACTTTTTTGTGAAATTTATGCCTATATTCGCCAATATAATTTGGTGCAAATTTTGTGAATTTAATGGTTTCTAAAGTATTATTTTAAAATAATCAGAAATTTAGCTTTTTATTTTTAATACAGCCATTTTATTTACAGGATTAGCATTATTCTTTTTCAAACAAAAGAATATAGAAACAATCCTTTTAAACGTAAAAAACTAATCATGGAAGATATCCGCCGGACTTTTGACATCCTCAGATATATTGAAAAATATAATCATGAGAAAGCTTTATCCTTTAAAAAAAACGGGATTTGGCAATCCTACAGTGCATCAGAATATATAGAGAAGGTCAATCAATTTAGTCTTGGACTGATTTTCAAGGGTTTTAAAAAAGGTGAGAAAATTGCCACAGTCATTGAAAACAGACCTGAATGGAATTTTATTGATTTTGGTATGTCTCAGGTAGGGTGTGTTCATGTAAGTATTTATCCTACTATCAGTCAACGGGAATACGAACACATCTTATCACATTCAGATGCCAGGATACTCATCATTTCTTCAAAAGAATTGTTTGATAAGATTGCTCCTATCGCAAAAGAAATATCCAACATAGAAGAGATATACACTATTGACCAGGTTTATGGTGTAAAAAACTGGCATGAAATCCTTGACCTCGGACAGAAAACAGAAAATCCTGTCTTAACTTTAAACCATCGCATGCAGGAAGTTGAACCTGATGACTTGCTGACGTTGATTTATACTTCTGGAACCACCGGGTTGTCCAAGGGGGTTATGCTTTCACACAATAACGTTGTATCGAACATCAAAATCGCGAGAGGTTTTGTTCCGGACCTGCATCCGGGAGAAAGAGCCCTGAGTTTTTTACCTTTGTGCCACATACTTGAACGCGTAGGTAATTATTTATGGCAATACATCGGTTTGCAGATTTTTTATCCAGAAAGTATTGAAACCCTTGGCGACAACATGCGGGAAATAAAAGTCAATACCTTTATTACGGTTCCTAGAATTTTTGAAAAAGTTTATGACAAGATCATCAATAAAGGAAGGACTTTAAAGGGGATAAAAAAAGTACTGTTTTTCTGGGCTGTGAAATTGGGTGACAGGTTTGATCCTGATCCAGCTAAAAGGAGTTGGTGGTATAATTTCAGGTTAAAAATTGCCAGAAAGCTTATTTTCAGCAAATGGCAGGAAGCTTTGGGCGGTGAACTGAAAGCTGTGATATCGGGAGGTGCAGCGCTTCAGCCCAGGCTCGCAAGAATATTCTGGGCTGCAGGGATTGTGGTTCAGGAAGGCTATGGTTTGACCGAAACATCTCCACTCATTTCAGCAAACCGGGGTAGCT
The DNA here is from genome assembly GCA_002344345.1 of Saprospiraceae bacterium UBA2365. Lineage (GTDB taxonomy): Bacteria > Bacteroidota > Bacteroidia > Chitinophagales > Saprospiraceae > UBA2365. The sequence goes on from DDTL01000180.1 coordinate 5,746, forward strand.
TTCCTGGTGTAAAATTTGGTTCTGTCGGAATTATTCCAGAAGGTGTGGAAGTAAAAATAGCTGAAGACGGTGAGATCCTCGCAAGAGGTGAAAACGTGATGATCGGTTATTATAAAGATCCTGAACTGACCATGAAAGCCATTGACCGGGAAGGCTGGTTTTATACCGGCGACATAGGCCATGTTGATAATGACAATATCCTTTTTATTACCGATCGGAAAAAGGAAATTTTCAAACTTTCAGGCGGCAAATATGTTGCACCTCAAAAAGTTGAGAACTTTCTGAAAGAAAGCCAATTTATAGATCAGGCAATGGTTGTTGGTGAAAACCAAAAATATGCAGCTGCTATCATCATCCCTGACTTTGAATTCCTGACTAAATGGTGTGAATTGCACGAGGTTAAATTTACTGACAATGATGATCTTATTAAAAATCACCAGGTCATTGATCGCATTGAAAAAGAAGTTGAGAAACAAAACAGCCATATGGATCAGGTGGAAAAAGTAAAAGTATTTAAACTGGTCAATGATAACTGGAATCCTGACAATGGCTTACTCACTCCGACACAAAAGTTGAAACGTAAGCAATTAGTGGAAAAATATCGTGCTTCAATTTCCGAACTCTACCCTGCCACATGATAAGTTAAAGTATAATTGAGACAGAACAGCTTGTATCTCAAATGTATTTTACCAATGAGTAAAACTTTGATAAAATCGCAAGCAGTCGTATTTTCTTGAATTGAGTAGATCCTTCCATACTGCCCCGAATTGCAGAATTAACAAAGTATTAAGAATATAAAACTCCATTAAAATTAAACATATACTTAATATTGCAGTCCAATGAAGGTATTTTGTTGACGTGAATTTCTTAAGCCTTTCCTGAAAAACTTTTTAAGTTTTTTTTCAGGTCTGAAGCAGAATTTTGTTTTAGCAATACTAAGTATTTAGGGTGATTACAGATGTTACTTTTGCTATAATTGGCATTTATGGAATTATTTTTTTGAATAGTGTTCATACACCATTTACCTGCAAATTAAAAGTTTGAACCTGCTCCGAACAGTATAAATCGCCATGAATGCCTTTAGATTTTCAGACTAAAATCTTTTAGCAATACACCAATAGAAATGAGTAATTGCAATACTTTTAGTCTGCAATTTAGTNNTTATAAAACATTGAAGATTTGCCTTTGAGGAGCAGACTCAGGTTTTAACCTTTTAGTGTTTGGTTCCTGTTTTCAAATTCAGAAATATTTTATCAGAAAAAATTTAATTATCAGCAATGAAGAAAATAGCAAATATAATTTTCTTGATCCTGTTGGTGCAAACCGTTTTCGGACAACAAAGGGGACAAGGACGTGGAGAACAATCCAGCATAACCGGAACAATTGACGGGATAGTTATTGACTCGGTGTCCGGCTCACCGGTGGAATTTGCCTCAGTGGAATTGATGGACAAAAGTGGACAAAAGCTGTTGGATGGTTCTTTATCGGACGATCACGGGAAATTTAAGTTCACAGAAAAAACTTTAGGTCAATATACCATCCGGATCTCATTTTTAGGCTATCAGACCAGGACGGTTTCATCCGTTACCCTTACAGGCTTGAAACCTGACAATCATTTAGGAAAAATCCTGCTTGGCTCAAGCGAGGTAATACTTGAAGAAGTGCAGATCACAGATCAACGCTCGCTGGTTGAAAATCAGGTAGATAAACTTGTTTACAACGTTGCCAATGACAGATCGCTGGTTGGTGGTGATGCGGTGGATGTGTTGAGAAAAGTCCCGATGCTCACAGTTGATCTGGATGGGAATGTGTCTCTGAGAGGATCAGAAAGAGTTAAGATTTTATTGAACGGCAAGCCTTCAGGAATGTTTTCTGATAATGTGGCTGACGCATTGAAAATGTTTCCGGCTGATGAAATTGAAAATGTTGAAGTGATCACTGCACCAGGAGCCCGATATGATGGAGAAGGAACAGCCGGTATCGTGAATATTGTTACAAAGAAAAAGAGGATTGAAGGGTTTTCAGGAAGAGTTGGAGGATTTGTAGGAGATAAGGCAGCGAATGGAAATGCTAATATTTCTCTCAATAAAGGCAGGTTCGGTATTTCAGCAAGGGGTGGTTTGCACAGTAGATTCCCTGTTGAAGGTACAAGTTTGTTGATCAGAGAAGTCTATTCCAATGAAGATTTAACACAATTAACCACTCAGAATGGCGTGAATTCAAGTTCAATGCTTGGTTTCAGATCCGGTGTTGAACTTTATTATGACTTCAATGCATTCAATAGTATCAACTCATCTTTTGGCTATAGAGGCAGAGGCGGTTCAAGAGATGGGACAGTGGATGGTTCTTTTGAAAACTATCTTTTAAACAGCCTATATGAGTATTCAAGAGAAAATGAATCTTCTAATTTCAATAAAGGGTTAGACTGGTCGATCGATTACACCAAAAAATTTGCAAAATCGAAAGAAAGAGAATTTTCAATTGCATTACAGATTGATACTGATATCAATACAAATAACAATTTTGCTTCATATTCAGATAAAACCTATCTTGAAAACAATGATAACTTTGGGATAAACGATGAATACACTTTCCAAATGGATTATATTCATCCGTTTTCGCAGATGATAAAACTTGAAACTGGAGCTAAAGCGATCTACAGAGATATGTCATCTGATTATAAGAAAATCCTGACTGATAAAGCCACCGATGAACAGACCATTGATGAAAAAAGGACCGATATTTTCAATTACAACCAAATGGTTTATGGTGCATATTCAAGTCTTACCTTAAACCTTCCGGCAATGATCAGCGTAAAAGCAGGTTTGAGATATGAACATACGGACCTCAACGGTTATTTTGATTCCGGCAGATTTGATGAGTTTGATAATTTGTATGACAATTTTTTCCCAAGTTTGATGTTACAAAAAAGATTTAAAGATTTCTCTTCTGTAAAACTCAGCTATAGCAAAAGGATACAAAGACCAGGATTGAACCAGATCAATCCATTTATCAATGATGATGACCCGAGAAATATTTCTTATGGTAATCCATCCCTTTTACCAGAAAGAATGCAACAAATAGATCTTGGCTACAGCAAGTTTTTTGGCAGCGCCTCAGTAAATGTATCGCTTTACTACAAGTTTACTGATCAGGTAATTGAAAACTTCCTCCTGGTCAATGAATCTGACACTTCTGAAACGACTTACCTGAACCTTGGCATCAGGAATTCGATCGGAATGAATCTATTCGGATCAGTCACAATATTTAAAAATCTTGAATTGCGTGGAAATGTGGATATTTACACTTATGATGCAACGATATCGAACAACGGGGAAGACCTGAGCAATTTTGGTATACAATACAGAGGCTCATTGAATGCAAACTACAAATTGCCGGCTGAATGGACGATCAATGGGGGTGGGCACTACAATTCACCAAGGCTGAACATTCAGGGAACCCAATCCTCCTGGTGGATGTACAATATCGGCATTGACAAACAATTCTGGAATAAAAAAGCGACTCTGGGTATCCGGGCAGTGGCACCATTTCACAAAACCAGAGACATGGAAAATATTGCAGAAGGAAATGATTTCTACCAGATTTCAACCAATACCTTTCCATTCAGGAGCATTGGCATCAGTTTCAGCTACCAGTTTGGAAAGCTCAACTTCAAGGAAAGAAAAACTAAAATCTCCAATGACGATTTGAAAACAAATGGTGGTGGTGAACAGGAAGGATAAAAAATACTAAAAAGAGCCTGCATCGTCAGGCTCTTTTTTTTAACAAGAAACTTACTTTTTAATTGGAATCAAATTCTATTCAGGAGTCATGCAGGTTTATCATTATCGTATCAAATACAATCTGGCATTAGTTTTTTCGTATTGATCCTCAACACTTATTATGTACATACCAGGACTCCATCCATCTGTTTGATGCTGTTTATAAAGTTCATGCCCTTTCTTTTGCATCACCACCCTTCCATACAGGTCATAAACCTTCATCACTGCATTTTCAGTATTGAAATCTTCGGGAAGATCGAGTGAGAAATTGTTGGAAGTGGGATTGGGGAAAATAGTTATCAGACCATATTCCTTTTCAGATTCAAAGGTGTTACTTGTGGAACACTGGAAAATCAATACTTCTTTGTGTATATCTAATCCTGATGGATGTATTGAAGCTCCACCTGCCACAATCAGATTGTTGCCAACTCCTGCAACCGAATGATTAAACAAATTATAAGGCAGGAACTCTTGATCCCATGTATTTGTCACAGGGTCATAAATATCAACTACATTGTGATCGTCAATAGCATAAGTCGGAAATCGAAAGACCCCACCAACGAAAAATGCCTTACCACAAACAACTGCAGCATTCTGATCATTGTCCTGAAATCCTCTTGCTACTGAAAGTGAATCAATACTCCATTCATTTGTTGTTGCATTATAAATATCAACTCTGTCCAAAGTTTGATCTAAATTCTGTCCTCCTGCAAACAAAACTTTGTCGCCAACTGTTACTCCGGCTGCAAAAAGTCTTGGAATGGAAAGTTTTGCTGTGCTCCATTGTTTGGTTTTTACATTGTAAATATCTATTACATCAGAAATCACTTCAGTTCCAACTGCTCCATCCAGACTACTACCTCCTGCAAACATTATTAGATCTCCAATGGAAGCTGAAGCAGCCCCGAACCTGGAAACAGACAATTCATCAGTTGACCAAACTCCTGTTTCTGCATTGTATATATCTATCCTTGTTGATGTGATCAAATTGTTGTACCCTCCGGCAAACATTACAAGATTACCAATTTTGCCTGTAGTCATTTCAAACCTGGCAGTCGAAAGATTGGAAACAGTCCAATTTTTAGTCAAAGTATCATAAATATCTACCGTTTTTTGAAAAGTGCCATTATCATCCCATCCTCCTGCGAATATCACTTTACTTCCGGCACTTGCACCTTCCAGCCAGTCCCTGCCTTTGGACAATTTATCATAGGTCCATTTGCCAGTTTTAGTGTCGTAAATTTCAACCTTATCCGTGGAAAATTGCCCTGAAAAGTCAGGTTTAACGGCAAAACCACCGGCAAAATACACTTTGTCGCCTAAAACGGCAGAAGCCATATGTTCTTTGTATTGCGAAAGTTCTGTTTGTGACCAGTTTCCGGATCCTGCGTTATAAATATCTACCGTTTTAATCGCTCCATTGTCTGTAAAGCCACCTGCGCTGTACAGTTTGTTTTCATATCCGATAACAACATTTGAATTGACGGCATGGCTTAAATGCTCTGCTGTCCAGTTACCAGTTTTTGAGTCAAAAATATCAACCATTTCGAAAGCGCCATCTATTACATCAGTCGTAAAATCAACCAAAATACCACCTGCAAAATATACTTTCCCATTCATGGATGCCGCATTGCTGAAAAAAGCTCTCGGAACAGAAAGGGCTGAAACAGTCCATGTTTTAGTTTCCGTATCATAGATATCCACCCGGTCAGTTGGCAGATTTTGCTCCGTAATGCCTCCGGCGAAAAGTAGCTTTTTCCCTACGGCGGCTGCGGCCAGAAAACCACGTGCTAAAGGCAATGTAGCTTGTTCCCATGTCCCGGTTGTGAAATCATAGATATCGATCCTGTCACTGCATAAGCCATTGAGCATATAACCGCCACCGAAATAGGCTTTGGAACCCACGGTAGCTGTTCCCATTGCAGCCCGGGCGACAGACAAGGTATCCGTTGTCCAGACATTGGTGGTAGTATTATAGATATCAACATGATTATAAACCTCATATTTTATCACATCTGCACCTCCTGCAAATAATATTTTACTCCCATGCACTGCCGTTCCCATTACAAATCGGGCTTTTGATAAATTTGTCGTACTCCAGGTTTGCGTACCCGTGTCAAAAATATCAACCCTTGCAGTTGCATTTGGATTCATTCCTCCGGCAAAGACGACTTTATTACCCAGACTGGCAGCAGCAGGAAATGACCTGGCTAAAGACAGGTTTGCTGTTGACCATTGGCCGGAAACCACATTGTATATATCAACTTTGGGTGTCCATCCCGAATTCGACTGTCCTCCGGCAAAATAGATATTTGGTCCGTTGACGGCAGCTTCCATCTGTCCTCTTGCAAGAGAAAGATTCGTTTGTGTCCAGGTACCCTGGGCATGGATTGAAATCTGAATTAAAATCAATAAGACGATCAAGAACAATTTTGTTTTCATGATATTATTTTTTATGCAAAATAACGCCTTTTCCATATGTCGATGTTAGGACTATTGTTTCAACTAATGCAGTATTGTGTCAGTTTTATAATTCTTTTCAGGACTGGATTTCCTATATTGTAAAACCAAAATATGTCACCGATTTCTCTGACAATTCAGCAATAATTTTTGAAAAATGAAGAGATCAGAAAACCATGGTCCTTCAGCGTTTTCATCAAAATTTACATTAAGGAAAAGTATTGATAAATATCTTGATCTCCATGGAGTTAATGCAGATTAAGTTTTCATTATTAAAGGTCAACCAGGTGACATTTAATTAATTAAAATCAAGGCGAACCATTTCTGCCCGCCTTGATTTATGCATTATTTTAAAACTTGTAAGTGGCCTGACCTTCGATAATCGAAATCGTGATGGCCCCATTCGGATTGGCAACAAGAGAAGTGTTCAACCATCCTGTAATTCCTTCATATTTCCCGGTACCTCCGGAAATTTGTTGCCATGAGATACCTGTCCCATTGTCGTAATTTTGAGCAGAGCCTTTATAACTCACCTGGTCACCGGATTTATTGAAATATGAAATTGTATAAGTGACATCAAATGAATTTGTTAGCTGATTAATAACTACAGAATTCACAACCAGTTCACTCTTTGTTGTATCAATCTCACCAACAAGGTTGTCAGACCCTCCAACTTTATACTTCTTTGGTACCATAAAAGTGTCGCCTGTTGGTAAAGGAATACTGAGAAATCCTCCTGAAGGATCAGGGGTGTTGGTATATCCACCTGTGATATTTACAGTTTGCCATTCTTCTTTGGTACATGATAAAAAACTCAGAAAAATAAAAACGAAAATCAAATGAAATGTTTTCATGGTAATAAATTTAAATGAATGATAAATAATTTTAACGATACAAAACTACCGTTACAGCTAAGCTCATACCAAGGATTATTGTACCAAAACAATGACTTAATAATGGCGCAACTGGACTATTGTTTCTGCAAAAGGACTATTGTTTCTGCTTTCGGTAATCACCGGGCGAAACGCTGTAAATTTTTGTAAATATCCTGGAAAAATAATTTGCATCATGAAAACCTACTTCAAATGCGATCTCTGACACCGTCATTCTGGTACTTAGAAGCAATTTAACGGCTTTATCTGCTCTGAATTGGTTAATAAAATGCGATGCAGACATCCCTGATAGGGCAACGAGTTTACGATGTAATTGTATCCTACTGATCTTCATCCCTTTACAAGCTTCCTCTATTCCAAAATCTTCATCGGTGTAATGTTTCCCCAGCAACTCATTCAATTCATCCATAAAAAGTTTATCCAGACCTGTATATACTTCCTTTTCAATCAATTCTCCCGATTGAATCCTACTGTATTTTTGTTTCAGTTTTTCTCTTATCTCAATCAGGTTTTTGATCCTGACAAATAATTCGTCAGAATCAAAAGGTTTTGCCAGGTAATCATCGGCTCCTTTTTTAAGACCCGTCAGCCTTGAATCTGCATCCACTTTTGCCGTCAGTAAAATGATGGGAATATGATTGGTTTTGAAGTCATTTTTTAACTGATCGCATAATTCGAATCCATCCATGACCGGCATCATGACATCACTGATGATCAGGTCGGGAATGTTTTCAAGCGCTTTTTGCACGCCTTCCTGACCATCGAATGCAGTTTCAACCCTGAAAAACGGATTCAACATCGAACTGAGAAAATAGGCCAATTCTTTGTTGTCCTCTACAATCAGTACCAATGGAGATTTATCAACATCCTCATTTTGAGTCCTTTTTAACAAATCATCGTTGAGTGTTGGGTCAAAACTATCACTATACGTCGTTTTGACCAGCTCTTCAACAGAGATCAGCTGCGCTTCATTTTTTATTGGTAAAGCTACAGAGAAAGTGCTTCCTTCGTTCAATTTGGTTTGAATGGTCAACTCACCACCCAGTAATTGCACATATTCCTTAGTCAGGGTCAAGCCTATTCCACTGCCCTCAGGAGAATCCTGATTTACCTGATAAAACCGGTCAAAAATCTTTTCAATATGTTCTTCCGCAATCCCTATACCGGTATCTTTTATCTCAATCAGTAATTTTTGTCCATCCTTTTCAATGACAAATAATGAAACAATGACCTCTCCATGTTCCGGTGTAAATTTTATTGCATTATGCATTAAATTAAGCAGGATATCCTCCACCTTTTCAAAATCGATATCCATGAACAACTGATTCCGGTCTGGATGAAAACTGAGTTTAACTTTTTTTTGATCCGCAAAGCTTCTACGTGATTCAACCAAATAAGATAGCAGAGGTATTACCTCAGTCTGAACATATTTTAAATGCAAATTCCCCGTCTCCAGCCTGGACAGGTCAAGCATTTGATTGACCAGCCTTAACAATCTCGTGGAATTAGAGGAGATCATTTCCAGCCTGCCACCTTTTCCAAAAAATGGAATTAAACTTTTCTGATCTGGTTCAGGTAAAGATGCAGCCCCCCGGATCAAAGTCAATGGCGTCCTGAATTCATGTGAAATATTGCTGAAAAGTTTAGTTTTTAATTGATCCAGTTCGCGCAGCTTTTGATTTTTTTCCTGTTCTTCTTTATTTCTTTTCTCAAAAATACTAAGGACTATGGAAAGAATATAAATAGTCTGCCAAAAAGCATTCAAGGTAGTAAATACCAGATTTTTATATGGATGCAACATTTCGGGTGCTATCGTAAGCCAGGGTTGGCCAATAGTTAGTACAATAATACCGGTTAAACTCATTACTGAGGTTATGATAGCCAGCTTTTTTTCAGGAAAAGTGAATGTAAATAATGAAACGGTCAGACAGGAATAAACTAAACCGGCAGAGTATAAAATGCCTCCCAGTCTGGCGATCGTGATCAGGGTAATGATCAAAGAATAAATTTGGCCAATATAAAAATACCTCCTGTATAATTTCTTACTATACAAAAAGTAAGGAAAATTGATCAGATAATATCCTAACAATAACAATCCATATTGCATCAGTACCGGCAATTCCCACAGATAGCAGATCAATGTCAGAATGGCAATGGGTATAATACTGTTGACTGAAAAAATATAAAAAGTTTTTTTCAGGTCCCTGGTCTGTTCATCATCCCCGGGCAGGAATAATGACTGTATGATGCGGGTATTGATTTCTTTGATTGACTTCATTCTTTGGAACTACATTAGCCTGTTCAAAGCTAATGAACAATTTTCTATTTAGAAACAAATTGAAAAATAATTCAACATCTAACGAATGAATTTTTGGGAAACAAAAAAAGCTTCCCTGAAAAGGAAAGCTCTTTTGACAAATTTTCGTTTATATTATTCTTCTATGGCTGCAATACCTGGCAACACTTTCCCTTCAAAAAATTCAAGCATGGCGCCGCCCCCAGTACTGATATAACTAACCTGATCATCCAATCCTGATTTATTGATCGCTGAAACAGAATCTCCGCCACCAATTAATGAAAAAGCCCCGTTCTGTGTAGCTTCAGCAATAGCAGCAGCTATCTCAAATGTGCCTTTGGCGAATTTTTCCATTTCAAAAACTCCAAGCGGTCCATTCCAAAGAATTCCTTTGGATTGTTTGATCACTTCCCTATATTCATCAATCGCTACATTTCCAATATCCAAACCAAGCCATTCGTCCGGAATCTGATAGGAATCAACTGTTTTGATCTCACCATCTTCCGAGAATTTATCAGAAATCACAGAATCTTTTGGCAGGTAAATCTGAACACCTCTGGCTTTGGCTTTTTCCAAAAGTTCGAGAGCCAATGTCAAATAATCTGCTTCAAGCAGTGAATTCCCGATTTTACCGCCCAAAGCCCTGATAAAAGTAAAGGCCATGCCTCCGCCGATCAATATGTTGTCCGCTTTTTGAATCAATGTATCTAGCAACTGAATTTTATCGGATACTTTGGCTCCCCCTATGATCGCAGTAAAAGGATGTGGGGTATCGTGCATCAATTTTTCAGCATTCATTACTTCTTTACCCATCAACAATCCTAATGCTTTTTGGTCCTTTGAAAAGTATTTCGCTACAATGGTGGTTGAAGCATGCGCACGGTGCGCAGTGCCGAAAGCATCATTCACGAACATATCTGCCAAAGAAGCCAGCTTTTTAGCAAAATCAGCATTTCCAGATTCTTCTTCCTTATAAAATCTGGTATTTTCAAGCAAGAGTACTTGCCCTGGCTGTAAATTGCCCGACTTTTCCACTGCTTCCTCACCGATGCAATCTGCTGCAAAATCCACCTGCACTCCAAGTAACGCTGACAAACTCGGGATAATATGCCTCAAAGTGAACTTTTGGACATTGATACTTCCATCTTCATTAAGCTTTTTCAACGGTCTGCTCAAATGTGACATTAAAATCAATGAACCACCCTGATCTAAAACATAATTCAAGGTGGGCAATGCACCTCTGATCCTTGTATCATCTGTTACTTCATAGTTTTTACCAAGCGGAACATTGAAATCAACCCTCACCAAAACTTTTTTATTCTTAAAATTCAAATTTCTCATATTGATAATTTTTAGTGTTATAAACTTTAGAAAGAACAAATATACTGACTAATCCAAATAATTTTTGGATATTAACCCATTACAATGATAAAAAAATTGATCCTGATCATCCACTTTAACCAACACCATAACCCATAATTTTTGATTTGAAAATGCGGGTGACAATTTCCAAATCAAGAACTAAACCATTGATTCTGTTCCTGAATGTCTTTGCCACTTAAATCCCCACGAACGTATTCAGTCAGTGCAGTCCTAAAAAGGGACTTTTAATTCATTGATTATCGTTCGTTTACGTTTGGACTTGTGCTGAACTATGACGTCAGAAGGTTGGGCATATATCAATTGAGAATCAACAAATTAGACTTTTCGGGCAGAATAAACCTTTGATAGTCGTTTATTTTAGAAAAAAAAAGGTGCAACTGAACGAGTTACACCTTTGTAAAACTAAACTTAAAAACTATACCTTATCAATTAAATCAACTAATCTTGAAGCGTATCCCATTTCATTGTCATACCAGCTTAGAACTTTCATCATCTTACCATTGACTGCGGTCAATTTGGCATCGAAAACGGAAGAATATGGGTTAGAAACGATATCAGCAGAAACGATAGGATCTTCAGTGTATTGTAAAATACCTTTCATCGGTCCTTCACTGGCTGCTTTAAAAGCTGCATTCACTTCTTCTGCGGTACAATCTTTTTCAATGATACAATTGAGTTCAACCAGTGAACCTGTAATGGTAGGAACTCTCAATGCAATTGCACTGAATTTTCCTTTAACTTCAGGAATGACCAAACCGACTGCATTAGCTGCTCCTGTACTGGTCGGAATAATACTGAAAGCCGCAGCACGAGCCCTCCTAAGGTCGCTGTGAGGCGCATCCTGGAGGTTTTGATCCTGTGTATATGCATGTGTTGTCGTCATGGCAGCCTGCACAAATCCCCAATTGTCATTGATCACTTTCACAAGTGGAGCAAGACAGTTGGTCGTACAAGAAGCATTTGACAGGATGTTATCATCCGGACTGATATCACCGTCATTGACTCCAAGAACAACTGTTTTTACGTCAGATCCTTTGGCTGGAGCAGATAATAAAACTTTCTTTGCCCCTGCTTCAAGATGCCATTCCAACTTTTCTTTTGAGCGGAATACCCCGGTACATTCCAGTACGATATCCACATTCAATTCTTTCCATGGCAATTGTAGGGGATCTTTGATTGCGCTAGCCAGAATTTCCTTACCATCTATCGTAATATGAGTATCAGTATAACTAACCTCTTTACAGAAAACTCCATGTGCGCTGTCATACTTGAACAGGTGTGCCAAAGTTTTGTTGTCAGTCAGATCATTTATGGCAACTACCTCAACATCTTTTCTTTCCAATAATTTTCTCATCGCAAGACGTCCAATCCTGCCAAATCCATTGATTGCTATTCTTTTCATTGTAACAGATTTTATTTTTAGTATTATTCAATTCCGGTGTTTCTAAATGAGACAAACAAAGGTACAAAAAAATACAATATTTCAAAATAATATTATTAATAAAATGTAAAATTGCTGATTTTCAAAACTTTTATTTTGAATAAAAAACCAGCAATTATTAGCTATACTCATCAAAATGTGACTGGTTAAAAAAAAAGGACACCCAGATGGATGTCCTTCCTCACAATTAAGTCAAATCTTATTCTTTTGAGCTACATTTCTGTGGGTGTTTGGATTTGCTGCAGCAGCTCTTTGATGAAGAGCATTCTTTTTTTGCACCAACACCGTCTTTGGATACAGATTTCAAATCGCTGGTCATTTTACCTTTATTTTCTTCTTTCAAAGAAACAAATTTTCCAAGACCTTCCTGATATTCAACCTGGGTGTAGCTTACTTTTCCACTTTCTTCACAAACATCTTTTTTGTAAAAACTCACTTTCCCGCTATCTTCACATGTTCTTACTTCAATGCTTTTATCAGCTTTAGCGGCAACCATTGCAGGATCTGAAGATTCCATAACGGAAGCACTGGTTTTGTGTCCTGTGCAGGATTTGCTGCAGGATTTCTGTGCTGATAAGGACAAAGTAGCAAAAATCATCAAAACAAATAATACGCTAATTCTTTTCATGATAACTTAAATTTAATTTTACTTTTAATTACAAAAATCAATAACAATAGTTTTAACAACTTTAGCGCCCAAAATTAGAAATAATTATCGTTTCCTTACATTAGCCTTCAATAATTGTCGCCAATCGACATATTTTAGTGTTAAAATTTGCAACTTGTTTACAAAAATCAGCCTCTTATCATATAATTTTATATTTTTATAGAAAAAATAGTGTAACAGGAACATAATACATGTCTGTTTTGCTATTAAATATTATAATTTTTTGTCATGCAAGCC
>DDTL01000126.1 GCA_002344345.1 Saprospiraceae bacterium UBA2365
CCGCAAATATAAAGGTTAATATATATTTAAGTCAAAATTTCTTATTTTATTCTAATATTACTTTATAGTTCACCATTTTTTACGATGGGTTTTTTGCATTATGTGATAAAAAAGTATTTTTACTCTTTTATACTTAACTAACAGACTTGAATCCATTTATAGGTTTTGAAGAATATCTTTTTTTTGATGTGGATTCAATTCTGTGGAAAATTGCTCAACGAGTGCAAATGAATATACCAACGACCTGGTATTGAATAACATTTATTATTTCAAAATATTTCGATGACTATAATAAGAGTATTTCTGTAGAAATGATGGAATCGGAATGTAGCAGTAAGCATATCTTTTCATAAATTGGACATAGGACAGAACAATAATTAAAAATATTTATATGAACAAGCAATTAATACAACCTTTGTTAATGCTGGTATTCCTGCCGGGATTTTTCACTTTAACGGCCAGTAATTCACCGGATTCAATTCCTAATGATATTTTGGGTGGTTTGAAATTCAGAAATTTGACTCCCGCCTTTGTTTCTGGAAGGATTGGTGATTTTGCTGTCAACCCTAAAAATTTTAATGAATATTACGTTGCAGTTGCATCAGGTCATATTTGGAAAACGGAAAATAATGGAACCACTTTTACCCCGGTTTTTGACAACTATGGTGTTTATTCCATTGGCTGCCTTGCAATGGATCCAAATAATAGCAATGTAATTTGGGCTGGAACCGGGGAAAACAATCATCAAAGGTCGGTCAGTTATGGTAACGGAGTTTACAAAACTCTGGATGGGGGTAAAAGCTGGACGAAAATGGGACTGGAAAACAGCATGCAGATCGGTATGATTCAGATCGATCCGAGAAATTCAGATGTGGTTTATGTAGCAGCAGAAGGTTCAGTCTGGGGGTCGGGCGGTGACAGAGGACTTTATAAAACTTCTGATGGAGGAAAGAACTGGGACAAGATCCTTTTTATCAGCGAACATACAGGAGTTAATAATGTGGTGCTGTCACCTGACAATCCTGATATCATCTATGCCAGTTCTGAACAAAGGCGCAGACATCCTCAAATCAGAATCGGAGGTGGTCCGGAATCGGAAATCTTTAAATCATTAGATGGTGGAAAAACATGGAAAAAGCTCACTTCAGGGATACCAACTGTTCACAAAGGCGGTATGAGCATAGCGGTTTCGCCGGTTGATCCCAATTATGTTTACATCATGATTGAGGCGCAATTTGATAAAGGTGGCTTGTTCAGGTCAATTGATCGAGGAGAATCTTTCCAGAAAATGAGTGATTATAATGCGAGTGGACAATATTTCGGGGAGATATTTTGCGACCCTGTCAGAAAAGATGTGATCTATGCGCTCGATGTTGTGTCAAAAATTTCCTTGGATGGAGGCAAAAACTGGCAAGCGTTGGGTTTGAAAAACAGGCATGTGGATGATCACGCCTTGTGGATTGATCCTGCAAATATCGCTCATTTTATGATAGGTGGTGATGGTGGAATCTATGAGACATTTGACGGGGGACTAAACTATGTCCACAAAACCAATCTTCCGGTTACTCAGTTCTACAGAGTGAATACTGACAATGCGTTTCCATTTTACAATGTATACGGTGGTACACAGGATAACAGCAGCCTCGGAGCACCATCTTCAACCATTTATTCCGAAGGCATTTCAAGAGCTGACTGGACAATTACATTAGGTGGAGATGGCTTTTGGCAGGCAATCGATCCCGAAGATCCTGATATCATCTATTCAGAGTACCAGTATGGAAATGCTTACCGTTTTGACAAAAAAACGGGCGAACGCACCAATATCAAACCGAGAGAAAGGGCAGGAGAAGTGACATATAAATGGAACTGGAATAGTCCAATGATCTTAAGCAAGCATAAGAGGAATAGGCTTTATATGGCAGCAAATAAAGTTTTCAGGAGCGAGGATAGAGGTGATTCATGGGAGGTATTGACGGAAGATATTACCAGGGGTATTCCCAGGGATCACTGGCCGGTGATGGATAGGTTCTGGAGTATAGATGCAGTGGCCAAAAATATGTCGACTTCTTTGTTCGGAATGGCAGTGAGCATGGATGAATCTCCATTGAATGAACAGATTCTGGTAGCCGGAACGGATGACGGCGTAGTGCAGATCACTTCAGATGGAGGAAAAACATGGAAAAAACTGGAGCAATTCCCTGGTGTCCCGGAATTCACTTACGTGAGTGATATCCTGACATCCAAACATGATGAAAACACAATTTATGTCTGTTTTGATAATAAGAAAAGGAATGACTTTAAGCCTTATATCCTAAAAAGCACTGACCTGGGTCAAAATTGGACCAACATTTCTTCTGATTTGCCACTAAACAGCCCCGTACTTTCCATTAATCAGGATCATCAGAAGGCCGAATTATTGTTTGCAGGAACAGAATCTGGTGTGTTTTTTACTGCTGATGGTGGAGGTCACTGGACACAATTGAAAGCTGGAATTCCATCCATAGCTGTCTTTGATATAGCCATTCAGGAAAGAGAAAATGATCTGGTGTTGGCTACATTTGGAAGGGGGTTTTATATTTTGGATGATTATTCACCCCTGAGGAATTTAACAACAGACATTTTGCAAAAACAAGGATACCTGTTTGAGGTGAAAGATGCCTTGCATTATATAAATGCAGGAAGAGGGGGTTATGGATTTGGATCCATGGAGTATTTTTCTGAAAACCGAACTTACGGAGCAGTTTTTACATATTATCTAAATAATATACCAAAAACCTTAAAAGAATTAAGACAGGAGCAGGAAAAGAAGCTTTTTGACCAAAAAGCTCCCATTCCGATTCCATCAATGGATGCACTGATGGCTGAGGAGAAGGAATTTCCTCCGGTTTTAGTCTTTACAGTGAGGGATGAGGCAGAGGAAATAGTCAATTCATGGAAAGTGTCTCCACAAAAAGGGATCAACAGGCATAGCTGGAATCTACGGTATCCTTCAATTGCTCCTGTCGGTTCAGGAAAGAATAAGTTCGATCCATTGGAAAACAGACAAAACGGTTTACTGGCTTTTCCCGGAAAATATAGTGTACAGATAGCTTTACAGTTCAGGGATTCAACCTGGTTTGAATCAGAACCCCGTAGTTTTAATTTGGTTCCGATTTTTGGTCAGGCAATCGATGCAAATCAGAAAAAAGCAACCCTTGCATTCAGGAAAAAAGCAGAAAAAATGGCTGCCACCATTCAATCAGCTCATTTATTGACTGATAAATTGACAGTTGAGTTAAATCAGATATGGCAAACGGTACATGCGATGGAACAGGCGCAAGGATCATTAGTCACGCTCATCGAAAGTTCAATCAAAACACTGGAGGAAATTAAATGGGATCTGAGCGGCGAGCCATCGAAGGCGAGTCCTGAGGAAAGACTTCCCTCAAAAGTTACTTTGGATGACCGTATAGATGCAATTTTTTCTGTTTTTGGGCAATCAAGTACCGGTGTTACCAAAACTCAACTGGATTTAATGATGATCCTTGAAAATGAATTGCCGGCAATATTAAATAAACTTGAACGTATTGCTGACAAAGATATGGTTGAAATTGGGATTATGCTTGATGCGATTCAGGCTCCCTGGACTCCGGGTAGGATCCCTAAATGGAAGGCAGAATAAACCTGTTAAAAGGGTTATTTTAAGTGACTCGTCAGAATTGGTGAGAAATGATTATTTTTTTGAGAAAGGATAAAAATACTAAACATTTTTCCTGTAAAAGTTTTTATATGGTTGTCCTTTCATTTTGAAATTCTGGTTTAGTATTTCCGGATACATATTTGCATGAGATACGATCATTCAATATGGAACTATCTATTTAAAGTGATTTCTAAGTGAAATGATTCAATGAATTGATATTCTTATATTTAGAAAGTAAAGAAGCTTTGTAATGTTTAAATCGGAAATATTCAGGAGGAATTGTTACCTTTAAGCTTTATTGGTTTGGAAGATCTTGATTGTGATTGGAATTGATCCTGGGATTTGTTTAAAAATAAAATTTTATTTTGATAAATGATGAAGCGATTTATTAAGCAGCCATATTTTGGCATTTTTCTGGTAGCGACCATAGCTGGTATTGCCCTGATTTTTTTATTTATTATGCCGAATGTAAGGTCGGTTGAGGGATCTGAAGCTTTTTATGTTCCAACCGGAACTTCTACTGAAGCCATGATTGATCAATTGGATAAAGAAGATCGCTTGGTTAGTCATTTTACTTTTAGATTGGTGTCTAAAATATTTTTGACGGATAAAGTAGCCAGGTCCGGGAAATATATGCTGCATTCGGGCATGAATAATTTAAAACTGATAATGGCGCTAAGATCCGGAAGACAAACTCCCGTTTCGCTAACTTTCAATAATGTCAGGTTAGCCGAAGAACTGGCCGGTAAAATTTCGTCTTACATTGAACCTGATTCTCAAAGTGTCGTGACCAAAATGAAAGATCCTTTATTTTGTGCACAATATGGCCTGGATACCTTTAATATCATGAGCTTATTTATCCCAAATACTTACCAGATTTATTGGAATACAAGCGTTGATAAGTTTTTCGAAAAAATGGAAGAAGAACATAAAAAGTTCTGGAAAATGGATAACCGAGAAGCGAAAGCCGATTCGTTGGGGCTTTCCAAAGCTGAAGTTTACACATTGGCATCTATAGTTGAAAAGGAAACCCTGATCAATGCAGAGAAACCTGATGTTGCAGGTGTTTACCTCAACAGATTGAATAAAGATATGAGACTTCAGGCGGATCCTACGATAGTTTTTGCTACGCGGAACTGGGAATTGAAACGTGTACTCCATGGACATTTGACTTTCGAATCTCCCTATAATACTTACCTGAATAAAGGCTTGCCGCCCGGACCTATTTGTATGCCGGAAATATCATCGATTGATGCAGTACTCAATGCCACATACCATGACTATATTTACTTCTGTGCAAAACCTGGAGGTGATGGCGCTCATGCTTTTGCATCAACATTCGAAGAACATGTGCAACTTGCAAAATCCTATCGTCAATGGGTCGATAAACTTGAAGATCAAAATAAATAATTTTCTTGTTATAATATCCAAATACAGTCCTGAACCAAAAATCCATATGTGAGATGGAAGCGAATGCATTTTTATTGTATTAAGCTAAAAATCTTAAAAGGTTTCCTTACTCCTGAAACATTGCTTATTTTTGCGGAAATCTTAAGATTTGAAAGTACTGATCATTGCTCCAAGATTTCCTTTTCCACTTGAAAAGGGTGATAAATTAAGGCTTTATCACCAGATCAGGAATTTGCACGAAAGTATGGATCTGGTTTTGACAGCAGTATCAGATGTTAAAGTAGAACAGGGTCATTACGATGAACTTTCAAAATTTGTTAGAAAAATCTATGTTTTTCCAATAAACAAATGGGGAATTATTTTTGAAAGTTTTGGGCGTTTTTTTTCCGGAATGCCATTCCAGGTTCAATATTTTTACCGCAAAAGGATCCATAATTCTATCAGATCAGTTTTAAGCGAAGAAAAACCGGATATCGTTTATTGTCAATTGGCCAGATCTGCTGAGTATGCACGTGATTTCAGTGGTAAAAAGGTATTGGATTACATGGATGCCTTCTCTTATGGAATGGGCAAAAGAATTGAAGGAAGCAATTTTTTATTGAAGCGGTTTTATAAGCTGGAGCAAAAAAGAATGGAACGCTATGAAAAAGAGATTTTTAAAGATTTCAATGCACATACCATCATTTCAGACCAGGATAAATTCAGAATTTTCCAGGGAAAAAACAATGCCATCCAGATAATTCCCAATGGAGTAGATACCGGATATTTTACCCCACAAAATATTAAAAAGAAATATGATATTTGTTTTGTTGGTAATATGGGCTATCGCCCAAACGTAGATGCTGCAGAATTTTTATGTACACGAATTGTTCCACAATTATTGAAAATTAAACCTGATTTGAAAGTGCTCATTGCAGGAGTCAGGCCCCATCCCAGGATCATATCATTACAAAATGAGTTCATTACTGTTTCCGGTTGGATGGAAGACATCCGAGAAGCTTACGGCAGCTCAACTGTTTTTGTTGCTCCCATTTTTACTGGAATCGGACAACAAAATAAAGTGCTTGAAGCAATGTCGATGGAAATGCCATGTGTTTGTACAACTTCAGTCAATCTTCCCATTGGAGGTCAGCACGGTAAGGAAGTACTCGTAGCAGAGGATACTGATGATTTTGTCCGACATATCAGCTTTTTATTCAATGATCCCGCAGCAGCACGCGAAATAGGTGAAAATTCAAGGATTTTTGTTCAAAAACAATATAGCTGGACTAAGCAAGTTGAAATTTTAAAATTGATATTCAATACATTATAATGCTTGTATTGAATAATTCAACAAAAGATATTTAAAACAAGAATGAAGAATAATATGGAAATTGAACCGATAGTTTTGGATACCATTGAATCGGCTATTGAAGATATCCGTGACGGCAAGGTAGTCATTGTGGTGGATGATGAGGACAGGGAAAATGAAGGAGATTTTATCTGTGCGGCAGAGATGGTTACTCCCGAGATCATAAATTTTATGTCTAAAGTTGGACGCGGACTGATCTGTGCTCCAATCGAAGAATCCAGAGCAAGAGAACTTGGTCTTGAACTGATGGTCAGGGAAAATACTGCCTTGCATGAAACCGCATTTACTGTTTCGGTGGACCTTGTCGGGTACGGTTGTACTACAGGAATTTCAACCCACGACCGGGCAAAAACGATCAAATCGTTGACTGATGATCGGATCAGACCGGAGGAATTGTCCAAACCAGGGCATATTTTTCCATTGGTTGCAAAAAAAGGAGGGGTGCTCAGAAGGACCGGACATACTGAAGCCGCCATCGACCTGGCCAGATTAGCCGGATTTAAGCCTGCAGGAGCGTTGGTTGAGATACTGAATGAAGATGGAACCATGGCAAGACTTCCACAACTTTTCAAACTTGCCAGGGAATGTCAGTTGAAAATTATTTCAATTGAAGACCTGGTAGCTTTCAGGCTCAAAACAGAATCTACCATTGAGAAAGAAATTGAAGTAACACTTAATTCCAAACGAGGAGAATTAACCGTTGCAGCATACAGACAACTCACTACAAATGATATACACTTCGCATTGATCAAAGGGAAGATCGATGTGAGTAAACCTGTAATGGTCAGAGTTTTTTCCAGTTCACAAATAAACAATGTTTTTGATACGATCTGTGGCAGATTCGGAAATGTGTCTTTTGATCATGTCATGGATTTTATCGAAAAAGAGGGTAGTGGAGTGATCCTTTATATGAACCATAAAGAAACCACCGAAGAACTTTTGCACAGATTAAAAGAACTCGGAAATGGGAAATCTATTGACGAAATGAGTTTTGAACAAAGAGATTTTGGAATTGGCGCTCAAATCCTTCGCGAAATAGGTATCAGGGAGATTAAATTGCTGTCGCGTTCAAAACTGAAAAGGGTGGCTTTGCAAGGGTATGAATTGACGATCACAGAAATTGTTGAAATTTAGTTTTAGCATTTGGAGTCCGGAAATAGTTCCAAATAAGTTGAGTTTACTTAGAAAAATGCATCTTAGAGTAATTTAACTTTTGGGAAATCATGCTTTTAGAAATTATTTTTTTATTTTCGTTAAGGGAAAATGAAACATCTTACCAATTTTTGAACCAAAGTTTCAAAGCTGCATTTGGATTTAAAAATGTCAGATAAATAGAAAGAATTTGGGGCAGTTAAACTACTTTTATGTTTAAGTTACATGCCACTGCCCTGGTGAAAGGAATATTTGTTTTAAAAACTCAATATTTATTATAAAAATCGGCAGCTTTTGAAAAACCTTGAAAATTAATACATCATATAAACAGATTATGACCATCGCATTGCCCATCATGTTGGGTAGTGCAGGTCAGCAGATCATAACACTCAGCGATAGTATATTTTTATATCACTATGATAAACTTGATTTTGCTGCGATTGGTCTTATCAGTGTGTTCTATCTTTTACTGGTTAGCATCGCCTATGGATTTTCAAAGGGTGGACAAATCATGATCGCCCGACGTGGAGGTGAAGGCAACCGGTCACAGATCAACCATAGTTTTTTTAATTTGCTCTACTTTGAATTATTTATGGCTATTCTGGCTTTTATTTTCATGTATTTTGGGTCAGAATATGTATTAAAATGGTTCATAAAAAGTCCGCAGATTTATGAAAAAAGTCTGGAATACATAAAAATGCGTGCTTATGGAGTACCTTTCAGTTTTGCCGGTGTGGCTGTCATAGCCTTTTTAACAGGAATTGCGAGAAATAAATTCATCATATACGATTCCATACTTTTTATTGCTGTCAATATAATCATGAATTATCTTCTGATCTTTGGCGAATTAGGATTTCCTGAAATGGGAATTGCCGGGGCGGGGCTGGCAAGTGCATTGTCGGAAGTTGCAGCAGTCATTGGATTTTTGTTCTATTTTTTCAATAGAAAAAGATACATCAGATGGGGAATGGATTTTATACCAAAAATTCATATCCCGACAATAAGACAGATTCTTCATGTTTCAAATCCGATCGTTTCCCAGTCAGTGGTTGGGATGGGAGGATGGTTTTTGTTCTTTTCCTTTGTGGAAAAGTACCTGGGAGCATATGATCTGGCTATTTCCAACCTGGTCAGAACGGTTTATATGTTGTTGCTTATACCAAGTTGGGGGTATAGCTCGGGAATCAATACCATGGTTAGTCATTTCATCGGTCGAAGGAAAAGGATGGCGGTCATACCTATTATTCAGAAAACTGCTTTGGTAAATCTCATCAACACCATGATTTTTGCTGTGCCAGTCCTTTTATTTCCGTCATTTTTCCTTTATCCGCTTTTTTGGGGAGAAGGAATGTCTATGGTCAATGATACAAAGCCTGCTTTTCTGGTTTTACTTATGATTCTGAGCCTATATACAGTTAGTATAGTCTATTTTAACGGCCTGGTAGGCGCTGGAGCTATGATCAAAGGGCTTTGGATACAATTTGTCGGCAATGTATTTTATGTGGGTTCGGTATTTGTGATGTTAAAATATTTCAATGGAACTGTAGAAACAGCCTGGGCTGTTGAATTGGTTCTTTGGATCATTATTTTTGCAATGTCAATATATTACCTTAAATCAAAAAAATGGCATTTGCTTAAATTATAGCATGATCATTCATATGTAATAAAATTTGTATATATAATTGGCTTTTTAATATATGATTATTGTTTTTTATAATTTGATTTACAAACCTGATTAAAGGAATTATTAGCTTATGATGAAACACTTGATCGCACCATCCATGCTTGCTTCAGATCTTGGCAGGATAAACGAGGAAATTGTTATGATCAACAACAGCGAAGCTGATTGGATACATGTGGATGTAATGGACGGTCATTTTGTGCCCAATATTACATTTGGACCCAATATTGTTGAGGCGATGGCTAAATTTGCCCAAAAACCTTTAGATGTACACCTGATGATAGAAAAGCCAGAAAGATATGTCCAATCTTATATCAATGCAGGAGCATCGATTCTGACTGTCCATCTGGAAGCTTGCACACATCTGCACAGTGTTATTTCCATGATAAGGGATAAAGGTATTAAAGCTGGTGTATCCATCAATCCGCATACGCATGTGGAATCGCTCGAAGACATTCTTGAAGAGTTGGATATGGTATTGATCATGTCAGTCAACCCCGGATTTGGCGGTCAGAAATTCATCCACAGGACGTTGGCTAAATTACGTAGACTAAGGGAAATGGTTACAGAAAGAAACCTTCAAATATTGATTGAAGTTGACGGTGGCATAGGTTTGCAAAACGCACAACCGTTACTGATGGCCGGAGCCAATGTACTGGTTGCGGGAAGCAGTATATTCGGTACACCTGATCCACTTGATACGATAAGAAAATTTAAAGCGATCGGGAGCGATTCCTGGTGAAAACAGGAAAAACTTGTATCTGAAAAACCGGTATGTCCTTCTAAACAAATTCAACCAGATATTTATTTTTCTTGCCGTTTTCTACCATTATAAAACGACTTTTTAACAGCATACCCATATTTATTTCTGTCTGAGCATCCGTGCATTTGATCTTGTTGAGACTGATTGCATTGCCATTCAAGGCTCTTCTGGCATCTGATTTGGATTGGACGATGCTTGTTTTTTCTGATAGAAAGTCAAGTATGTTCAATCCTCCGTTCAATGAATCTATTTCCACCTTAAATGCGGGTATTTCCTGTGCAATTGTGTTTAATTCTGACAGAGAAAGCAGATTCAATTGTTCTGCAGTGGCATTTTTATTGAACAATATTTCACTAACTTTTAAAACTGACTCAAAATCGGCTCTGGAATGTACGCGGATGGTCATTTCTTCAGCGAGTATGCGCTTGTAAGTCTGCATATCTTCAGCATATTGATCATGAATGGATTGGATTTCGTCCAGACTTTTGAGTGAGAAGAATTTCATAAATTTGGGAACATCAGCATCATCTGAATTGATCCAAAATTGATAAAACTGATATGGTGAGGTCATCTCCGGATCCATCCAGATATTTCCCGCTTCCGATTTACCAAATTTTTTACCATCAGATTTGGTCAAGAGAGGAGTAGTTGCAGCGAAGGCCTGTGCTCCGGGTACATTTCTGCGGATGAATTCAGTTCCGGCTGTGATATTGCCCCACTGGTCAGATCCGCCTAACTGTACTTTGCAATCGAAATTGCGGAACAAATGCAGAAAATCGTATGCCTGGAGGATCTGATAACTGAATTCAGTATAGGACATTCCTGTTTCGAGCCTGTTTTTTACCGAATCCTTAGACAACATATAGTTGATCGTAATATTTTTACCTACATCCCTCAGAAAATCAAGGACATTCATGTCTTTATAAAAATCGAGATTATTGACCAAAATTGCTTTATTGTCTCCATCTTCAAAATTCAGGAATTTTTTCATCTGAAGTGTCTGGAAAGCAAGATTATGGTCAAGTTCTTCGTATGTTTTAAGTTGCCTTTCAGCATCTTTGCCGGACGGGTCTCCGATCCTTCCGGTTGCTCCCCCCATCAAGACAATCGGAGTGTGTCCATGTTTTTGCAATATGCTCAGAATCATGATCTGTACCAGATTGCCGATGGTCAATGAAGGTGCAGTCGGATCAAATCCGATATATGCCCTGATTTTTTGAGTGGCAAAAAATTCCTCCACACCGGGAGTAAAATCGTTGAGCATTCCTCTCCATCTGAGTTCTTCAATGAAATTCATAGCTGAAATTTTCTGCAAAAGTAGTATTTAAAACGGTTTGTGCCAAATTATGTTTGGTGATGTAAGTGAACTGTGATTTGGTAAATGCAAAGGTTTTGATCTTCAGGCTTCTCTGTGAATGTAAAAACTATTGGCCTGGGCTACTGACGTCAGCACCAGATCATTAATACAAAGATGTTCAGGAAGTGTAGTTGTGTAAAAGATCACTTCTGCTATGTCCTCCGGAGTCATTGGTTGGAAACCCTTGTAGACTTTTTTTGCCTGTTCAGCATCCCCATGAAACCGGACCAGTGAAAACTCAGTTTCTGCAGCTCCGGGAGCGATTTGTGTAACTTTGATGCCTGTGCCCAGCAAATCTATACGCATGCCTTTGGTGATGGCATCCACTGCATGTTTACTGGCACAATATACATTACCTTTAGCGTAAACTTCTTTTCCTGCTGTGGAACCAATATTGATGATGTGTCCTTTTCCGCGCCGGATCATACCGGGAATGACAGCTTTTGAAATATAAAGCAGTCCTTTTATATTGGTGTCAATCATTTGATCCCAATCATCAATATGGCCATCCTGAATGAAGTCAAATCCGCTTGCTAACCCGGCATTGTTTACTAAAATGCTGATTTCAGCCCATTTTTCCTCCAGATGGTTCAGCGAATCCGATACTGCCTGCCGATCACGAACGTCCAATTCCAATGCCAATGTATTGACCTTATATTTATTTTGAATTTCTGCTGCAGTTTCATTCAGCCTTTCAACCCTTCTGCCTGCCAGAATAACATCATATCCTTTGGAAGCGAAATGATAAGCAGTTGCTTGTCCGATTCCTGAAGTAGCTCCAGTCAGAAAAACTATTTGATTCATGAAAAATGCAAATTTATCTTTTGTAAATGAAATTGAATCGTGTCAAAAGCATCGGAATCAGGTCTATTCTGAAAAAAGTGCATGCATTCAAAAAAGTTAAATCGATTCAAAATCGAAAAGTATGGTAAATCGCAGTGTGTTATCCAGCGGGTTTTTGATGTTGTTGGTAGGTACCAGATAGGAAAGATTCATACCATAAACATTGTATTTTATTCCCAATCCTACGCTGAAAAACTGACGATTACCCTTGAGCGGATGCTCATAAAAATAGCCGCCCCTGACTGCGAATTGTTTATCATACCAATATTCCACACCTAAAGAATAGTAGAACTCTCTCATTTCTTCCATAAAACCCCCTGGAGCATCATACCAGGATACTAAAGCTGCTTCAATGGGAGATCCATCGTATTTATGACCTGTAGTATCAGGAGTAGGTAATAATAATTTGTTGATATCCAATGCGATAGTTAGCGCGTTGTAATCGTCAAAATTAATGGTCAAAGCGCTACCCAATCCAAAATTGGCTGAAATAAAATCTTTATCAACACTTTCAGAATAAGAAATTTTATTTCCAAGATTGGTAATTGATAGTCCGAAATCCAGATTTGAGTCGTAATTTCCAAGTTTAACTTTGGTTTTATAATATGCCGAAATATCTGCGGCGAAAGCATGGGCTGATTTGATCTCAGTCCCGCCAACATTTTGGCCGCTTGCCAGATTTGAATACACATATTTCCCTGACAAAGCTGCTGAAAAGTTTTTACCTAATTTTCTGGAATAAGCACCTGCTATTTCAAATTCTCTCGGTTTGCCAAAACCAGCCGGATCACCCTGATCATCTGTAAAAGTGATCTCTCCCATGGAGAAAAAGCGAAGACTGTACCCGATGGCCTGCATATCATCCAATTTGTTATAACCAGCAAGATAAGCCAGGTAAATATCGTTCAACCCCAGATTCCTCAACCATGGAGTATAAGTAGCAGCCAATTCAAAATCTCTTTCACCAAAAGGCAATTTGGCCGCGTTGAAATGCATCGCGTTGGCATCCGGTGAAATAGCTATGCCAGCATCACCCATGCCGCCCGCTCTGGAATCCGGGACAATTCTGAGAAATGGCAGCGCACTGAGTATTGTATTGGGCACACAATCTCCATTGGCGTCAACCACACATCTTTTTACAGGATCCCAATTGCTATATGCTTGATTATTAGTTATTAATATAAATGAAACGCTGATAGCAATTAGTACGATGATTTTTTTCATTCTATTGAAAGATTTAATTAAACTAAGTTGTTCTCTTGTAAAATACTAAATGATTTGATTTAAATGCTGATAAGCCTCTGAAAGGCATGCCGATCACAAAACGCTCTAGGTTTTTCAAAATTGCATTAAAAGCCACAAAAGTAAATATTTTTAAAAATTCAGCTAAAAAAATGTTACTGCTCCAGCCGGACCAGAGTTTTTTGCCAAATAATATTTGCATATTTGTCTATTCCAAATGAATCTACATATTCCTTCTGTATTGTCCGCCTATGTCAAATAATGCATTGGTAATTTCTCCGAGTGAACAGTATTTTACCACTTCCATCAATGATTCAAATAGGTTTTGATCATGGATTGCACTTTCCTGTAAATCAGTTATTTTTTGTTTGTTTATTTCTGACAAGGCTTTATGCAATGTATTTAATGAAAGGATCTGATCCTCTTTTTCTGTTTCCATTGCCCGAATGATTTGTTCAGGCACAATCGTAGGAGATCCCTCACTCGAAAGGAAAGTATTAACACCCATGATAGGATATTCGCCTGTGTGTTTGAGTGTCTCATAATACAGGCTTTCCTCCTGGATCTTGCTGCGTTGGTACATGGTTTCCATAGCCCCAAGCACGCCTCCTCTATCGGTTATTCTGTCGAATTCAGCCAGAATAGCTTCTTCCACCAGATCTGTAAGTTCCTCTATGATAAAAGAGCCCTGTAGAGGGTTTTCATTCCTTGCAAGTCCCAATTCATGATTGATGATCAATTGGATGGCAACTGCCCGACGTACGCTTTCTTCAGTGGGGGTTGTGATCGCTTCATCGTATGCATTCGTGTGCAGCGAATTGCAATTGTCATAGATTGCATACAATGCCTGCAAAGTTGTCCTGATATCATTGAAAGATATCTCCTGAGCATGTAGTGATCTACCTGAAGTCTGGATATGGTATTTCAACATTTGTGAACGCTCATTGGCTCCATATTTTTCTTTCATGGCTTTTGCCCAAATTCTTCGGGCAACTCTTCCGATCACCGCATATTCAGGATCCAGACCGTTGGAAAAGAAAAATGACAGATTGTGTGCAAATTCGTCGATTTTCATTCCACGGGATAAATAATATTCCACATAGGTAAAACCATTGGCCAAAGTGAAGGCTAACTGTGAGATAGGATTGGCTCCGGCTTCTGCGATATGATATCCTGAGATTGAAACTGAATAAAAGTTCCTGATCTGCTGATCGATAAAATATTGCTGCACGTCACCCATGATTTTCAGGGAAAACTCAGTGCTGAATATACAGGTGTTTTGCGCCTGATCTTCTTTTAGGATATCTGCCTGAACGGTGCCTCTCACGGTATTCAGCGTGCGGCTTTTGATCTCGTTATAAATTTGAATGTCGAGTATCTGATCACCGGTTATTCCTAATAAAAGAAGTCCGAGACCATTATTGCCTTCAGGAATTTCTCCCTTATAGGAAGGTCTTTTCAGTCCCTTTTCATCATAGATTTTTTGAAGCTTTTCCTCTACCAAATGCTCCAGTTGATGTTCCCGGATGTAGATCTCGCACTGCTGATCGATGGCTGCATTCATGAAAAAAGCAGCCATGGTCGAAGCAGGTCCATTGATGGTCATCGAAACAGATGTGAGCGGGTCGCAAAGATTGAAACCGCTATAGAGCTTTTTCAGATCATCCAAACTGCAAATACTGACTCCTGAATTACCAATTTTACCGTAAATATCAGGTCTGTGATCCGGATCCTGGCCATAAAGTGTAACTGAATCGAATGCAGTGGAAAGCCTTTTCGCCGGCATTCCATGGCTGAGATAATGGAAACGTTTATTGGTTCTCTCAGGTCCGCCTTCTCCGGCAAACATCCTGGTGGGATCTTCACCCTTTCTTTTAAATGGAAAAACACCGGAAGTGTATGGGAATTCACCCGGAACATTCTCCTGCAACGTCCATCTTAAAATATCACCCCAGTCTTTATATTTTGGGAGACTGATCCTGGGAATTTTTAGGTGAGACAGGGATTCGGTGGTCGTTTTGACTTTGATCTCCTTTCCCCTTACAAAATAGGAAAAATAATCCTGGCCGTAGGCTACTTTTTTGGACTCAAATTGTTGGATGATGTCCAGATTGGCCGGATGTAATTCTTTAACTATTTGTTCGTATTTATGCTGAATGGATAACATGGCTGCATGGTTTCCCGATAATGAAGCCATGGCAGTTTTTAAGCCATAGAGTAGGGAGGCAACTTTTGCCTGATTTTCAACCCATTTGTCATAATGGCGGTTATTTTCAGAGATTTCCGATAAATACCTCACCCGGCTTGGGGGAATGATCTGACTTTTTACCCTTGCTCTTTTATTCACATCAAAATTAGAGTTCAGCTTTAACCCGGATTTCTCTTCAGTTTTACGGATGATCAATTCGTACAATTGGTTGGTGCCAAAATCATTGAATTGGGATGCGATCGTCCCGATCACAGGCAGTTCTTCATCTGTTACATCCCACAATTGGTGATTTCGCTTATATTGTTTTCTTACATCCCGAAGGGCATCCAGAGAACCTCTTTTGTCGAATTTGTTGATGGCAATGATATCTGCAAAATCGAGCATATCGATTTTTTCGAGTTGGGTTGCTGCTCCGTAATCCGGGGTCATCACATACAATGTCAATTCCGCATGGTCTATGATCTGGCTGTCAGATTGGCCAATACCCGAAGATTCGATGATGATGAAATCAAATCCTGCTACTTTAAGGATGTTGACAGCGTCCTGAACATGCCTTGAAAGCGATAAATTGGATTCCCTGGTTGCAAGCGACCTCATGAATACACGGTCTGAGTGAATGGCATTCATTCGTATTCTGTCACCCAGCAGTGCCCCACCGGTTTTTCTTTTTGAGGGGTCAACGGAGATAATGCCTATGGTTTTATCGGGCATATCCATCAGAAAACGCCTGACAAGTTCATCTGTCAAACTTGATTTTCCTGCACCACCGGTGCCGGTAATGCCTAAAACAGGAATTTTTTTCCTTGCCGCTCTTTCATTAAGCGCATGCTGTAATTCACTGTGCAATTCAGGAAAGTTTTCCACACAGGAAATCAGCCGGGCGATCAGGTTTTTTCTATTTACATCCAGGTCATCCAACGATATCCCGCAATGTTCACCGATTGAAAAATCACATCGTTCTACCAGATCATTGATCATGCCCTGTAATCCCATCTCCCGACCATCATCAGGAGAATATAATTTGGTAATGCCATATTTTTCCAATTCTACTATCTCTGAAGGCAAAATAGTACCACCTCCGCCACCAAATATTTTGATGTGCTCACCTCCGTTTTGTTGGAGGAGATCATGGATGAATTTGAAAAACTCATTGTGACCGCCCTGATATGAGGTGATGGCGATGCCTTGCACGTCCTCAGCAATGGCTGCCTGAACGATTTCCTTAGCGCTTCTGTCGTGACCAAGGTGAATTACCTCAACTCCTGTTCGTTGAATGATCCTTCGCATAATATTAATCGCAGCATCATGTCCGTCGAAAAGCGAAGCAGCTGTCAATACCCTTATCTGGTTTTTGGGTTTGTAGATCTCTTTTTCCTGCATCATTTGTTTTATTATTCTTTCCCCTGAATTTTAAGGGAGTTGTCTGTGTAACTAAATTGCGTAATTTTATTACCTTAAGGATTCGGATTTTAACAAAGTTACGATTTCATTGAGCATCATAGCAGTGGCACCCCAAATTTTGTGTCCTTCGATATCAAAGAAGGGGACATCTTGAAGTTCAATTCCCGAGTGCATTGAAATGGTACCGTTTTTTTTGCTTTTTTCATCCAACAACGCATGTAAATCCAACTCCAAAACACCTGCGACTTCTTCTGGTTGGATTTTAAATACAGGTTCCTGAGCATATTTTCCTACGAATGGGTAAACCATAAAATTGCTGATCGGTATCCACAACGGAGTTAATTCACCCAAATATTCTATGCCTGAAGCCTCAATGCCCAATTCTTCTTCTGTTTCCCTCACTGCACATGCCCAATGACTGGCATCTGATTTTTCGAGTTTGCCACCCGGCATACTCAGTTGTCCACGGTGTTTGTCCAACTTGTTTCTGGTAGGCCGGATGATGATAGGGAAAAAGGTTTTGCCGTTTTTAGGATACACTAAAAACAGGACACTGGCAACAATGGCACTGTCACTAAAATTATGTAAATAGCCCCGTCTTGAAACCGGCGCCATTTCCAACATGGCATCAATACCCGGCAAAGGTTTATCGCTTAGTTTTTTTTGTATATATCCTGCTGTTTCTAAAAAACTTAACATGCTGCAAAAATATACAAATAGATGTTTTTTTAAGCGTTAATCTATGAAATTGTGGTAAACTGTTTTTTATGGTTGCAGAAAATCAATGGAACTCAAATGAAACACTAAATTCATCATTTGTTTCAACAACTCATTATAAATTGAAGATCAGCGTGTTTTGTCCAAATATTTCAGACGTTTCAAGTGAATTACAGATGAAGTTTAACCTATTAGTACCATAAAATGATTGAACCATAGCAGAAAGAGTGGTACATTTGCATTTTTTTAAACAGAAAAAAACAAATTTATCATTTAAGTATATATTTAAAATGAGTAAGGAAATAAAAAGAATTGGTGTTTTGACCTCAGGAGGAGATGCACCTGGAATGAATGCAGCCATCAGAGCGGTAGTAAGGGCTGCAAGTTTTCATGATCTACATGTTTATGGGGTATTTGAAGGTTATAAGGGTTTGATCAATGGTGAAGTAAAGCGTTTGGAAAGCGGTGATGTGGCCAATACTTTGCAACGGGGTGGTACTATTTTAAAGACTGCCAGATGTGAAGAATTTAAAACCAAAGAAGGTAGAAATATTGCTTATGAGACGATCAAAGCATACGATATTGACGGAATGATCGTGATCGGAGGGAATGGTACCTATACCGGGGCAAAATATTTCTCAGAAGAATTTGATATACCGTTTATCGGGCTTCCGGGTACGATTGACAATGATATCTGGGGAACTGACTATACCATTGGTTATGATACAGCCATCAATACAGCGATTGAAGCCATCGACAAAATTAGAGATACTGCTGATTCGCACAACAGATTGTTTTTCATAGAAGTAATGGGAAGACACGCGGGATTTATTGCTTTGGATACAGGGATAGGCTCAGGAGCTGCATACACTTTTTTACCTGAATTGGATGGAGGTGTCTCGCATTTGCTGGATATGCTGAAAAAAGCCGCAATAAGAAAAAAAATGTTCAATATAGTCGTTGTCGCTGAAGGAAATGCAAACGGCTCCGTTCATGACCTGGCGAAAGCTGTGGAAGAAAACCTCAAAGGCTATGATACCAGGGTGACGACCATCGGGCATATGCAAAGGGGTGGTTCACCTTCGGCTGCAGACCGGGTACTGGCTTCAACGCTTGGATATGAGGCAGTGGAATGTCTTGTGAAAGGGATAAAAAATAAAGCTTTAGGTATCGTGGATTCAAGGTTGTTCATGTGTACTTTTGATGAAGCCATCAACAACAGAAAACCTCTGAATGATGCTAAGATCGAACTGTTGAATGTCCTTGCCATCTGATGAAGCGGATCACAGTTTTTTATGTAACTTTTCCTGACGAAGCTGCTGCCAGATCTTTAGCGGGAATCTTGCTGGAACAAAAACTCATTGCCTGTGCAAATATTATTCCGGCTACAGGTTTGTTTTTTTGGCAGGGAGCCATGCAGGATGAAAAAGAATGGATTGGTTTGTTTAAGACAAAGCCTGATCTGATATCAAAAGTAAGGGAAAAAATCTCTGCAAGCCATCCATACGAAGTGCCATGCATCATATCATCAAATGTTAATGCCAATGATGCCTATGTGGATTGGGTTTTTGAACAAACGATGGTTTTTGAAAAGTAATTGATATTTTTCTTGTGTGCACTTGATAAACGGATCCTTTTTACATAAGTCATATATAATAATTATTATATGTATAAAAACTGTTTATTTTCCATACTTATCCTTGTTTTGGGAAGTTCATCATCTTTGTTCGCACAGAATATCATGGATTTTTTTATCGGTGTACCGGATTCCTCTGTGCTGACTTTGTCCAGGATCGAAAGGACCAAAATTGTCAGTTTATCGAAAAATAACCGCACTGTAAAAGATGCTACTGCCATCATTAAAAAACACGGATTGAATTATACATTCGAAAGCGTGGATGTAAAAAACGGTTACCTGAAGCTGATCGGTGCTATGGAGGGTCATTTGGAAATGTGTTACTGGAATCTTCAGTCTGGTAAAAAACTAGTGGGAGTCTATCATGAGTCCTGTGGTCCCGGATGTTTTACTGAAACACTCAATTTTTATTTGTTTTCAGCCGGAAAATATACGTCTGTTCCGTTTGAAAAGATCTTCCCGGATTTGTATGAAAAAATACTGTGGGTGCACCAGAAAGATGATTTTTACATGGCTTATCAAACTGACTTTAAAGAGTCAATGACCATGAAACTCCCCCAAAAAGGGAAAAACATTGTAGTAAAGTGGGGGTCTGACGAGTTTTTAGCAGAAAACAGGCAAAAGATGAAAGGAAACCAGGCAAATTTACTTTGGCGGGACGGTAAATTCCTTACGGGGGAAATTTATTGGGCAAAATGATCTTTATTTGTTGGAAATGCCTGATTTTTGCCTGAATTCATTCAGCATGATTTCCATTTCTTCGATCGTCATTTGTCCGGGAGCTGTTTGTTGATCAGGCAGGGCAACATAACTGAAAGGTGCTCCTATGAGCAAACTCAATGCCCGGGTACTTTTTCCTTCTGAGCCCATGCAAAAAGCCAACACATTACTAAAGTCAGTATTGAATCGCAAAATGCGCTTGTTGTCCCGGATACCATGACTCATACATGCGATTTTTATCAGGTCAGGAGAATATTTAGCAGCGCTAAGGATCACGTCATATAGCTTTTCGTTGGTGGGGCAGTGTTCAAAATTATGATAGGAAAGAATCAGTTTGGTATGCTTTGAACCTCTGATTTTTGCAAAAATGCGGTCAAGAAAAACCGATCCTTCTTCAATATCCAAATCAATCCAACCCGCCTGAAGTTCAATAGCTGTTTTGAGTGCATCGATCCTGGCTTCATCTGTAAAAGAAGTATTTTTGCGATAAGTGAATATCAATGACCTGTTCATTTTGCATAATCCGGCAATTTGATCCTTATTGAATCGGGTCAAATCCAGTCTGACCTCAGCCATTTGAGCATTTTGAATGTGCTTTTTTGCCAGTTCAAAGTCATTGGTTCCAAGACTAATACAAAACATCATTTGAAAATTTGTTTGACAATTTTTTCCAATTCATCGAGACTCATGGTATGGATTCCAGCTTTTCCTATAGATTCCAGATATACAAAGTCAATTTTATTTCCAGCTTTTTTCTTGTCTGCACCCAGGGATGAGATGATTGATTCAATGGGTAAATCTGAATACGAGGGAAGTTTACATCGTTCAATGATGGCGATCACCTCCATTACCGTATGATTGTCCGTAAATCCAAGCAAGCGGGATATTTTAGCAGCCAGTACCATGCCCTGAGCAATGGCAAATCCATGAGGTAGTTTTGTTTCCCTTTCGATCGCATGGCCGATCGTATGTCCAAAATTTAATATTTTACGGATGCCTAGTTCCGTTTCATCAGTTTCCACGATGCCCGCTTTCAATTTGTTATGATGATAAATGAGATTGGCCATAAATTCAGGATCTCTGATGGTAAAAAGATGAAAATTACCTTTAAACCATTCAAAACCAGCTGCATCCGCAATCAGGTAATGCTTTATAAGCTCTGCAGTTCCATTGGCGAATTCTTTTTCAGGAAGCGTTTTAAAAAAGGACGGATCATTGATGATGAAATCGGGTTGGTTGATGGTGCCGGCAATATTTTTAAACTGGTTGACATTCACGCCGTTTTTCCCTCCGATCACAGCGTCAATTTGACCCAATAAAGTGGTAGAAATGAACCCAAACCTGAGGCCGCGCATGAAGGTGGAAGCAACAAAACCCGCCAAATCGGTGATAACACCACCACCCATGCCGATGAGAAAACTTTTCCTGTCTGCACCCATCTTCATCAATTGGTTGTATACCTCATGAACTGTTTGCAATGTTTTATTTGCTTCGCCATTATCGACAACGATGGTTTCTTTGTCGATGAAAAAATCTTTATAAATCTTAAAAACATTGTCATCGGTCACAAAAATGCATCTATTTGACGGCATCAACAGCCGAATGAGGCTGCTGAGTTGACCTACATGCACTTCGCATTTTTTATGACGGGTCTGTAATGTGAATTGCATTTTTCCTTTTTTTACAGCTAAAATACATAAAAATGACCATAACCTCATTATATGAATGAATTTCCGTATCCTTCTGCCGTATCCTGCTGGAAGGATCCTATTTCAGGATGGCTCTTTAAGTATAAAGAAACAGGAATACATTTTTCTGTTATTCATGGCTGGTGCCAATTTTTTGCAAGGCGTTAATTCTTTAATATTTGATTTTCAGGATATTATTGTTAAAAATCAAATGAAAATCCGGCTGAAACAGGACAATATGGTATATAATTTGATTATAATAAATAAAATATGTTGAATTTGAAGCAACGACCCGTAACAGATTGGTTGCCTATAACCTGGAAAGAAGTAGCATTGAGAGGCTGGGAGGAATTGGATGTGATCCTCTTTAGTGGTGATGCTTATGTGGATCATCCGGCATTTGGTGCGGCAGTTATCGGACGCCTGATAGAAGCCCGGGGTTATCGTGTAGCCATTGTGCCACAGCCTAACTGGAGAGATGACCTGAGGGATTTTAAAAAAATGGGCAAGCCAAGATTGTTTTTTGGCGTTACATCAGGAGCTATGGATTCCATGGTCAATCATTATACGGCAGCCAAAAGGATCAGATCCAACGATGCCTATACTCCTGGTGGTGAAGCGGGTTACAGACCTGATTATGCAACCACTGTTTACACAAAAATTCTGAAAGAATTATATCCTGATGTGCCTGTGGTCATTGGTGGAATTGAAGCCTCTTTGCGCCGGGTCACCCATTATGATTATTGGTCAGATCAGTTGAAGCCCAGCATTTTATATGATTCCAATGCAGATATGCTGGTGTATGGAATGGGAGAAAGTGCATTGATTGAATTGTTGGATGCCCTTAATAAAGGATTGGAATTCAGACAGATAGATTTCATCAAACAGACAGCCTTTCTTCGGGATCATTCGGATATTGCAAGTTTGGAAACGGACTGGAAGGACGTCGAACTGAGTTCGCATGAAATCTGTCTGATGGATAAGAAAGCTTATGCAGCCAATTTCAAAATCGTAGAAAAAGAATCGAATAAATCCAATGCACAACGGATTTTGCAAAAGGTATATGAAAAAACTTTGGTGATCAATCCGCCATTTCCACCGATGGATGAAGTAAGCATCGACAGGTCTTTTGATTTGCCCTACACAAGATTGCCGCATCCGAAATACAGTAAAAGAGGACCGATTCCTGCTTATGAAATGATAAAATTCTCATTGAATATGCATCGGGGTTGTTTTGGAGGATGCAGTTTTTGCACGATTTCTGCCCATCAGGGTAAATTTATAGCCAGCCGTTCAAAGCAGTCCATACTTAAAGAGGTGGACGAAATTGCTAAAATGCCTGATTTCAAAGGATATATTTCTGATTTGGGTGGTCCCTCTGCCAATATGTACAAAATGCAGGGTAAAGACCTTTCTATTTGTGCAAAATGTACAAGTCCTTCCTGCATTCATCCGGTGGTTTGTGACAACCTGAATACGAGTCATGCCCCATTGCTGGAGATATATGAAGCGGTGGACCGTCATCCGGCTATTAAAAAAGCATTTGTTGGTTCGGGTATAAGATATGATCTTTTAACACCAGGGTTCAATAAAAAGGCGGACAAATCAATAGATCAATATATGGACAGATTGGTCAGCAGGCATATTTCAGGCAGATTGAAAGTTGCTCCCGAACACACAGCTGATGAAACCCTCAAAATCATGAGGAAGCCTTCCTTCAAACACTTTCATGAGTTTAAAGCTAAATACGACAAAGCCAATAAAAAACATGGTTTGAACCAACCATTGATCCCTTATTTTATATCGAGTCACCCGGGAAGCACAGAAGCTTCCATGGCAAATCTGGCTGTGGAAACCAAGGATATGGGTTTTAGACTAGAGCAAGTGCAGGATTTGACGCCAACGCCTATGACTGTCGCCACAGTGATTTATTATTCCGGTTACCACCCATATACGATGAAGGAAGTTTTTACGGCACGGACTGAGAAAGAGAAAAAAGCACAACACATGTTTTTCTTCTGGTATAAAAAAGAAAACAGGGATAAGATCATTCAGCGTCTTAAAGACCTTGGAATACCCGAATTGATCCGGAAATTTTATCCCGGCAGTGTTAAAGGGAAAATTAAATGATTGGGGATGTGATTGTTTCAAATGTGATTGGATGTTGCCCCTGCAAACTGTGTAAAATACATTAAAATGATACTTCATTTCGAGAGATGCAAATCAAAGATCCTGTAACTTGCATTTTGGGCAACTATTTTATAAGGTAATTTTTGGTTACTAAAACCCACATAATACCTGACACCATTTTGCAATAAGTTTTTGACCTCGACTGAGTTGAGCTTAGCATAGTTTTTATTTGCTTCAGCTAATAAATCATTTAATGTTTTCCTGCTTTCGAGATCAATCCCATATATTTCCCGGATCCTTTTATACCATGCTCCTAAAACATCCTTGCGATGTACAACGGATTTATAGTCGATATACAAACTCCTTTCGCTGAAATACTTGAACTCTGTGAATGACAAGGGAACCACAAAAACAGCATCGATTGGTGTGGTTTTTTTGGCTAAAAGTCCTATTTCAGCTTCATCAGAATAAAATTCTGTAAAGAAAAATTCGTATTTTTTACCCGAAAAAAATGAATTACCTGATAAAGCTAACGCGACAACCAATACGGCGCCAAACGGTAAACTCCACTCTAAACTCAAATTTTGCAGAAGACTGATCTTCAACCTTTGGAACACTTCTTCCAACCAGGCCAATAGGGCAATGATACCGGTCAATTGCAGCCAGATGCTCGTTTTGAACCATTGACTGCTTAAAACAGATGACATTGGATATACTTCAGTGAAAAAAGTATAAAATATCATTCCTGCAAGTATGACCACCTGCAAAATAAAAATATTCCACAATTTTCTTTTCAGGAAATACCACATCGAGAAACCCCACAAAACAATGGCAATGAAGAAAGTATGGACAGGAAAATAGGAAGGGAAAAAATGATGAGCGATCCTGAATTCAAATATTTCAAACATTTCTTGTTCGCTGATCCCACTGTTTTGGTTTAATTTCCAGTGTAACAACGCAATGTAAATTCCAGCTGTCAGGAGATAAAGTAAAACACCAGTGAGCAACTGATTTTTTCTCATTATTTTCCACCTCAAAATCCCTGTACCCGTCAGAATGAGGAATAATTGTGCACCAACAGTCGGATGTATCAAGGTGGCAGGAATCAGTAACAGGAATGTCATCATTGATTTTTTCTTCAGGAAAAAATAAACCGACCAAACCCCCAAACTCTTTGCGACTAAGCTGGAAATGAACATGTTATAATATATTTCACAAGCTCCCGGATTCGTATCGTACAATGGACCGATGATGATCAAAATCACCAACCACCGAAGGAATTCATTTTTAATATACAAGGATGCGATCCTGAAGATTCCCAAAAACAAAAATAATGAAGTGATCGCATGCAGTAACAGAGTTATCCAATGCAAATGCTCCGCTAAGAGTGAAAGCAAACCGGAAAATATCCATCGCTCATTTGGAAATGCGCTGTGCAAATGCTGTATGTAAAAATCGTGTGGATACAGATTCGGGTCGGATAAAAACTTGGCATAAGACATGATATCCACCGGATCGTTGGAAACAAACAGAAATCCTCTGAAAGTCAGCACAATGAGGTAGATGCAGACCAAAAACAAAATCTGTCGTGATAGGGTAAAAAATCCCTGTCCGAAATCGTTTACATTCCGCTTCATAATCCCAAAAATAAGGATTTTCAGTGGATTTCTAAACTGTTTGGTCATATTTTGACCTGGATGAATGGTTTTTGAAACCTCAAAATCTGTTTGTTGAAATAAATGTCAGTTTTCCTAAAACAATCCTTCTGATGAAAGGTATCTTTCACCAGTATCATAGTTGAATGTTAAAACCCGGGTCGGACTATTGAATTCATTCAGTTTTCTGGCAACTGCAGCAAGTGAGGCTCCGGTAGAAATTCCTACAAAAATGCCTTCCCCTGAAGCAATTTTTTGGGTATAGTGAAATGCTTCATCTTTCTCTATCTGAATGATTTCGTCGATGATGCCGGTGTTCAAAATACCCGGAACAAAGCCCGCGCCTATACCCTGTATCATGTGTGGACCTGGTGCTCCGCCACTTAAAACAGGAGAACCCGAAGGTTCAACGGCAATGATCCTGATATCAGGAAATTGTTGTTTCAATATTTCAGCCACACCTGTGATGTGCCCGCCCGTACCGACTCCCGTGATCATATAATCCAGTCCTTCCGGGAAATCACGAATAATTTCCATAGCAGTCGTCTTCCTGTGAATGTCAGGATTCGCTGAATTCTCAAACTGAAAAGGCATCCAGGCATTGGGAATGTTATTAACCAATTCTCTTGCTTTAGCTATTGCACCTTTCATCCCTTCTGATTTCGGAGTTAGTTCAATTTCAGCTCCGTAGGCAGACATCACGCGTCTCCTTTCAATACTCATGGATTCGGGCATTACCAGAATGATGCGGTATTTTTTAACAGCGGCAACCATCGCTAAACCTATGCCGGTATTGCCTGAAGTGGGTTCGATGATGACAGAATTTTTGTTTAGCAAACCACTTTGTTCAGCCTGCCCGATCATAGCCAACGCAATGCGGTCTTTGATGCTGCCACCCGGATTGGCTCGTTCCAGTTTCATCCATACTTCATGTTCACGGGCAAAAAGTTTTGAAATATTGACAACCGGAGTATTTCCAATGGTTTCGAGAATATTGTAGTATTTCATTGATATAAGATTTTGAAAAATAAATTTAGAGCCTTTTTTTCTGCTAATATAGGATTTGGACCAGGTATGAAA
>DDTL01000155.1 GCA_002344345.1 Saprospiraceae bacterium UBA2365
GATCTTCCTGAAAGCATCCTTATCTATGCTGATGGCGACAAAATGGAAGTCAATGATTTCGTTTCTAACCTCGGAGATAATTCAACGCTGAGCAATGAGGGAACGGCTAACCTGAAAGTTGGCGCAACCCTGATCGTAGAAGCCAACCAAACTCCTGGTTTGTACGAAGGTACATTCGATGTGACGGTAGCTTACAACTAATCATAAGATATCCGTCTTCACAAAAAGAGATTGCATCTGAGGGTGCGATCTCTTTTTGTTTTGGGGATGTCCTGAATAAAACTAAGTTCTTTAATCAACCTGCACAATTAACCCTTATTTTCCTTCTAAAAAAAAATTGTCCGGTTTATTTCAGCCAAAAAAAATAAAGCAATCTTTTTTTTGACAAATCTCCCTGTAGATTCATCAATTTTTTACCAGTTGAGATCCCTATTGCAACCAATACTATTACTTCGTAAATTCCTTTTTGGCAAATTAAAGAATCAAATCCTTAAATTGCTATACCATTTTTAACTAAATCAAATAAGTAATAATGGTACATGAGTCATGGATCAAAACCATTTTTAACAAAATGTAATACAAAAAAGTAAAAGTTCAAATTAACATAATCGGTAGAAAGTGATGAATTTATCTTACTTTTGACTCAAATGAAAAGATATGGATTTTGAGTCTGCAATGAAAAGTCCAATTTGTTGATTTTCAATCATTTTTTACCCCAACCTACTGACGTCGCAGGACAGCACCATATTAAAGGGAAATGATTGAACACCACCAAATTAAAAGTACCATTCCAGGCCTGTACTGACTGAAAACGTCCGTAGGGATGTAGGGAAGGAGGACTTTTCGGAGAACCGAATTTCAAATATTGGATAATATACCCTATGTTAATAAACAATTCAAAAGACTTTAACTATGCTGCATGAATGGAAAAAATCTGAAAAAAACCTTTACATGCCACCTGCAAAACCAGTATTGACAGAAGTGCCCGCATTAAATTATTTTGTTATTGAGGGTACCGGGAATCCGAATGATGAAGCATTTGCTGAGTTTATATCAGTTTTGTATAGTTTGTCTTATGGAGTAAAAATGAGTCCCAAAAAAAACATGACGCCTGATGGCTACTTAGAATATTCAGTATATCCACTTGAAGGTATCTGGGATATGACTCAAGAAGCCAGAAAGCATTTTTCAGGAACTATTGACAAGGATGCCCTGGTATTCCAACTCATGATCCGGCAACCTGAATTCGTGAGTACGGATTTTGCCCAAATGATCCTGGAACATACAAAAAAGAAAAAGCCACACCCATTGTTGGAAAAAGTCAGGTTTGAAACCTTCACTGAAGGTTCCTGTATCCAGATGATGCATCTGGGAAGTTTTGACAATGAACCGGAAAGTTTTAGAATAATGGAATCTTTTGCTGATGAAATGAAACTTCATCGGAAATCCAAAGTTCACAAAGAGATATATCTGAGCGACGTCAGAAAAGTCAGCCCTGACAAGCTAAAAACAGTCCTTAGATTCGGAGTTGAAAAGGCAATATAAAAACAGCCTACTTTAAATATAAATATACAAAATGATCAATAAATATAAGTATTTGTTTATTTGCATCTTAACCATTATTGTTCATTCATCTAAAGCTCAAAATGATCCACAGACTTTGGTCCGTTATATTCAGGAAGCCGGAGCAACACCTGAGGATTATATCGTGAAAAAGTTCAGTCAATATGATGTTATATTGTTAGGTGAACAACATCTTGTCAGTGAAAATTTATTGTTTCTTCAGCGAATTATACCCACTTTGCATGGGAATGGAATTTATACCATAGGCATGGAATTTGGCGCATATGAAAACCAGCATAAGTTGGACAGCATGCTTCAGGCTGCACATTGGGATGATGAACTGGCACAACAGATGATGTTCGACTACAACGTCACCTGGGCCTACCGGGAATATATAGATGTGGCCAAAGCAGCATGGGCATTCAATCAAACATTGCCAAAAAATGCAAAACATTTCAGGATACTCAACCTGAGTTATATTTTCAGTTGGGATGTATTTGAAGGGCTAAGGAATGCAGAAACCATGAGCAAGGTTTTTACCAAAGGTACTGTGGATCAATTCAGGGCCAGGGTGATAGCGCATGAAGTGCTAACACGAAATGAGAAGATATTGGCATTGGTTGGCACACCACACGCATATACCAAATATGGATCACCGTTTTTTTTGTACAACGCT
Organism: Saprospiraceae bacterium UBA2365; assembly: GCA_002344345.1. GTDB lineage: Bacteria > Bacteroidota > Bacteroidia > Chitinophagales > Saprospiraceae > UBA2365. Next base: position 2,240 of record DDTL01000155.1, read on the forward strand.
GACCGTTTTTATAGTTTTGATCATAACTGGTTAGGAAATCGTTTGTATGCCCTCTTCCCGACAAAAGTTTTCAATATCATGTTGCACCAATCATTTACCAAAAATATTGATAATCAATATATTCAAATTTCTCCACTGGATGGATTGATGGAAGAACTCATGCTCCAAAATGGGAATAAAGCCGTTGGGTTTGACCTTGCTGATTCTCCCGTCGGGAAAATACCTGATCACAGTTTATACAGTATTGGATATGAAAAATTTACCATAGGCCAGTTATTTGACGGATACATATTTCTGAAACCATTGAAAGAGCTCAATACTTGTACTGTTATAGATGGATTTGTGAATGACACAAATGTTCAGCAAGCAATAAAACAATTTCCGGATCCTGATTGGCACGGTAAAAAGAAAAGCCTTGAAGAGTTGAATGAATTTATCCTAAAAAATGCAGAGCGGGTCAAAATGGAGTATAATCGCCTATGATTGAATTTCCAACAACAATGAATGATCCATAAAATGATGAAAATTACCAATAAATGACTGACATAAACTATCTGGAAAATTTAAGAACACCCACTTCCGATGACCCGCTCAGAATATTGATGAGTGCATGCCTGGCCGGTTCACCCTGTGGTTATGATGCCACCACAAATGGAGAATATCCGGCCACCCAAAAATTATTGGGACAAAAAACAATAAAAATCATTCATTTTTGTCCTGAAGAGTTTTCTTTTGGAGTTCCCAGGGAAATGTGTGACATCCATGGAGGAACCGGATTTGATGTACTGGATGGAAAAGCTAAAGTGATTTCAGATACTGGAAAAGACTGGTCAGAGGGCATGATCAAAGCTGCGTTTAAAATGCTTGAAATTGCCCGGACCGAAGAGATAGAACTGGTCGTATTGATGGATATCAGCGCAGCATGTGGAAGTCAGGTAATTTATGAAGGGAACAGGTTTGCTGAAAATAAAATTTATCAGATCGGAGCAGGGGTATGTGCTGCACTTTTATTGCGCAATGGATTCAGGATCATCAGCCAGCGCGATTTCGCTTCATTGGAAATAGTATATTCCAGGATGGATCCGGCACATCATCCTGATCAATCGAAAAAAGATCACCACCAAACAGACTGGTATAAATCATATTTTGAAAAATAATGGAAACAATAAATGAAGTTGAACTCAGGGATGAAAACATTTACCCGGACGAACAGGTATTGTCCTCTGTTTTAGGACCTGCCTACCCTGCTTATCTGAGCTTGTTGAAGCTCTATGAAAGCAATGGATTGAATTATGAATGGAGATATTACCATGACGGGAAGGCATGGTTGTGTAAGGTTCAGCATAAAAAAAGGACCATTGTCTGGATGTCAGCCTGGAAAAATTTCATGCAGGCAGTGATCTATTTCCCTGAAAAATATCTTGATGCGCTTTTAGCCCTGGATTTGGATGCAGCACAAAAAGAAAAAATCCTGGCCACCAAAAATGTTGGAAAATCCAAGCCCGTTATTTTTGAAATTGCACATGAGTTTATACCGGATGACATCGAAAAAACGATTTATTTGAAGATCAAATGCAAATAAGAGGGTAAGTTCATTGATCATCATGGAAAACGTTATTTCTTAATTTAGCTTATATTTTTTGCAGTTATTTATGTGGTTAGATATTAAATATGATAGCCTTTTAGTCTATCAGGCTGAGCGAGAACATTGAGCAAAAGACACCTGATTTATGCTGGAAGCAGCGGTTTTAACCCTTGGTGTGAATCGTTTGGTGATAGACTTAAGACTAAAAGACTATGAACTAAACAATTTCTATTTATTTTGACATATTGGAATCTTTGATAAAAATCAATCATGCCAGGTTCATAAAAATGGTGTATTGTTAAATAAAACGGACATTCAAGTAATTCTTCTGCATTTTTCATATAGATGTTATATCTGACTTACACTTCAAACTGTTTGAAAGACTTGCAATAATTCCGGTCAAATTGATGTCAAGCCGAAAACATCCTTTTTGTCGACAAATCCATTGACTTACCACGATATTTATATATATGTAATCAATAGGTTAACCTATAACCTCTTTGTCAGTGAAATTACCAGATTATCTGAGCTAAAGACAATAAAATTACCGTACTTAAGGAAGTATTGCCCCGGACATCCACTATTGGCAAAAAGATTTAAGACTTTGTATCAAAACAAATACCTCCATTTCAAACTTAAGGGCAGGAAATTGGCAGGATATTGTGGATTTCAAATGAGGCCCATTTTTGCAGCTTCCCGGATCAGTGAAGCTGTATTGGAAACTTCAAATTTGCTCAGCAGGTTCTTTCTGTGACTATTTACTGTAAGGACACTAACAAAGATTTTTTCTGCAATCTGCGGATTGGTCAGCCCATCGGCAATCAGTTGAAGCACTTCTTTTTCCCGCGGAGTTAAAAAAGGTGTCCTTTGTTTTTGGAAAACTTCATTCTGGACGAGATCAAAAGGTACATTGAGCACCATTCCTCCTTTAAAAACCTGTTTAATAGCATGGGTGATCTCTTCTTTTGTTGAACTTTTGATCAGGTAGCCGGAAGCCCCTGCTTCAAGCATTTTATTGACATAAGAGCGTTCAGAAAAAGTAGTTAATGCAATCGTTTTTATAGCCGGATATTCCGATTTGATTTTGGCACATAATTCTATACCATTGATATGCGGCAAATTAATATCCAACAATGCAACGTCAGGCATATCCTGTTTGATGGCCACCAATGTATCTATTGCATTGGTGCATAATTGAGTAATTTTCAGAGATTCATCCTCTGAAAGCAATGCTTTCAATCCCTCCAGTATCATCGGATGATCATCGACGATCAATACTTTGATCATAATGTATTTTCTTTTGGTAAATTAAATTCGATCATAACAAGAGTACCTTTTTGTGGTGTACTGGTAATTTCCATTATTCCATTGAAGTAGCTTACCCGGTTGGCAATATTGCTCAACCCAATCCCATTCATCTTCGATTTATCTGAAGTATCAAATCCAACACCATTATCTTCCATTGCGATAATTAACTGATCATCTATGTAATCCAATTGTACAAAAAGATCTGTTGCTTTTGCATGCTTGATGGCGTTGTTGATCACTTCCTGTATAATGCGGTACAGGTTGATTTCGATGGACTGATCCACCCTTTTATAATTGTAAGACTGGTAATGAATACACATCGGAATGCTTTTATTCAGTTTTTCCGTATAATCTCTTAAGGTTGCTTCCAGTCCAAATCGTATCAATGATTCAGGCATCATATTATGGGCTACTTTCCGCATTTCCGTGATCGCCTGATCCAACATTTGCAAAGCGTTATCAAAGCCATCTGTTATTCCACCTTGAAGAACCATGTGATCGCTCATATTGTTCAACGAATATTTTAAACCTGAAAGCATGCCACCCAACCCATCGTGTAAGTCTCGAGCCAATCGGTGCCTTTCTTCTTCCTGTCCTTTGATAATGGATGCAGTAGCTTGTATTTTTTGTTCATTTTTCAGTTGTTCCTTTTCTTGTTGAATAATGCGTGTTTTATAGGTTAAATTTTTATACCAAATGTAAACAATTGCGGAAAACGCCGTCAATGCCAAAATCAGTCCATAAATTATCCATCTGTTTTGTCTTTGTTTTGAGGAAAGTTTCAAAATTTCCTGTTCTTTTTTTGCTGTCTCATACTTTTTTTCCAGTTCGTTCACCTGATTTTTCATATCGATCCCTCTGATGGAATCTGAGAGTTCATAGCCCATTTTGAGAAAATTAAAAGCCTTTTGAAATTCGCCGGAACCATATAAAAAATCTGCTTTATTCAAATACATTCCGTCCAGAATATAATCCATGTCTTGTTTCTCTGCCAATGCGATGGCTTCATCAATAGCAGCCAATGCTTTTCGGGTATGTCCCTGAGTATGATAACATAAAGATAGTTCCTTCAAATTTATTGCTGCACCCATTACTGACCCCAATTCTTTCTGAACTTCTACTGCCTCAATTGACAAGCTGACCGCTTCATTCAATTCATTATTTCTCCTGGCGACCTTAGCCAAAATGGTCAATGCATGTGCATAATTATCCGAAAGTCCTATTTTATATGCGATATCCTTTGCTTTTTTTGCGTACGGAAAAGCGTCACTCATTCGTTCCAGATTATTGTATGCCAAGGCAATGGCAATCAGATTATCACAAATCAGCATACTGTCATTCAATTCACCTGATATCGCCAGCGCTTTTTTCCCAAAAACGAGCGATTTTTCAAAAAGAGTTGAATCTTTGACAGTAGACTGGCTCATATTGTTATACGTGCCCGCAATAATTCCGTAAATTTTGGCAACTCTAAGCTCATCCCTGATTTCTTTAGCAATATCAAGCGCTGCAAAGTAGTATTTCAGCGCTTTTTCATATTCATTGAGATAGCTATATGATATGCCAATATTTGCCAACGAAGACAATATTTTTACCCGGTTATTGGTCTTCTTTGCAGCCATGTATCCAACTTTATTCAGTTCAAGACCTTTTTTGAAATCTCCCTGCAGATTGTACATATATGACTGATTGGATGCATACTTTACAATACCTTCGGCGTAATTGATCTTTTTGGCCAATGTATATGCCATTTCATTGATGATCACAGCTGAATCAATATTTACATTTTGGTAATACTCACCTAAACTTAACAATTTATCCACTCTTGCAGAAGTTTGTCCCATTTTAGCCAGTTCAAGCTCCATTTGGGAAATACTATTCCCGGGGCCTGGTAATTGTCCACATGTAAAACATGCGTGAGCCAACAAAAAAAATAATACTAACTGATGCCGCTTCATTCTAAAATTTCTTTATTAAATATTTGCTGCAAAGTTCAAATCTTTTTAAGTTTTTTAAAATCCCCCAAAATCAGGACATAAAAATCATGCATTCAGGGGATACACTTTTAACAAAAATAAGTTTTTAATTGTAAGCTCATAATTTGTTTTTTCGGATATCCGGAACTTGTTGGAAAAATAATGATGTTGCGCTCGCAAATTCAAATGGACAATTCTAAGCATGTCAATTTTTACTTCAAAATAACATGCTTGCCTGGCTTACGAAAAAAGCCTGAAACTTATTCAAGAAAGTTTTTTCAAGTGAATCGATTGTATTTTTCTGTCGATTTCAAATAATAGTCTAAACAGAATATTTAGAGTTTCAAAACCAACACCTTTTAATAATTTATAGTAATTAGTCTTTGCAAGAAAACGCCAAATACTGCGTTATGCTTGTTTTTGAAACAGTCATTTACATTTAGTAAACTCCTTGTTTTCAAAAACTTCGCAAGCCTTGTCCTTGACGTTTTCTTATCAAAGACGAAAAAACCATGGGTTTTCTTGCAGACACTAATTATTCAGGTGGTTAGCTATTTGTTCTGTATGCCTCTTGGATTTGAGCATCTGCATTGTTCTGAAGACTCAATAATTTGCCCAGGAAACAGAGGTTTTGACCCCTGATATAAATCATAATCTAAAAAACAACCAGACTATAGGGAATCAAGCCAAACAATTTCAATTTTTATCATTTTCCCGGATCTTAACCGATGCGTACAGGTATTTAAATATTTTGTTCCATTGATCTTGCATTCATAAGTTTGACATGGCATTGGACATGACTGACTTTTTTGCTATTGTTGAAACAAGAAAATCAGAAAAAATCTGAATTTCAAAGCAAATATCCCCCAAAAGAGGGAGAAAATTTTCAGCTTTTTGCAGGATTGCACCGATTTTCAATTGACTATACTTTTGCACCATCAATTAAATAGTTTTTTTTTTAAAATCCAAATTATAAAAATTCAAAAAACCTGAAAAATGAGAAATCAAATAGCTATTATCATCGGAATGTTCATTTCAGTTACTGCCTTTTCACAATCCTACAATTTTGATTCAAAAGTAGTATGGAGCACATCCAAAGGTCACTATCTAACAGAAGGCCATTTTGAAAATCTTAAAGTGTTTTCAGAAATTCTGGCCAACAGGAAATGGAACAACAACGAAATTGATATTTTGAAGAAGGAAATCAAATTGGCATTCATAAAAAATCCGGTCGAGACCCTTCAATTAACCAAAGAAATTGATCTCAGAATTGACCATTGGATCCAAATGGAGATCATATCTGAAGATGATTATTCGCGCTCAGAATTGTTTATCCCTGAACTGGCAGTGATAAAAAAAGACGCAGGAACGCGATTCATCGGAACCATTATCTCGAAATATTATCCTGATTTCAATTTGCAAAATAATGATTGTATCGTATTTTATTGATCAACGGTGTTGGTTTTAATGATCTGAAAATCATGCAATCAGCTTATTGACCTCAAGCGTATCACACAGAATTTGCCTGCCTCAGCATGAAAAATGATCAATTTGTCAGAGCTCGAAATGTTATTTATCTGATATTCCAAATATCCTGGCTTTCCCAGGTCGAACATGATTTTATCGGGATACCAGGCTGAGTCTGAAAGTTTTCAATTATAACATAAGCAGTTAAACAAATAATCTGAAATTATAATGATTTGTAATGATCCGGTTTCAATAATTGATTCATTTTCATCTCAGACTCAGGATTGTTAAAGTTTCTGGAAAATTTTAAATTAAATCAAATTTTAGCACGCTAAACACTCAAAAACAAATATTTATGAAATATTTTTTCCTATTACTCCTCACTATTATTTGCACCATTTATGCTTCGTCGCAAAATGCAATCCATGAAATAGAAACTGCTGAACCAATTGTCAGCAATGATTTTCTTATTGTTGATCAATCCGTATATTTAACTTATTCGTCCAATGATAATCTGTTTTATGCACTTTATCTTGCCAAGTGGGATTTGGAAGGAGAAAAACTGGTATGGCAAAAGAAACTTCATATCGAAAACAATTCAATCTATCCTGTAAAGACTTTAGGACGAAAAGATGGAACATTCGTCACAGGCGCTGTGGATTACTCAAATTCCAATGGCTTTATGAATGGAAATATGACTTTCTTACATTTTGACAGTGAAGGAAAAATGCTGGATGCCATCAGGATAGGAAATGCGAACGGAGGTATATTAAGAGATTTTATGATCGACCAGAATGATGAAATTATTTTTATCGGAGACCGGATCGGAACCAATTATGCGTACCGGACGGTAATTGGCCGCCTAAATAAAGAATTTCAAATCGTCAATTTAAAATCGATAGATAAACGCTACTATACTTATGGAGAAAAATTAGCACAGGACGGTCATGGAGATATCTATATCGGTGGTTCCAGCAGTGAACCCGGCGACACACGACATGCATTTTTAACGAAAATGACCCCGGCGTTGGAACTGATCAAAACTATTGAGATCATGGATCCTTCTGTCAATACCGTGTTTAACCATTTATATGTAGATAAAAACAATGATTTGCATGCATTTGGGGAGATGAGTTCAACTGCATTTTACCTCAAATTTGATGATAATTTGGTTATGGGTCAAAACCACAAACTCAATTACGGTTATGTAAAAAATGTATGGGAAGCTGAAGACGGAAAGCTGATGATATTCGTTGATGGGTCAAACTATTTTTTGGGTATTGAAAATAATACGCTTACGGATGTAGCACAATATGGCGGAGCCGGATCGGTTTCAAGCCAGAAATACAACCATACGGATAATAAAATATATAGCTTGAGTTACGCTTTTGAAGGAAATGACTTTTCAAATAAAATCAAGCTCCTAAGCCATACAATGATTCCTGATAATCATTGCGTGCTGTTTGACAAAGAAAATGATCTGTACGAAGGGGCATCCTTTGAGAGCATCGGATCAACTGTTATGGTAGTTGCGAATGAAACTTTGGAACAGGTTCAACCAACTGACCTCATTCTCTCTGAACAGAATCCAAATTCTGGCTTAAAATGTAAAGCAGATGTCGCCAACGTAACTGTTGATGCTGAAATACAAAGTTTTTTATGTTATCCAAATCCAGCAACTGACCAGATAAATATAATTTTTCCTGAAAACACACTTGTTTCCAGAGTTGAAATTATTGATATGTTTGGCATGCTAAGACATGTTGAAAACAATTTTGTTTCAGAAAAAACGGTTTCCCTAACTCATTTGCCAAACGGTTTCTACCTTGTCAATGCTATAACGAACTCAGGCAAATACAACAGTGCTAAAATTCAGGTTATTCACTGACCTTTCGCAGTCAGTATATTTTGATAAATAAAATAAATTTTTAATGCAGAGCCAAAAGTGGTTCTGCGGGCTTAAAAGGTAAGTTCAGTTGTTTGAAATGTGATTTCATCCACTGTAACTCCTCGAAAGCAGCTTTGACAGCTTTTATGTACAGGTGTGATTTGATAGCAAAATGATTCTTACCGGATTTGATCTTGAGCAATTCGAGCTTACAGACTGATATCATGGAACAAAATATGTGGTTGGACTGAGTCAACTCATATTTTGTTGGCGATTGTCCCAGAGAAGCATTTTGTTTGGCTGATTTGTGAAATTCTTCAACTTTCCATCGTTTGTGGTAGATTGTTGGCAGCTCCTCGTTGGTTAATTTCATATCATTACTGATCAGGTACAGTACGCCAGTCGAACCATCTATGTTTGTATAGATGTGTTTGCACAAAAGGACCTCAAACGACAGGCC
>DDTL01000135.1:0-15056 GCA_002344345.1 Saprospiraceae bacterium UBA2365
ATCAAGTTTCATTAAGGCGATTGTACTGACGAGGCTTTGTGACAAGTAATTACATATTGTTCATTTATTCAAGCCTGTCAGCATACATTAGTGCCCGCACCGCTCACTCCCGGGCTTGCATGCTTTTTTATACTGACGTTATGAGACATAAGTCAGTATAACGCAATTCCAGCCCTTCGTTCACTATCGCTGGTAATGAAACTTTCCATGCATTGCTTCGTTGAAAATAATACATTCCTAAATAATTAACAACAAGTAAGATTTTAGATATTTATTCTGAAACAATTAAAGGCAGTTTTTTACCTACCTGATTCTGCATTGTGTCAAAAATTCGGATAGAAAAATAAATGAAAAACCTCTGAAGCATAAAATATCACTATCCAATTTTGATCAACTAAAACTGAATTATGAAAAGCACTAAAAGGTTCAAGTCAGAATAAAACCCTAAATGCTTTTGTAATGCCGTTTTGTAAAGGATTCTGGCTAAAAGATCAACGGCGCTGAAGCTTTGAAAGAAATCCAAAGCGATTGGTTGAGCCGGACCTGAAGGGATTCATAAGACAATCTGGTGATTTTTACCCAAAAACTCATTTCTTCATTTCTGAAAGCATCCACAATCGGGTATAATTCAAGTTCAAAGCCATTTTCTGTTCTGAAAACAGTCGTGACCAAGGCTTCAAAATGATTCCTCGCACTGGAATGCAAACGGGTTGAGGACAATAAGATCTGGTTGCCCGGAATTACACAGGTTGCAGGTTTTTCCGGCAATTCACCCGAATATACTACTGGCATCGAAAAATCACTGTTCTTGCTGGCACTAAGCATGAGTAAATGAAAATCAGCGGTTGATATGATATCCTTAACAATAAAATAATTCCTTTCACCACTCAGACTGGCGGTAAATTGATTGGCCAATAAAGTTGAAATGTCTTTGAAAGCAGTGGAACTGATGATTTTGCCATGCTCGATGACCGTTAATTTTTCGGCTAGGGAAATGGCCTCTTCGAAATTGTGTGTAATATGCAAAATACTGACACCGAGCCCTGAGATTTTTTTTAAAAGCTTTTTTAAATCAAGTTTCAGGGAAGTATCCAATGCAGAAAATGGCTCGTCCAGCATCAACATGCTGGATTCAGTGATCAGCATCCGGGCCAAAGCAACCCGTTGTTTCTCGCCTCCTGACAGTTTATTGATGCCCCTGTCCTTCAAATGGCTGGTTCCGGTAAAGTCCAGATATTTCATCACCTTTAGTTCCACCTCATTTTTGGCTAAATGCCTGATTTTAAGTGGAAAAGCCACATTATCAAAGACTGTCAAATGCGGAAACAGGGCAAGATCCTGAAAAAGATAGGCAATTTCTCTTTTTTGCGGAGGCAAGTGGGTGATATCTGCACCATTCAAATATATTTTACCGGTTTCTATTTTCTGAAACCCAGCGATGATATTCATCAGGAGGGTTTTACCGGATCCGGATGGGCCGAGTAGCATATGATATTCATTTTCAGCCACTACCAGGGAAATGTTATCCAGCGAAAACCCGGAAAACTTAATACTGACATTTTTCAACTCAAGCATCCCTGTGTTTTTTATTGGCCAGCAAATAAAACAACAGGAAAACTGCCAGGCAGATCAATACAAAAATCACGGCTACCGGCCTGGCATATTCAAGACCGAATGAAGTAAACCGGTCATAGATCAAAATGGGTGTGATGGTTGGAAAATAAGCGAGCATGATCACTGCACCAAACTCACTGATCCCGCGAGAAAACATCAGTATCAGACCGGAGAAAACAGATGTTTTAGCGAGTGGAAGCGAGATACGGCTAAAAACCTGCCATCCGGATGCCCCGAGATTCAAGGCGGCGTTTTCCAGATTTTTCGGAATTTCAGAAAAACCGTTCACTGCAGATATGACCAGGAAAGGCAGACTGACATAAGCCATGGCAGCACCGATTCCCCAGGGGCTGTCGATGAAACTGATGCCGATTTGAGAGGCCATTTTGCCTAAAACAGAATTTCTGGAAACAAGTCCCAATACAGCAATCCCGGCTGCTGAATGCGGTATAACTATTGGAATGCTTATGATGCCCATCAATAAATTTCGGACCCAACCTGAAGTTTTGGATATCAGATAAGCCAGCGGAATGGCAAAAAATGCGAATATAAGGGTGGTGATGAGTGAAACCGACAAAGTGATCATAATGCTGGCTCTGACATCCTGATCCCTGGCCGTGGCAAACAACAGGTTCATCTCTGTGGCCCAAAACATATTGATCACAGGTGCAATGATGAACATCAAAGCCAAGCCTCCGAAAAAGTAAAACAGGAGATTTTTGTTGGAATATCGCACACTTTTCATTACTGGTGCAAATTTAATCAATAATTGTAATAATTCAGGTGGTCAGCTGATCAGTCTTTTAGTCTATAGGGTTTGAGACAGCTTTTAGCAAAATACACTGTAATTGCTGTATAAATTGAAGCATGCATACATCATAGGCAAAAAGCTAAAGACTAAAAGACTTTCAACATAAACAATTACTGTTGTGTTGGCAATAAATTGCCGGCTGCTTTAGCTGCCGGATATATTTGAGATATTGCATCGGTTTTAGCCAAAAACTTATGAACATTTGGCTAAAGCCTGGTTTAATAATTCTATATCATCCACCCCATAAATGGGGCGGCAATTGAACAAGTGCGTCAAAATTAACTCAACATAACAACTACAATAATTGTAAATATTCAGGTCTATAGGCTTTCAGGTGGTTATTGTTCAGATTGGTTGGGATGCGAATGCAAAGAAAAATACAAGTCTGAAGTTGTAAACTTCACCCAACTGGCAACATTGAAATTCAATTTATCCCGGGGAATAATTCTAATCAGGTAGTGTTAAACCGGTAATTTTTAAGCCTTCAGCAAAAGCCGGATCAAAAGGCGCTTTGATATTCAGTTGAATACCCAAAGTCGGATGACGGAAATTCAATTCAGCGGCATGAAGAAACATACGCGTCAGGCTAAAATGATCCCTGAAATAGCTGTTGTGCTTGACATCTCCATGTTTTTTATCACCGATGACAGGATGTCGAAGATGTGCGAAGTGTTTCCTGATCTGGTGTCTCCGCCCTGTCAGGGGAATGATCTCTGCCAGGCTGAATCTTGCGGTCTGGTACCGCAAACCGATGGGCACAGGAATTTCTGCGCGGGATAGGCAGGTATAACTGGTCAGGGCTGATTTAGACACGGGTTGTTTTGATTCGGGATCAGCCAATGCATGGTCAATTACACCCTGATCCGGAATCCAGCCTCGTAGAATAGCCAGATAGTTTTTCTCAACTTTATGTTCTGCAAACAAATGGTTAACTGCAGCCGCTGTATGCTCATTTTTCCCAAAAACCACAGCGCCTGAAGTAGCTCTGTCCAGACGGTGGGTGGTATATATTCTGTAGCCCAATTGTATCCTCAGTTTTTGCAGTAAAAACACGGAATCCTCACTCAACCTGGAACGATGCATCAACAATCCGGGAGGCTTATTGACAGCGATGAGATCTTCATCTTCGTACAATATTTCTATCTCATCGCGCATTCTTAGAACTTTTTAGAATCAGGGAGTTTCATTTTTTTCAAGGTGTGAAATCCGGAGCAAGTTCCTGATACCGGGGATCGAGAAATTGGATGGTTTTCATCCCGTTTTTCTGGAAAATTTTCCCTCCCTTTTCCGGATCTGTAACAAAACGGATAAACTCCAATGCGCCCTCAGGATTTTCTGCATTTTCTGGTATGCTAAAACTATACAGGATGGACGATCCCTTGATTTCTGTCAGGTCACCCGGTTTTTTACCCCTGACTTTGACACTCACCTGCCCATACCATTCCTCCAGTTTCGGATCACTCAGATTCAACTCATCCGGCAATTCAACGAATCTGAGCTGGTGTTGTATGGCCACTGATTTATAAATGAACAAATAGTCTATATTGCCACTGTGGAGCAGCGATAACAGATCCACTTCTTTTGGTCGGATCACCGAATTATCCAGGCCGGTCAGTTTTTCAGCTAAACCAGGCATATGATAGAATTTTTCTGCCAGTTTGAACATAAAAATCGTCCGGTAACCGCATGGGTCTGCATTGGGATCAGAACGTCCAATGAATACGCCTTCTTCCTGTATGAGCTGATACCAATTGTCAGCAGTGATCTTTGCGGCATTTTTTGAACCATCTGAATAAGCGATCACCATTTCATTGGATGCAAAGCCGTATTGCCAATCTGTATGATCAGGGATCAGCAGATTTTCAATCACCAGGTAATCTGCCACAGCTATCAGATCGCAGTTTTTATCGAGGTCTGTGATTTTCCGTGCTGCATCTACACTTCCTGATGATTCCATCTTAGGATTGAACCCGGGATGCTCGATCTTAAATGAATCTGCAAGTTCCTTAAATGGTACTGAAAGGCTGCCGGCGTGGAAAATGGTGATATCCGGTGACGAATGTTCTGATGATGTGTTTTTACATGCCAGCATTATGAGTAAAATCAACAGGCTGGTCAATTTTAAAATAGTCTTGGTAATTGTCATTTCATTTTACTGTGAAAAGTGATAAATTCTTAAATCGCATGAACGTTCCAGAAAATTCTTTAAAACAGAAATGCAAATATAGGTTTGTAAAATCAAAAAGAGATCAGGGCTGACATTATTATTGGCAGATTTGAACCGAAAGTAACAGGCATGCAACGGTTTGCAGCTTGGTGTAGTGGTGGATTAATTCCACAAATGTTGATACGAAGCACACACTTAAAATATAGCACAAATGTTCATACGAAGAACCTCACCCACCATTACTCCAAACCGCTGTTATCGCTTCGGTGTTCTTTTTCGTCCGTTTGTTTATCGGTCGTTTTGGTCGTGCGATTGGGCAGACACACTCTTTACCAAGTTTTGGTTTGTGTGTCAGCTGATGCGAGACTTGGCAATATGTGTGGCTTTGAAGCATTGGCATCAGTTTCAAATTGTCGTAAAGTCAAATATCAAGTGTTTCAATGTTTCTATTTCAGAATGATTTGATTCAAAATAGTTCCTTATAACCTTATGTTGAATTGGATATAATATTTCAGTCTTTCTGTTATATTTATTTAATAATGAATTTATTCCTATAATAGTTTTTTCTGTTTCTCCCTCAAGTAAATACCCAATTAAGTTACCGTTTTGATATTTTTTGGATTTGAAATTTCCTATTCCAGTGTCTATGTATCTTCGTTTTAATGAATAGCTACTTTCTTTTAGGTTCTTGGCTTCCATAAAATATTCATGTCGTTCTGATTTCGAAAAAACGGAAAACACAAAATCTATTCTTGATAATTTGTCGGCATACCCCTTTTCTAGTTCTTCATTTGGGTTAAAATTTTTATTTTCGGTCTTACAAAAAATTCTATGCTTTATAGAAACAGGGTTTTGCCTTATATAATGATTCAATAACTCTGAAAAATCATTTTCGTCCCAATCAAGCTTAAATCTTTTTTCTTCCATTGACGTCTGATATGCATCATTAATTAACCGAAAAAAAATATTTTGATAAGTCTCGCTAAGCTTCATCGTGAACCCCATTTAGCATTTCGAGTATTAGTTCAGAAGCATCTTCCAAAGCCATTGATTTTGACCAAAATCTGCGTTGATTAGGGCGAATAATAAAAATTTCACCGTGTCGACTATAGTTAAGTTTTTTCCTGAAGTAAATGTTTGAAGCTTTTCTTTCTATTAAGGCGTATTTTTCAATTTTTTTGAGTTCAGACTCAACATTTTCTTTAGAGAATGTGATTTCTCTTTTTTTACTTTCGTGAGTTAGTTTAATCATCATCAAAGGTGATGATGAGCTAATAGGATATACTGTTGCATTAGCAAACAAATCTTGTCCTTCAAGAAATTCATTAAGTTCTGATGAAATAAGCTCAGCATATTCTTTTGGTTGGTCATTTTGTGCGGGTAAAAGTGCTTTGGATTTTTCTTGCTTGTGGAATAAATCAACGAAATAAGATATGAAATCATCTATTGACTGTCTTTCTTTAGAATCAATATTGTAAAGATTAAGTATTAATTCATTGATTTTATTTTCAATATCAATGTAATCTATATTTAAAATAGCTGTTTTTATCTTATTCTCTATCTCTTTATGCAAAAGAGTTAAATTGCTTATTGTTTTTTCATTAATAACAATAGGGAGTTTATATATCTCATTTGGCTTAATTCTTTCCCTTTCAACTCCCCAAGAATTGGAAATTAACAGCAAAAAGTATGTGGTCAACTTAGAGTTTAAAACACTTGATAGAAAACGTAATTTATCTTTATTATCTGACTTGAAACCTAAAACGGTACTATTATATACAACTCCATTCTCAACAAAACTGAAACAAAGTTGATTGTTTTTAAACCCTTCTTTGGCAAGTAATAAAGGTCCAGAAAATAAATCTTTTCCAGTGATTCTCCGAAATGCATTTATTGAAGGTAATTCATGAAGAGTATTCACTGAATAAAAGCTTAAGTATGTATTAATGGTATCCTTGTTTTTCAACAAAGAATTTATATTTGAAAAAGTGTCTTTACCAGTATAGAAACGTTCGATTTTTTCTGGTCGAATGAATTTCATCGCTGAAATATCATTATCTATAATTGGTTTTTCAGTAGATTTATTAAGAGGTTGAAGTCCTACACTATAATTAATTTTGTTTGATTTTAAATAAGTGATAACATTGTTTTTTTGTTCTAACAATCTATTTATCAACTCCCAATCATTCATCCCACCCCACATTGCCACTTTCCAAATTTTACTGTCGGGCTTTTGACATTCCTCTCTTGGAAGAAATTTTAAGTCTGTGGAGTCAATACAAAGTCCTTCTATAATATTTGAACGCACATAAGTTTTTGGGGCATAGTAGGCTATGGTTTTGCTTGGATTTTCTTCCTCCTTTTTGTAATACACAATACTGATTGGGCCTGTTGCATCTCCAAACAATTGACCACCAAACCTTTTAGGAGCCTTTCTCAGGATTGAAAAGTTGAAGACCTTTTCTACATAGCACTTATTAAACAACCATTTTCTGAAGTTTTGAAATGTACTACCAGTGTTTGTTAAAACTTTAGTATTGAAAATTAAAGCTATTTCACCTTCTGGAGCAAAGTCTATGGCTTTATGAAGAAATGGCAAAACCATTTCTTTAGCGAATTTGTGTTTATCACAATAAATCCTAAGGTTCGTATGTTTGGCCGCAATGTCTTTGTCTTTTGACAGCAATTGACCAAATGGTGGATTCCCCACTACTAATTGAAAGTTCTTAAGGATTATTTCGTTTGATAAGTCAGAAATAGTATCTCTTAGATAAAGATTATAACCTTGCTTTTCAGAATTTGTTTCGTTTGGGTCGTTTATTAAATAGGGCAATTGAAACTCTTCTTTCTGCCATAAATCCTTTGGATTTAGTTTGTCAACAAGTGCCAAATACAAACTAAATGCTGCAACTCTGATTGCTTTTGGATTTATTTCAATTCCAAAAATATTTTGTTTTAATAAATCAACAAGAGTTTTAAAGTCTGTTAGTTTATCAATATTGTTGGCATTTTCAAATCTCGTTACTATTCTATTGAAGCTTTGCACCAAAAAAATTCCCGACCCACAACTTGGATCCAAAATTTTTACTCTATACTCCTTATCAGATTCTTTTATTGGCAATTTATCATTTAAGATAAACTCTACTAAGGCGGGTGGGGTGTAATAAGCACCTGAATCTTCTTTTATTGAACCCTCCGTTTCTGCTAAGAAATTTTCATAAATCTCACTGATTAACTCTATCTGAATAATTCTAAAGTTGAAGATCCTAAATTGTTTCCAATCATCATCAAACAATTGTTTAGAGTCAAACTTCTCCCTACCTCTTATAAAGCATAGTTTTATAATATTAAGCTGTTCGTTGTTAAGTCTTTTTTCTGACTGCTCAATGGAGAATACATTCCCATTAAAATGATATGCTAATTTTTCAAAAAGTTTATAAGTTGCTTCACTATCATCAAGAATATCAAAGTAGGATTCTGCATTCTCTCTAAATTGAGAATAGAATGTTTTATCAGCGGCTTCTCTATCTTCGAGATATAATAGAAACAGAGAACGAAGAATTACTTTATGGACAACTTCAGTATCAATACCTTGACCATTAAGTACATTAGTAACATTTACAAAACTCTTTACTAAATATTCATCTACCCTCTTCTGTAAATTTATTTTGTCTCTTATAAACTGTGCTTCTGGTAAAGTCCATATAATTCCTGTGTCAATGGCGATGCGGGAGAAAAGCTTATTGAGTTCTTCAAGTTGATTTTTGTCAGAGTAAGTGTATATTTCCAGGTTTTTCAGCCCCTTTTCGTAATCAATGCTCTCTTTGGTTTTAATCAGGGGTTTTTCTGAACAATTGTAAATGCGAATTTCTGTTTCAGAATAAACGTATAAAAACAACACCCTTTTATAGTTCCATATTTTTTTGTGGGTATCCGCTATAGTTTGAAGTGTTTCTAAATCAAAAGTGTTCACTTTTTTCAAAAACACAGCAGGAAAGCTATTATTATTTTCATCAGTATTGAAATAAACCGAATCAACTCCGAAGTTTTGTTCTTTGAGTTGATTTAAAACAATAGACTCGCTTTCCAAAAGATGACTACCCTTTGAATTTACGGATTTGGCTCTGTCCAAGCCAATTAAATCTATTACTTCTTGTCCTGTCATTTGATCTCTAATGCTAATGTACTGGATTAAGTTTACAAAATTAGCACTTCATACGAAATTTTGAGAATATTTAAAAGTTTTAGTTGTTTTTATTTTTCTAATTTTCTGTTCGTTTTTTTCTGTCGTACGTTGGCAAAAATTGACTCTTTTGGTTTTTTAAAGCGTTGGATTGTGGGTCAGATAAAAACCAAATGGGCTATTTGCGGGTGGACTTGTTACATTGAGCGATAACAAAGATAAGCTGTTGGCGTGAAAAATGGTGATATCCGATGGCTACAGTATCTTTGGTGCTGCTGTCTGCGCAAGGTGGATACGAATATAATGAAAAATATAAGTCTGAAGTTGCAAACTTCAGACATCGATGGTAAAAATTATTGTCAGAAAGACAATCCATGAAAACAATGGTTTTGTGTTCATAATAAAGGGTTTTGGGGACAATGTAAGGCCACAACAGGGGGTAATACGGTTTCTGTGAACTTAATTATTCAGGTTATATAAAAATAATAAATCAAAATTCATAAATACCAGTAGGGCTTCCAGTCAAATTCTCCATCGGTCACTATTACAGCCTTGCTTTTGTCTTTGGTCAGCGCCGTAAAATGGAAAGTGCCTTTAAGGATATGATTGACAGTGTCTATCTCAGAAACATAAAACGAATAGGATCGGGTCGTATCCAAATAGTAAAATAATCCTGGATCAGGTGTCAAATCCAAAAATATGGCGCTGTTATGATTGTTCATACTTATTATATTATCGCCTTTATTCATGTTATCAATTTGGATAAATAATGACTCAAAAATATCTTTTTCCGGACGGTAATCGGCTGTGGCATATAATTCTCCATAACGCTTATGACTTGGATTTCCAAAATACTCCCATTGGGCATGATATAATCCACCATACCCAAAATAATATTGATCTGACCATTCCTCACCGTTAACTTTGCACCTCAAAAATCTATGTCTATTTTTTTCATATTCATATGGATCAGGCTTTTCCCATTCGAATAAGGAGCAGGAATAAAAAAGTGAACATGTTAAAAGTATGTATAAAATCTTAGAGAAAGATTTCATGATGGGAAATTTTTGTGTTTTCATTATTACAATTTTTTTTTACAATCAAATACTATCCATAAAATAAAATGCTATTGTTTTGCTTATCAGGAAGACGTTTTCTTCAGGCCAATGGTTCGGGAAAACGAATAAATATTTAGCTTCCTGAATAGTATTTTTTTCTCCTACTCAAAATTATGTCAAATGAACCTAAATAAATAACTTTTTTCACCTGATAATGAAGAGATTCTGTAGGTGTAAAAATGGTGAGATCCGATGGCTACAGTATCTTTGGTGCTTCTGTCTGCGCAAGTTGGATACGAATGTATTGGAAAATATACGCCTGAAGTTGCAAACTTTCGGCTAACGATGGATATTTCCCATTCTCACAATTTGAAAACATACTCAACGATAAATAAAATACATAATATGCCTATAACGTGTTGACATAATATATATATAATTAAATATGGATTAGTGAATCTGATCTTTTTAAAGTCAACTATGATTGCAAAAAAAACAAATAAGGTGTAAACAAGAGCTTTCACTAATTTTTCCATTATATGCTGATTGACATCTTCTTTTTTAATATTTTCGAAGGGGTTATAAATTCCTGTGATCTGAGGCCAGAAAAAGAAATTAAACACTAAAAAAAGACAGATAAACCCTATAGTCCACAGAAAAACACGCCCTCGGTCATAGCCGTAATTCCACCAAATCTTCGCTATAAAATTCCATACACCACCCTTCCATTCTCTGTATTGCAGGTCTACGATCCTATAGCTGCGGTCTTTACCTTCTTTTCTGAATTTTTCCAGAAGGTTAAAATAACTGTTCGAAATTTCATCTGCACTTATTTCTGAGTCAAAAACTAGCCGCATATTAGGCAAAATATCCATCCGGATATTATCCAGATTAACATTGACAAGGCTGATATCTACCTTCTTTGATTTTTCCCTGAAGCTTATGGTAAACTGTTCCGGAAAATATTGACAGTTTTTGATCACTAACTTGTCAATTGCCAGATCATCCAGATCGGAATCCGAGCCAAACGTGCAATTGTCAAAGACAAAAACTGAATTAGGTACAGGTTCAAAAAACACAAAAGAAGTGTTTATATAACAGTTTTTAAAATAGAACTTATTCTCATAAGGGTACTTTTTTTGTGCCGTGTCAGAATCATGGCTTTCTTTTTCCAAAGTGGATGCTATAAATCGGTTTAAGGTATCATTTACAAAATAAATATCGCATCCGCTTCTTTCATCATACGCAAAATCAAATTCATCAATGGATGAATGGTATATCCTTAATGATGCCGAATCAGCATAGGAACAATTCATATGCTGCATTTTAAGCTTGGAATTTTTATCAATCAATATGTATGAAATAGAATTCAAATCCAATAATTGAAGCTGAAGATTCCGGGTATCTTCGACAGTCAGGAACTTCAGCAAGCTGGAGTTGATGGAAATGGTACCTGAACTTTTAACAATTGGAAAGTATTCAATTTCACAGCTATCCAGTACATAAAACCCGGAATTTGATCCCAATGTTCCAATGCTTAATGGTAGCTCATAAACGTTAAAAAAACAATTCCTGAAAAGGACATAAGAAAATTTATTTCTTGAATAGTCAAAATAGTTAAAGAATCCAAATCTATTATTATCTCCATGAGGTATTTGAATTGCTTTCTTTTGAATGAGCAAATAATCATCTCCCTCCGGAATCCCTATTTTATCCAGTGAAATTGGCTTGGCAATTCTTAACGTATCCACCGCATTGGCAGAATGAACAATAAAGAAAATCGAAATTAATATTGATAACCTGATCATCTATGGGCTATAATTGAATGTTTTATATTTAATTCACTCCTTTTCAATCTGATACTGCAAATCACTGATATGTTTGTTATCCATTCAAAATATGAGTTAACCTGCCATTTTTCCTATTCCATTTGTATTCTTTCGTACGCCTCTTTGATGAGTTTAAATTCCGGGTCTATCACTTTCACTTCTTCATAAGTGAGCTCGTATAGGCGGTAAACCATAAGGTCGATTTGTTGCTCCAATGCTGTAGTATCCAATCCGTTTTCTTTACCTTCCAATACCTTATCAACCAAATCTATAAAGGGCTGCTGCAAGGGATTAGAAAGGTGGGGAACAGGAATGTTTTCAAAAAATATTTTTCTTAACTCGCGTGTACCTCCTTGTAATTCAGGACAATTTTTCCTTATCCAACGATGTGCGATTTTTGAATTCAAATATCCAACTAAAAATTTCAAAGTAAAATAATCACTTGAAAGGATATAACCCTTGTCGTTTATAAAGTACCCTTTATCATTAAAAATAAAAGGCAAATACAAGGTCATATTCGGATAAATTATCTTTTCTTTTTCAAATTCCTGAATATATGCACAATTACGTAGATTTGTCCAATGGTCGCCTTGGTCCTGGCGTTTAACAAGCTGTTTTTCATATTGCTGAAGATGCTTGTAAATGGCTGGATAATCTTTTACAACGTTGACTTTTGGCAACTTGCCTTTGATACCATTATGAGAATTAATCAACCACAGATCAGCAAATTCAGCTTTGTACCGTTTGATATCCCTGCCCCTGAGAATGGGTTTGATGATCTCTGCACTTTTAGGGTCTTGTGCAATCAATTCATCTTTCTTTTTGCCGTCTATAATAAAAGCTTCATTGAAGCCGGTCTTAATCCCATAATTGATTTGAATATCCCATTCTCTGAGTGGTTTTCCGATTCGCTCAATTTTTGCTTTAATACCTTGTTCGATGTCAGAGGCTATGGTCCAGGAGTCATTGGAGAGTTGGGTCAATGTAACCCATCGGTTGTCAAATGATTCGAAAGAAGATATGTTTTTTTCTTTGGAAATATCGAGTGCCTTTACCTCATAATTATCAGGTTTGGAGGCACATTTCTGGATGATGAGGATATTGGTATCCACCGTTGCAGATTCAAAAATCCCACTGCCCAGGTCTATGAGTTTTAACGGGTTGTGTTGGCAGAAAAAGTTGCGAGTGCTTTTGCCATAACCGGCACGCATCCATTTGTTAGAGGTGATAAAGGTCAACAAGCCATTTATTTTCAAAAGTTGTATGCCCTTTTCATAAAAAAGCGAATAGATATCACCAGTTCGTTCGAAAGTTGAGAATCCCTGATGCTCAAAAGCCTGAGCCAGTTTTCCTCCTTCTTTTTGCAATTGTATATACGGCGGATTCCCGATCACCACATCAAACCCGCCATTTGCAAATATTTCAGGAAATTCATTCTGCCAGTTGAATGCCTTTTCACCGGCGATTTCAGGGTCGTCTATGAGTGAATTTCCGCATTTAATATTGTTGGAAAGGGTATTCAGTTTCCTTCCCTTTTGGGCGGTTCTCAGCCAAAGCGATAGTTTGGCGATTTCCACAGATTCTTCATTGATGTCTACACCGTAAATATTTTTTTCGAGGATGTCAGTCGTGATATAAGAAAAAAACAGACTACTTTCCAAAAGCTGTGCGCGCAATTCATCGATTTTTTGATGTTCCGTGATCAGAAAGTCCAGCGCTTGGTTCAGGAATGCGCCGGAACCACAGGCAGGGTCGAGTATCGTCAGGCTCAAAAGCCATTGGCGGTATGCTTCCAGCTTTTTATCAAGAGCCGATAGGGTCTCTTTTTTGCGGTTTTTACGACCTTTGGCGTATTCTTCATCTATGATGCCCAGTTCAGTCCGTTTTTCTTCGCAAAGCTTTCCGACCGTGTGCTCAACGATGTATTTTGTAATGTATTTGGGTGTGTAAAAAATGCCGTCTTTCTTTCGTTTGGTCTTTTGATGATCAATTTTTTCACCTTTGATCTCTGCCTGAACGCTTTCAATTTCGCCGAGCGAATGTTCAAAAATATGTCCGAGCGTATTTACATCTACCTCGGTTTCATAGTTGTAATTGCTCAAAGCTAAAGTATGTTCGTACAGGATTTCATCGTCAATCGAAATGCTGTCCAATAGTTCATCGGGTGCGAACAAACCGCCATTGTACGCATAAATCTCGTATTTTTTGCCAATGTAACCCGTATTCATGTATCCGAAGTATTTTTTGAACCGGTCGTACAATGGAACATATACGTCCATATCTTCTTTTAATGCAATCCATTGTTTTACAATTTCGCTGATCGAATTGGGTGGCAGCAACAACCGGTCTTCCGCAAAAAGGATGAACAGAAAACGATCCAGCAATTTTTGTGTTTTCTTGAAAAGCAGCAGTTTATCTGTTTCGGGGTTTTTCTTGGTCAGGTTATTGTACATGGCTGTTCTGAACCTGGAATAATCGGCATATAGTTTTTTGGTGATGTTTTCTTCCTGGAAAAGCGATGATTCTTTAATTTTAAGGGGTACTCCGTTGAGTAAATTTTCTTTAGACAGACAAAGCCACATGAGGGCAAACTGTTCGCGAGATAGCCTGAACAAGTCAAAATCCAGATGCTCAACGGCATACTGTATGTAAAAACGAAGTTTTTCAAAATTGGATGTGATCACATAAACGCATTTCGGATTATGGTTTTTGTAACCGAATGCCTGTGCTTCAATTTTATCTAAATCGGTGGTGTCCGTGCCTTTTAACTCAATCACAGCAACAGCATCTGCGCCTTTCAGGATGGCGCCGTCAGCCTTTTTGCTGTTGGCTATGTTTTTCAATTCAGTGGTCAGGTTGAAATCGGGTTGAGGAAAGAGGGTATATCCCAAAATCGAAACGAATAGTTCGCGTAAAAATCCTTCCTGAAACTGCTCCTCTTTGGAATTCCTGATGTTCTCCTGGATTGCAGGATTGCCAAAATAGTCTTGAAATGCCAGATATTTTTGGTCAATCAGCTCTTGATCCAATTCGTTCAGATATTTCTGCTCTACTGATTTTTGAAACAAACTCATACTCCACTTATTATTTCATGTATCATCCGGTTATCGAACTGCAAAATACATAATTATTATCATTTGGATCTGATAATTTCATATGAATGATGTGTGGATTTTGCGAGGAGCGTTAGCGAGGGGCGATACCGCCATGTGATGGTGTGATGTGCAACACCCCTCGAATATATAAAAATCACCCTTTCCGGGCTCTGATTCGAGAGTATAAAATATTTTATACTACCCACGTGATTATGTCTTGCACTCGCCTGATCATGTCTTGCACCCACGTGATCATGTCTTACACTTGCGTGATCATGTCTTGCACTCGCCTGATCATG
>DDTL01000135.1:15117-16793 GCA_002344345.1 Saprospiraceae bacterium UBA2365
GCACTCGCCTGATCATGTCTTGCATTCACGTCATAATGTCTTGCACTTGCGTGATAGTGTCTTAAACGTGCCAGGACATAGTCTGACAGGCCATAATAAATCATATCTTTGCAGGATAAGCTTTTTCGTAATTAGGTTGAACGTACGTTTGTTAAAATATAAAAGGGATATTTTAAGGTATTCCATTGCTATAAATGTTAAATATTTCTTAAAATCAGATAAATGTTTGGATGGATGAAACTGATGATATTTTCTTTGTATCGAAATACTGATAGTTCACTGATCCATTATACACATTAACTTTAGTTCACCGGGTATTGGTTCAATGAATGAATCGTTCAGCCTGGCTTTAGTTCACCGGGTAATAGGTTCACTGAATTATTGGTCGATATTTTTTTAGTTCACTTATTAAAATTTCTTATTTATGGCAAAAAATGATGTCTCTTACAGAGCAAAAATGTCCAGAGCAAACGACTTGCTCACCTACATTTCAGGATTTGAAAACTATTCACCAACAAGACCTAAAGAGAAAATTGAAGGTATGACTGCCTTCATCGCCCAACTGCTGGAAATCAATGCCAAAGTTTCAAGTACCAAAGAAAGTCACGTCGCTTTAGTCGATAACAGGCAGGATGCATTTGACAATAATGAAGATTCCCTGCAAAAACTGTTCGTCCAGATTAAAGCAGCTGTGGACAGCCAGTATGGCAAATCTTCCTCCGAAGCGGATACCATCAACAGACACCTTGCGTTGATCCGTGGCACAAAAGTTAAAAAACCTACTCAGGATCCTTCGACCGAAGCAGGCGAAAAAGCTTATGACAACGTGGAACGATCCTATGGCTCCATGACTCAGGTGCTCAAAGATATCATCGCAGCATTGAGCAATTTTACTGGTTACGAAACGTCTAATGAAAGAGTGAAAATCAGTACGCTGAAAGAAACTGCAGATAAACTGACTGATTTCAACGCCCGGATAGCCACAAAGAAACTTGAAATCAGATCAGTCACACAAGAAAGGAAAGCTATGTATAAAGAACTCAAGGCTCGTGGACAAAGGATCAAATCCTATGTCAAAGGGCAATATGGAACGAACTCTAACGAGTATCTGCTGATCAAAGGGTTGAAGTTTTAGGATTGTAGGATGATTTTAATTGGCCTGTATCGTAAGATACGGGCCTTTTTTTTTCTCGCAAAGCCGCAAAAGAGGTTCAGGCTCAATTGAAGTTTTGAATTTCCTTGAGAATCCCTTCAATCCCTGACGACAATATCCTGATGTTGAACTATGTGGTGAAAGAAATTGTTTCCGGCAACTACCATCAGTAGTAAAACGGCAGTTTCAAAACGCTCTACCTATGCAGCTTTATCCATTAATCTCAAAAATAACCGAATATGGAAAATCAGCATTTGTATTGAATTCAGAGAGGTCATCCATCGAATGAATTTAGTGGTATAAGGCATACAGAAAATGTTCCGTAAGCAGCACTATCGCTTGCATACGGTTATACACCTGTGATCCCTGCCGGACTGATTTTAAGGAATGGGAGGAGTGTTTTGATAATTTGAATCACGACGATGAATGTCGTGATCTGCGAGATTTGAAAATTCGTAGCGACTCCCACATTGGACATGCAACGATCCTCTTAATCAACGTTCGAAAAATACAGTTGGCAACG
>DDTL01000017.1 GCA_002344345.1 Saprospiraceae bacterium UBA2365
AAAAAGAGATTGCATCTGAGGGTGTGATCTCTTTTTGTTTTGGGGTAGTCCGTCAGAATTAATGTTCGGGACAATTCAAAAACCACATTTTGACAATCAAAAAGTACAATTTACCCTCTCTGTTGTCTGAAGTTTGCAACGTCAGACTTGTATCATTTCTGACTGTGCCTGTTCAACTTACGCCAAGTTTTGACGAGCCGGAACCAAAGAGGAAATTGATTTAAGAAGACCGATTAACGATTCCAGGTGTAGTATTTTTATTCTAAAATCTCAAATCGTTAATCCTTTGCTTGCCCCTATGAGCCTGCCGGCAGGGGATCGACTCCGATGGTTATATATCTTACGGGGTTCGATATTCCGTTTAGCCTCCGTTCCCTGAAGTTTGCAAATCAGACTTGTATCATTCCCAATGGTAACTATCCATATCGAACCAAAAAAATGTTTTATCCTGAATGATCACCGGTACCTCCAAACCACAGTTAACATGATCACCATTTATTATTAAACCATATTGGTCTGATTTGCAAACTTCAGACAACGCAAAGACCTTTTACCAGACTATTCATCATTTAAAGCCATCAACATTCATTTTCTCTTTTAAACTGAAGCTATATTCTTCGAACACAAAGAACACTTAATAATTCGTTTTTGCGCCTAAAAATACCATATCACTGTATTACAATACATTATATCATACTTGATTGCAATGGTATCACAATTGAAAACCCGTTCAGGCTTCAAAATGGATCTATAATCGCACAAGTACAAATCCCCTGTTTTTCAAACTTTGAATGATCACTTCCAATTTATCGTACAATTTATCTTTCCTGTCAGGATGTGTACCCAGATGGATCAGCATTATACTGCCATTCAGAGATTTTTCATCGTTGCGGATCTTTGCCTGAAAATCCGCGATGATGGCATTTGATGAACGATAGTTTGGCATATCCGGCGTAGTATAATCTGCATTTGTCCTGAAACCGGGAGTGAAGTTGACCACGTTCAGACCCGCTTGCCGGCACCAGTCCACTATTCGTGCATTGTACCATTCGTACGGAGGAAGATAAAATCCCGCATCTTTTGGTTCTATGCCAAATGAAGCCATCGCCCTGTAATTATCCCTCAGATCCTGACCGAATGCTTCTCTTGTGACCAGCATAGAATCCCTTTTCTCCCAATCATTGTACAACAGATGTTTGTCTGAATGCGCTCCCAAATAATGACCTTCGGATATCATCCTTTTGATCAGTTTTTCATTGGCAGGATTCCTGTAAAACTCTCCGGTCAGAAAAAATGATGCCTTGGCACCAGTCTTTTTCAGGGTTTTCAATATCTTTTCTCCGCCTTCTCCAAATTCATGGGCGGAAAATATAAGATGAACTTTCCCGGAACAACTGTCCGTTCGCACGATCGCCCCGAAAGCATCTTTTTGCATACAGTTTTCCTGATTGTTAGCGCCGGAATTTTCCAGGGAAGAAAGGATATAACTCAGACTTGCCGTTCCGTCCATCGTCGGTTCATTGGACGAATAGTCGCCGATATCGTCATGATAGACAGCCTTGCCACCCTGAAAATCAGCATATTCATCTTTATTGAACAAATGAATTCCCCTGAGTTGCTCATAAATACTTTTATAAACCGGCCCATCTACCAGACCTCCTTCTGTCGTTACACCCATATGAAGCGTGATGGCAGAATGAGGATCTTCAGGAAAATCACCACCAGCCGGAAACCCGCAGATCATGCTGGTTCCCCATGGATTGCAACCGAAAAGCCAGTCATAAAGCGCAAATTCCATACGGATATAAGTCTCATCACCTGATAATTTCCTGTAATAGTTGGCCTGGGTAGCCGCAGCAGCCACAAAATTATTCGAACACCACTGGAACGGAATGCCGATCCGGAAAGGATCCTCTTTTGCAAAATCCTGCATCGCATCCAAACCATTTTTATAATATGTTAAAAACTGTCTGGTCAGGGCTGTGTCACCCGCGTGAGCGATCAAGCCATGACCAAGATTGAGAAAGGGATAATACTGGTAATGCCGCGCCCTATGGATCTCCATCCAGGGCGTAACCGGCTCCAGTTCACCCCAGTATTTCGCCTGATGGAGAAATTCAGAACGTCCTGTCAGATGATAAAGTGAAATGGCTGCCAACTCCATGTCATCGACATAATTATCTTCTTCATAAAAATAGGGGGAAGCATGGCATGCTGTCTGATTCACTCCGGGATCAGAAAGGGCAAATTCCCAGGCATCCAATGCTTTGACGCTCAGGAGTTGTGAAAATCCGGGATCTGTTTCGGCGAATATCTCTGCAGCAAAAGCAAAGGTCGATGCATACTTTGCGGCTGTGGAAGCCACTCCGGTGCTCCGGTTTTTAAACTTAGTAAGTCCCTGAGGCTTACCTGTCACAAAATAAACCGGCCTCGCCTTCCCAAGACCGTAGGAAACCGTATCAAGGGTCGGTATACGAAAGCCACGATGATCACGGTCATCAGCGATCTGATTGTACATTTCATTTTTGGAAGGATTCATCCTGATCATCCAATCCAAACCCCATTTTATTTCATCCAGAATATCAGGTATACCATTTTTACCTGTCAGTCCATTCGCCAGGTGCTGATCACCATACTTCAAGGGGTTGGCATTATAGGCAAACATCATCTGGTAGGTCGCGTTGGCAGAAGTGGTCAGGTATTGTAGATAATCTGATGCGTCATGCCAGCCACCTTTGACATCGATAGGTGTACCGGATTTCTGAGGGTGATCGACAATAATGCCATCATGAACATGACAGGAATCCTTAAAATACGGGTTAAAACCGCATCGCTGCTGACGCATGTATTTCAAAATAAAATCCGCTGCACCATAATAGACATCCCCATGTATCCTGAAACATTCGGATCTGACCTTGCCAAACAATATGAAGTATCCTCCTTCAGTTGTCCATTCGGAAAAATCCAACCGGTAAGCGGTAGCCATTCCCCAAACCGCAGCATTGCTTTTCTCCGCTTTTCCTTCGAATTCCACATTGCCATTCAGACAATTCACAAGCTGAAATCCCGTCCCTGCCACCTCTTGATCGCTCAGGAAAACAGCTGTTTTGGGAGCTGCCGGAAGGTAACCCAACTGATTGATCCTGATGACTTCTATTGCGTCGAGAGATTGTATATATAAAAAACACCAGCTCAACAGGATATGCAAACTGATTTTTAAAAACTTTGAACTATTTGACAGCATAAAAAGATGATTATCAGCTAAAAATGAGTACCAAAAAATGGAACACACTAAAGTTAATCATTTTTTATGTCCGGCAAAATCAAAAAAGAATAAGTTTTTGATCAATTCGGTAAAATAACAGTCGAAATATGATCTCAACCAGATTTGATTTTCGGTTTATTGAAGGATGTTCAGGTAATTTTCTGAATGAATCATCATTTCATATCATCCTTTGGATTGCGCAAGCTGGGTTCACTGTTGGAAACCGGAGAGAGCAAAATACTTGTGATCATTGAATTGGTTATTGATCAGCCAGTTAATCCGTATTGACTTACAGATCAAACTTCTGGCTGATCTGCCCTCCAAATTGAGTTGACAATTATAAAACAATATCGAACTACGTGGCATGTATATTTGACCGGGTTCGATATCCTGACTATTTTTATTTTAAAATTCAGTTTTCATTAAAATTCTTCCAAAAACCAACCATTTGATTTTAAGCAATTAACCAATCAAAAATACCATTCATTTTAAACCTTCATTCCAAAACTTACCTGAAACTTTCCCGGATTCCCCACCTGCTTCACTACCATTTTGGAACTCAAAATAATCCCAAAACCCATGCTTTTTAAAACGATCAGGTTTCTTCTAAATGCCCCGGATCTCTTTCCTTTTCCTCCAAATACTTCCTGATCTTCGCCGGAGGTTCAATATCAAACCGCATCTTTTCTCCTGTCACCGGATGATCAAACTCCAGACCAACCGACGCAAGAAATAAGCCTTTTCTCCGGAACCAGTTCATCTTATTTTGCGGAAAATATGTTGTACAAAACAATAGTTTATGATGAAAATACAACTTTAGATGAACCAAATAAAGGAACAGAAAAATATACTGACATTGAAGGTAGAGTCGTCCTTGAGAGAACCAATTTTGTTAATACCGGTGGGGGAGGCTATCTGATAGCTCACGATACATATTATGTATATGATCAGTTTGGCAATCTTACCTATGTAATTCCTCCTGCAGTAGATCTGACTATAAATGTCACACAGACTATTCTGGATAATATGTGCTATCAGTATAAATATGACCACAGAAACAGAGTTGTTGAAAAGAAATTAGTTGGCAAACAGTGGGAATATATAGTTTATGACAAGCTGGATAGAGTGAGAGCTATTGGTCCTCTATTATCACCTTTTACCAATTCTTCAGCTTCCGGATGGCTGATCACAAAATACGACAAATTCAACAGGATTGTCCTTACAGCATTTAAGGATACAACCGTCACATCAGCAGCCAGGAAAACAATTCAGGACAAGGTAGAAAGTGCAACCTATCAATTGAATGAAAGTAAGTCCTTAACAAATACTACAATTGGAGGAGTAGCATTCAGGTATTCAAACGTATCATATCCTACGACAAGGTATCATACTTTGTCAGTCAATTATTACGATGACTATAAATTTGATAATGCACCACAAAACCCGGCTGATTTCACTTTAATTTTAGGGCAGGAAGTACGGAATCCTTTCACTTCGAAAAATATTTGCAAAACACTAACAACAGGGGAATGGATTCGATTGCTCGAAACTTCAGGATCTGTTAATGGAAAATATTTATACGGTCTGTTCAAAAAGGACAGGATGGCTTCATCTATAAGCAATAAAACACTTTATACAGGAGGTGGATATGTGAAAATCAATGGGGCAGTCGATTTTGAAGGAAAAATTACTACCCAATACACTTACCATAAAAAAACATCAGGCAGCACAGAACTTGTAATTACCGAGAACATGGTGTATACTCCTCAGAGCAGACTATTTACTCATAAACACAATATGATAACACCGAATCAGGAATTATTGTCATGTAATACGTATGATGCATTGGGTAGATTGAAATCAAAAAAAGTTGGTAATTCTGAAACTGCTCCCCTTCAAAAAATCGACTATTCATACAATATCCGGGGATGGTTGAACAGAATAAATATTATTTCAAATCTGACGGATTCGCCTTCAGACCTCTTTGCTTTCAAGCTTTTGTATGATTCTACCGGATATACCGATATAAACAAAATGTACAATGGCAATATCAGTGAAACTTACTGGAAAACTTCTACTGATAACAAAGAACGCAGATATGGCTATGTATATGATGACCTCAGTAGGATGAAAAACTCTTATTATAAAAATGTGTCTACAAGCAGTATCAACAATACCTACAATGAGACTTTAAGCTATGATAAAAATGGCAATATTACATCATTACAAAGAAACGGAGGGGCAGAAAGTCAAACATCCACCACTAGTATTGACAACCTGATCTACTATTACGATGCAGCAGCAAAAAACAGATTGCTAAAAGTAATAGATCAAACAAACAACATCAGCGGTTTCGATGATGACGGTACCGGTACGATAGCTTCCGACCCCTCAAATGACTATGCCTATGATGCAAATGGCAATATGACTAAAGATGAAAACAAAGCAATCACTGCCATAACCTACAATCACCTCAATCTGCCCCTAAAGTTAACTTTTTCAAGTGGTTATACAATACAGTATATCTATGATGCGTTGGGTACAAAGATGAAAAAGACAGTGACACAGGGCAGTACAACGAATAATACAGAATACCTTGGTGATTTCCAGTATCTGAATGGCACGCTTCAGTTTATAAAGTATGCCGAAGGATATGTGAAATATACCGTAGGAGGCAGTGCCGGTTTTTACAACTATGTGTATCACATCAAGGATCACCTGGGCAATATCCGGGTGTCAATTACAAAGCAACTGAACAATAACACAGCAAAATTACTTAAAGAGAATCATTATTATCCATTTGGGCTGAAACACCCCTACAATAGTACCGAATTTGATTATTACTATAATACGGCTACAAGTTCGTTGGCCATTCTGCCAATGACCAACTCCAACCGATACCAATACAATAGTAAAGAATGGCAGAATGAACTCAGTCTCAATCTCTACGACTATGGCGCCAGGATGTTTGATCCCGCTATTGGGAGGTGGGGAGTTGTGGATCCGCTGGCAGAGAAGTTTTCTTCCTGGAGTCCGTACAATTATGTGTATAATAATCCGATGAAGTTTGTGGATCCGACTGGGATGGAGGGAGAGTGGTATCCGAAGTATGATGAAAAGAAAAGAACTATAAATTTGGTTGCAGAAAAAGGAGATAATAAAGCATCATTAAAGCAATGGGCAAATGGAGCATTTAATGATAAGCAGATTGATAAATTATATGGAAGCATGAAGGGAGGGAAGATCGATATGAAAGATACATATATTGGAAAATTTGTAGAAGGATTTCTGGCAGATCAGGATAAATTCAATTGCTTTTCTGAGGTTATAAATGGATTAAGTGGTAATAAAAGTAGTAGTTATGGAGAAAGTGTGAAGGAGATTTTCGAAGCTTTTTAAAACAAAAAGGTTATGGGGAAAAATCATTAAATGATAAAACTCTAAAAGAAGCTCAGCCTTTTAAAAGTGCTTTCGGATATACTATGAAGGATTCAGATGGTGATTTTTACAGTGATGGACGATTAGACCATGTAGAATTAAATGCAGGTAAGGACAGATCGGGCACAACATGGGTTTTAACAAAAGATGGTCCAAATGCTAAATTGCAGTTTCAAAAGGAATCCAAATATGGTGTAATTAATCAAACTCCTGATAAATTATATAAAAAAAGATAAATATGAAANNTCTAAACTAAATTATTAAATAATATTGAAATATCCAATGTATAAAAATATAATAAAATAATCCTAAAAAATAAGTGTAAATTTTTTAATATGTAACATAATCTATACTTTTGTTTTGAGAAAATATCAGACTTCAAAATTATAAGATTGGTTAAGAAAGCTAAATACTACTACGGTTTAATCCAACTTTTTATTGGTGGTATTATTACTATTTTAGTTGAATCAGCTTCATCTGGAGAACTATTATTTACTGATGGATTTTTAGCAGATTCATTAAGGGGCAAAATATTGGATAACGTCATATATCTCATTATTGTATTATTGAGTATAAATATCCTTGCATATTTTTATTATCTCAGGGCGATGGAGAAAGGTGAGATGCAAGGAGTATTCAATAATATTTGTAAAGCCATTTTCGTTTCCCATATAAAAAACAATGATAAAATCAATAACATAAAAGTAAGGGTAACTTTATTCAAAGCATACAAAGGTTTCAAGTGTATAGGAAAATTTTATTCCCCAAAACATACTATATATTTGAAGCAAGTAGGCAGGTATCAGGTAGTTCAAGACAAAAAAAATTGCAAAATTCATTATTTACCAGATGAAGGCTGCGTCGGAATATGTTATAATACTGCTCAGGCTTTATACAAAGAAATTCCAGAATATACAAATTCGGAAAAAGAGAATTACACTATAAATAACATGACTACTTTTAATTTAAGTGAGGGAAAAGTAAAAAAAATCAATGTCAAATCATGTTCTTTTCTGGCTTTTCCAGTGAATTATTTTGATAGTGATGATGTTTTTGGTGTTTTGATATTTGAT
>DDTL01000069.1 GCA_002344345.1 Saprospiraceae bacterium UBA2365
CAATTTAAATTATTTATGCCAATTATTTATTTGAACAAGATGATATACAATATCGCTTTGAATTTTTCAAAATCTTAAAAATGCCCGCTTGAATTTAGAATGACTACCTTCGCTCGTTACCGAAGGTCAAATACTTCCATATGGAATAGGT
Organism: Saprospiraceae bacterium UBA2365; assembly: GCA_002344345.1. Taxonomy (GTDB): domain Bacteria; phylum Bacteroidota; class Bacteroidia; order Chitinophagales; family Saprospiraceae; genus UBA2365. The sequence goes on from DDTL01000069.1 coordinate 152, forward strand.
GATTAGGGTTTTTCATACTTAAAATGCATTTGTTTCTAATTTTCCACCAACTTCCTTAAACAATAAAGTTAGTAAAGGACCAAAAATTCTAAAAATCCTTGCTTTCAGAAATCTTCACTATTGCCCAGGCAGGCAAAACAACCCATAAGATCAAAGAAAGATAAGAAAGAAATAACCCGAGTTGTGTTCCAAAGTATTTTTCAAAAACAGCTCCTGTATACCCCATAAGCGCAGAAATATCCAGTTTCAGCAAGATTAAGATCCTTGAAAGGTCAATCGGATTAAATACTGTGGCTATTAACGAGAACTTATCCAGAGGGTATTCATCAAAAACTAATAAAGTAATAAGAAAAAGACCGTCATAAATAATGGCAAGCAGAAGCCACATAACTATAGCAAAGCCAAATCCCTTTATTTTGTTTTCGTTTTTCAGTGCTATAATAAAGGATATGCCAACAAAAATGAAAGAAAGGAACATTCCGGTAAGTAACAACGAGAGAAAATTAAAAATTACGGTGGTCTGAATAGCCCCATAAAGGATAAAGGGAATACCAAGCCCAAGAACAAGACTTATAGAAAGTGAAAGAGAAAGACCCAGGTATTGTCCAATGAAAATGGTAGATCTTCTGATAGGTTGAGCCAGCAACAACTCGGTAAATTCCCTTGAATTGTAATAATACATCACACCGAAAATAGTACCTATCAGCGGAGTCAGTACCACAATGATATTCATTAAGGTGATAACCGCCTTTGAAACATCATTATTCAGGAACAACAACACGAAACCAAGGGCAAGATAAAACAAGAAATAAACGTAATTCCAACGGCTACGCATTAAGTCATAAAAGCTGTATTTAATTATTTTAAACATCTTCATCCATTAAAATTGCAGCAATTGCCTGCTCAAGATCGGGTTTACCCGTCTTTTGCTTTAATTCCACCGTGGTTCCCTGAAAATGTATTTTTCCGTCCAGTAAAAATACAATTTCATCAGACATTTCTTCAACAAATTCCATGATATGCGAGGTGATCAGGACCGTCTTTCCTCTTGCTTTTTCATCGAGAATAAGCCTTTTCAGCCGGATCAGGGAAACCGGGTCCAGTCCGGAAGTGGGCTCATCCAGAATGACCAGAGAGCTATCAAACATGAACGCCAGTACCAGATTGACTTTCTGCCTGGTACCTCCCGATAGATTCCCGAGTTTCTTATTGAGAAAATCCTCTAACCCAAATAGCCTGATCAACATATCTTCCCTTGTAGATTTATTTCTCAGGTCTTTTACCATTTTAATCAATTCCGTAACTGTAAGGTTATTGGGAAAATTTGCGATCTGGGGTAAATAATCGATATCTTTCCTATATGCATGTTTTTGGATCACACTGCTGCCGTCTAGTGTAATTTCTCCGTGATTTGGGATCACCATCCCTAAAATACTTTTAATGAGTGTGGTTTTCCCGGAACCGTTTGGGCCCAGGATCGCAAAAATTCCTCCGGATTTGATTAACAAATCCATACCCTTTATTACTTCGAGCTTGCCGTAATTTTTAATTAAATTCTTGATTGTGATCATTTTACTGGCTTCATTAAAGGTTGTTCATCCGACAGATCATCAGGCGTAAATACCGGACTCACCCGCTCAGAAAAGTTGATAATATCGACAAACAAGCTCCTTAGTAAAACAATGGTTTCAGGCGTTTTATTCACTACATAGGAAAACAGTTTTACGGGTCTGAAAGGTACATCACCGATCCCGTCCCTGTTGAGATCATATCCGGTATAGGAACTCCAGTAGTTGCCTTCAAATTTGTTGTCGTTGATTTTGCTGTTGTAGGATACATCAAATGAGTTGTGCAGAAAATTGTTGTTTTTAAAAATATTGGTATAGGATGAACCCACAACTTTTACAGCCCATCCGTTTTTTATAAAATCATTGCTTTTATAGTCGACCCTGGTGCTTCCTTCCAGGTATATTCCCGTGGTGTTTTCCCTGAAAATATTTTCTTCGATCCGTGCATCGTAAATCTCTTTCAAAAGTACTCCGTAGGAGGAAGGACCCCAGTTGTTGTAAAACAGGTTTTTTGTCATATTGATCCTTTTGGAAAACATAACCGCAACACCTGCGCCATTGTTGTTGAACGTGTTGTAATGGTATTCATCATCGTTGGAAAACATAAAGTGCAATCCGTATCTGATATTATTTTCGCTCGTGTTTTTCAGGATCCTGCTTTTCTCAACAAACTCAAGATATATTCCATCCCGCATCCCGGATATTTTATTATTTTCAACCAATATGTTTTCACAATGCCAAAGATGAATTCCATTGCCGGAACCAGCCTCATCCCTTGCAATACCCCGGATCGTATTGCCTTTTATATATCCGTTTTTTGATTTCTCCACCAAAATCCCAAAAAAGATCTTTTCAAAACTGTTGTTGAGCACTTTAAAATGATTGCTTTTAAAAAGAAGAACCGCAGCATATTCTTTGGTGTAACTGTGCGCCACATTTTTAAAATGAAAACCTTCAATAGTTACTCTATCACTAAATACTTGAAATACATGACCTTTCGTAAGTGCATCGATTACAGCTCGTCCCTGGCTTCTGATGATTAAACGCTTTCTTACTTCGATATTGTATTCGCGGTAAGTTCCCTTTTTTACCAGTACAACATCATAATCAGCTGCTTGTCGAATCCCTTCTTTTATTGTTTTTACGCTACATGAACTACATACCTCGATTACCTTGGCTTGTAAGCTATTCATGGCAATAAGAAAAGTCAATATTAAAATAATTCTGATCATATCATTCTGATAAGACCTCTAAAAGTTGCTCCCATTTGTATTTGTTCCCTTTGAAGTATTGGAGGAGGGAATCAACTTTTTGTTCATCTTCTACTGCCGACAAATTGGCGCCCATCGGACTTTTAATACCGGTTGAAATAATGTAGGACGCTTGTCCCGCAGACAACATATTCCCGGGATTTTGATAATCTGCAACCAGTAAGATACTATTTTCAGCTATTTCTGGAAATTCATTTATGTTCCAGACCAGGCATTCAACTGCATCATATTTATATTGCTTCCCTTTTTTAGTCACAAGTTGGGCTGAATGTGCCTTGTCAACAATGGTCATCTTGCAGTAACTGCATTCGTCGTGACCGTATTGAATTGGCTCTGGTTGGACACTACATGAGTTAATTGTCATAAGTAACAACAATAGCATGGACATACAAAAGAAATCTTTAAACTTGTTCATAGTCAAGTATTTCTGCTTCTGTTGAAATTTTTATATGTGTACCTTTTTCGCTTGATTATAGCCGATAAAATAAGCGACCAACGCCAAAAGCATCCCCAAAGCCAAAAAATATGCGCCAATTTTGGGATATGAATGTGCCGTAAAATTTAATATAGTTTTTGTACCTATCAATGGTGGTTGATAAGCCATTGGACTTCCGTCCTCATTTGTAAATTTAATTGCCGCATGCGGGTTTAAGTTATGTCCATAATCATATTCCCATAAATAAAAATCATACATTCCCAATGTTCCAAGAATTATCATTGCTATAAACCATGCAAGAAACCACTTGTAGTTTGCCTTTAATCCTAACAGAACTCCGATAATTACCATAAATATCACAACATATGGAAAAAACTCAAACTCTTTCAGGTGATCAGGAATATCCTTCATGCCAACGTAATGGTTCATTAGGTTGATGTTCTGCAGATCATTGGGATTGTCATCAGAAAGTTTGTTGATGTGAATATTCATTCCCAGCGGCACAGGATATTGTGGCGCTTCAAGTGTAATATTCCACATTGGAAAGACAAAAAGAGTCAACAAAAGCAATGCTCCGCTAACCATTAAAATCCTTGATTTTTTCATTTCACTAATTTCTAAAAAAATTGGTGTTTCAAAACAAATACGAATTAAATTATACTCATTTCAAAACACCATACAAAAAACCTATATTATCTTCAAATATCAATTTAATGACTCACCATCCAGTGTCCAGCTCAGCTCAATATTGGAATTACCGGGTGATACCCTGACATAACCCTGCATCTCCTGATGTAATGCACTACAAAAGTCAGTACAATAGAACGGCCATACCCCAACTTGTTTAGGTTCCCACACAAATGTCTCCGTTTGTCCAGGCATGATCAAAAGTTCAGATGTATTTGCCCCGATCATTGCAATTCCATGAGGCACATCGTAATCTTGTTCAAGATTGGTTACATGAAAAAATACTTTGTCGCCCACTTTAATGCCTTCAATATTATCAGGTGCGAAATGACTTCTGATCATTGTCATATATATATGTACTTCTTTCCCTTTTCTAACAACTTTGGCGTCTTTTTCCGCTTTAGTTGCATAAACATGTTTGTTTTCTTCCAGTTTATAGAATTTCTTCGATCTTGCCTCCAGCAAAGAAGCCGGACATCCAGCTGCATAATGAGGCTCACCCACAGTTGGGAAATCAAGCAATAATTCCATTTTTTCTCCAGATATATCATAAAGTTGGGCAGATTGAGTGACTTCTGGTCCTGTCGGTAAATATCTGTCTTTAGTTATTTTATTCATTGCCACAAGATATTTTCCAAATGGTTTCTGTGAATTTCCTCCCGGGATCATAAGGTGTCCAACTGAATAGTATGTAGGTTTTCTGTCGATTACTTCCCAGGTGCCAAGTTTCCATTTAACAACTTCAGACGAAATAAAAAAAGTGGTATAAGCATTACCCTTACCGTCAAATTCTGTGTGCAATGGACCTAAACCAGGTTGTTTGACCTCACCCACAATGGTTTTTTCGTATTTTAAGATTGGAATTCCATATGCATCTCCATCAAAAGCCTTTTCGTCAATTGCCTTTTTCATATTTGTAAATGAATGGACAGTAAGCGATGCTGCAAGTTTACCGCTTCCTACGATGTATTCTCCTGATGGATCAACATCACAACCGTGTGGTGATTTAGGCGTCGGCATAAAGTAAACCAGTCCCGGACAATCAGCAGGATCCAAAACCCTGACTTCCTTTTTCATTTTGGATGTTGCAGTATGTGTAGCATCATCATAGACATTGTGAGCATAATTGGCAGGCATTGTTTTGAATTTTCCTTCTTTAATGTATTCTTCAGCTTTTTGCCAGTTTATTGCTGCTATAAAGTCTTTGTCATTTTGTGAAGAATTAACCTCGAGCAATGAATTGGCTTCTTCTGTATTGTACGTGGTAAAAAACACCCATCCATGAGATTTTCCCCTTCCAGGATGCGCAAGATCATAATTAAACCCTGGCATCAATACCTGGAATTCAATATTCATATCACCTTTCTGAGGATCTACCTTGATAAAAGATATAGCGCCTTTAAAATTGCTTTTATAGTCTTTAATCGGCATATCTTTTTGAGGTATCGGAACAGAAAATCTTGTTCCGGCCACAACATACTCTGTGTTTTCTGTCACAAAAGAGGAACTGTGATTACCAGCACTATTGGGTATCTCTATAATCTCTTCAGTTTCATATGTTTCTAAACTTATTCTTGCAATTCTTGGGGTGTTATTTCCATTGATAAAACACCATCTACCATCTATTTCACCTTTTGTCTGTGATAGATCGGGATGGTGAGCATCGTCCCAGGGTACAAACCCATGCGAAGTTTGAAGCATTGGTTTGGTTTCTTCATTAAAACCATAAGCTTTTTCACCATCAACTGAAAATACCGGTATCACTTTAAATAATCTGCCTGAAGGTAGTCCGTACACAGCTAATTGTCCACTAAAACCTCCTGAAATAAAAGCATAAAATTCATCATGTTCGCCTGGTTTAACGTAAACTCTTTCTGCGGCATCACCTGTCAAAGCTCCAGCATTATTGCCGCCATTTTTCTTACTGCAACCCACGAAAATCAGTATAATGATCATAGTTGCAAAATAAATATTGATGTTTGTTTTCATGTGCACATTTTTTAATTTTTCTTTAATAATCCGAATTTATGAAGATAACTATCCAGCTTTATTAATGCTATCAAGCCTGATTGATCCTCATATTAACTTCATTTTGAGCCTTTTAATTGCTATAACTATATTAAAGTCCTAGAGAGTTCTGAAATATTCCAACACAGCCCGGGCTTCTTCTTCAGTCAAATTTTGATTAGCCATGATTGCTCCGTTAAATTCTGCAACCATTTGTTTGGTTAGTTCATTTTCTGCGATCATTTTTTCCGGATTCAAAATCATGTTCATAACAAACTCCGGAGACCTTCTTTCCAATATTCCCTTTGGGCTTGGGCCGATATATGTTTTATCAACTTTATGACAAGCCGTACATTTTGCATCAAAAACATCTTTGCCTTTTTTCACCATTACACTATCAATTGTCTCGTCCAGGATGAGAGATGTTATAGGGCCTATTCCTTTATTCATTTTAGGATCTTGAGTTTCTGTAGTCGTATTGGTTGAATTTACATCGTTGTTTGACGATTTATTTTCCTTCGTTCCACACGAAACAAAAACGCTAAAAGCTATAAATATTAATAAATAAAGTAATTTATTCATGTTAAAAATTTTATTGAAATATTTTATCATTATTGATTTAGTGACTTTTATTCAACTGGTACAAGTACATCTTCTATCACATGTATCCAGCCATTACTGACCTTTACCGTTTTGAGAATCTTTGTTCCTCCCACCGAAATTCCTTCATCTGTCTTTTTAACATCCAGGTATTGGCCAGATGCCATATACAACTTTCTACCTTTTTCAGCCTCTTTGATAAGCTGAACATCCGGATAATTAGCAGGTGCAACGTGGTTGGTTAGAATATAAGCCAATTTTGACTTATTCTCAGATTTAAGCAAGTCATCCACAGTTCCTTTTGGCAGCTTGTTAAATGCTGCGTTTGTCGGGGCAAATACAGTAAGCGGACCAGCATTGACAACTGCATCCTCCACTCCCGCTGCTTCTATTGCCGCTACAAGTGTAGTAAAATCGGGCAATGATTTAGCAACTGTTAACGCGTTGGCTGCTGATTCAGTATCTTCAACTGAAGCCTGACCTTTGTGTTCAGTAATTTCTGGAGAATTATTGCCTGGTTCAGCTTGTTTTGTATTGTTACATGATAACACCGCCGTTATCATCAATACATTCATTAATAATATTAACTTTTTCATCGCAAGGTACATTTTGTTAAAATAATTCTCAAATGTATTAAATACTATTTTGTCTTTTATTTAATTTCCCAACTTTGTACACTATATGTAAATACTCTGCGAACTGATTGGATCAAATCTAAATAGATCTAAATACTTATTGTCAGCATCCCGGCTTTGATCATCGTCAACACCATTTTGAACCGCTCAACAGCATGCAATGCATGAGGGACATTGGCCGGCATGATGATCGTTTCACCGGCATTCAGAAAATGGGACGCACCGTTGATGATGACTTCCGCTTTACCGTCCATCACTTCCACTATTGCATCAAACGGCGCAGTATGCTCACTCAGACCTTCTCCTTTATCAAATGCAAAAAGGCTGACGTTTCCTGAATCTTTTTTTAATATATGCTTGGAAACCACTGCTGAAGGGGCATAATCTATGCTGTCTGTATAACTGAATTTAACTCCTTTTTGAAATTCGTTTGTCGCCATAATGATTTTATTTAATACATGTCGGTAGTATTTAAACCGTCAAATCTTAAAGTTGTTTAAAACATTTCAAAAAAATAAAACCTTCAGCCTATTTTGCTTTATGCTCAAACAATGTCGGCCTGAACAGCATGGAAAGATAAGCCCATTGGGCAAACCTGCTTTCTCCCGGTTCAATCCGGCTGTATCGCTCATAATCGGCCGTTGGAAGGAAAAAGGAATACCCCAGGGTGAATTGCACCTCCTTAGACAGCTTGTAACCGATGTTCATGTCCAGTTCATTTCCGGCAAACCTTTCCAGGGTTTGTTCTGTGTCAACAGGATTGGCCTGATTATGAGTAAAATAAAACCAGTGAAAGTCGGCCTTGGCGGATAGGTATTTATTGGCGAACCAGTTGACCTTGAAAAAATGATCCTGAATGCCTGCAACAGGTATCGTCACAAAATGGTCCATTTCACCCAGGTGGCCGTGCGCTCCGTAATTGAGCGGATTAAAAGTGCGGACCTTATTTGTCAGATCATCCGCAGCTTTGCCGGAGTAAAGATCTGAACCCAGGTCCAGCCTGATCTTTTTGCCCGTATAATATACTTTTGCAGCCACCAAATATGCTTCGGCTGTTTCACCTTTGATCGTTTTTCCTTGCTGATAATATGCGCTTCCATCAAAGGAAAATGAGCCGGTTTTCAATATGGGGTTGATCCCGATGGTATTCAGCCAGTGGATGGTATGCTTTGTGCCCGCTTCCTGGTTGCCCGTAAGTACATCCATGAAATTTAACTGTATATTTTCAGAAAACTTTTTACTCAGCCATAAAAAGCTGAAGTACTTGTGATTGTTGACCTTATATTCATCCGCAAAGACCTGGCTATAAGCATTTGCACCGGATCCAAATGCCAGATGACCTTCAAAAAAATCTGCTTTACCCTGATTTTGGGTAAATTGTAACATCATTACATCATAAGAAGCTCCGTTCACATTCCAGTTGCGGTCATTGATCAGTCTTTTATCCCCGTAATTGAGCATCTGCCGGCCTGTTTTTAGGGAAAATTCCGGGGTAAAATCGTATTTGATCCAGGCTTCAAAAATCTGCGTGGCTGCATTGTCCGTGTTGTTGATCAATTTGGTCTGACCGAACACCCTTGCATCCTGAACTACGACCTTTGATGACAGCTTGCCTGAATGATGTGTAAATATGAGTCTCGTTCGGTTCGGCACGAACAAGAGTCCTTTTGAATCCGGTGGAGGCAACTTGGTGTATCCGTCTCTGAACTCAGGCCTGGTCCAGAATTCACCGCTTATAATAAATGAAGCTTTATTCGTGGCAGCATCCGGACTTGTCTGAGGTGATGTGATTTTTGCTGATGTGAAATTGAATTCGAGTGTTTTTTCACCGTCACCGATCCGGGCGATCAATTTATTTTTTCCTGGTGACTGGTAGCTGATATACTTTGGAAAATCATGTCCGGGATTTTCAAAAGAATATATGCTGTCTGTGGTTACCGCTCTGAAAATGATGGTTTCTCCCTGGTTTTGCCCGGGAACTGTAGCCGTATAAAGCAAATGATCACCATTTTTTTGGATTTCCAGGTATTCCGTTATCTGCATTTTACCATCGGTCAACTTATAGGAAATCCCTTTCATTTGCCGGTCATTGAGCCTGGTCCACTGTTCATAATGGTCACTTTCTTCCATCTTCCAGGTGCCCGCCATAAAATCAGGTAAACTCTGTGCACCCATTTTTATTCTGGAAAAAGTAAAAAGTAAAAGAATGGTCAATCCGTAAACCTTTGCTCTCATGAGTAAATTGTTTAGTGTTAAATGCTATATAAATTTTTGTATGATAACTTGTTATCGCTTCAACTTTTTGCTGTCTTTGAAGATTTGGATGATCGCAGGGTCATTTCTTTTATCTGGTATATTGAATTCCGGAAGAAAACCCGGGTATCCCAATCTGACCGGCATGATATCACTGGCGTGTACTGACAGAGGATCAATGACCACCCAATCACAGATAGAGGACGAAAACGCTGCCCAAAAATAACCCGTGTAGATGATGGAATCATTGGCCGTCACAGCAAATGCCACGCGATGGCCGAAGTTATCCATTTTTATTATTTTCTGACAGGCGGATCCTTTCAACTTAAAGCTCTGATCTTCCTGATCGTAAAAAATGATCTCATCATAACTGATCAGTGGTTCATCATATAATTCAATGGGTTTTTCCTCCATGATCCTTTCAGAATCCTGTGCCTTTTGCCAATATTTCAAAAGGTAAATATCAACCTTTCCACTATTTGGAGCGTTTATATCAAAGAGTTGGCAACTGCTAAATGTAATCCAGACCAATAAAAAAACGGCAGGAAACAGAGGCTTAGTTTTTTTTTCCATTAACTTTTGTTTTATCTCAAATCCACGATATTTTTTAAACAAGGAGCGTGATATTTCATGTATGCAAAGATAAAACGAATATTAATACCATTCCTTTCAGAAATATAGTTTAAAGAGTTTGGGATGCAAAAAACTCAACTGCAAATAACTGAATTTGAACATGAAAAAAAATTAGTGACCAACAAATCCGTCAATTTTCTTTTCTGAAAAATCTCAGCGAACCGGAGAGATTGAATCTCAGAAAAACATGTGTTTCCTGTACGGAAATATGCTCGATAGTCAATGCATGAGTTACTCCCACAATATCACCCAGAGGAGTTTTGATAAAAAGTTTGTCATCCAGTTCAGAAGCCACCTCCCGGACTTCTTTTCCGAATGAAATACAGGCATTATCTTCTGCTTCTTTTCTGAGCGTTTTTTTGAGGATCCCCTTGATCAGAAAAATCCCCAAATCACTTGTTTTAACCTTTATATCCGTCACTTCAGTACAAATAGTGGTGTCCGGTGTGTTGGCTGTCAAAGTAGTATTTAAGCTTACATAGCCGATCTTTTTACCACTTTTTTTTCTGATCAGGTCAACCGTTACATTCATTTTATCATTGCCAAGGAAATTGGCACAAGGGTTGGCAGCAAGATAATTCCTTACGATCAGTTCCTTCTCATTTTCCTGATTGATTTCATCTATAAATGGTAACAATTGTTGTGAAATATAATCATAAGACATAAACCCACGCATAGAGATATCGATCCCTTCACTTGTGGTGATCTCTGTTCCGAAATGGACCAATTCATCTTTGGATGGAAAAGCTGCCGGAGTAGCTTCAAACGTTACAAAAGGCTGGAGTGTCACGCCAAATCGTATGGTCAGCAGGTTGGTTTTGCCCTCAGTGCTTCCAGAGGGTGGAGCTATAAATAATCCTGTCACATTGGGATAAAATAGGGCATTCTCATTGAGCTGAATGGGTTTATCCAGATCTTTGAGCATATTTTGAGCAAAACTTTTCAGATTGAATTGATTGATTTCCTTATTGATCGCTTCTTCAATTGTAATGCTTAACTTTTTATTGATCTCGTCACCGGTTGCATCCATGAAATATTCTGTCACCGAGGTGCTTTTTGCGCCTGTTTTGACCGAATTGACCACAAAATCAGATCCAAAAACTTCCACAAACTCAAGTTTTGATGCAGCTTGACTGATTTTCACTGAGCCATCCGGCAAAAGCTGGATCAATCCTGTTTCGGTGATGCGGACTTTAAAAGTTGAATGGAAGCTTCCTCTGGGTTTGATGGACTCAGGGAGTAATCCAACTGAAACAATGGTTTTGATATTGATGTTAAATAAACCTGTTAGCGTAAACCTGTTTTTGTCAAAATGCATTTCCAGTTGATCAAGGTTCGCCGTATAATCAAATTTCCCCCTTAGCGGGATCAGCGTTTGATTCAATTCGATCACCGGAACCATCACATCCTGATAGACAGCTTCCGCTGCAGGCACCCTTACTTTGACCTCATCGTAAACGATCTGTTTTATTTCCTTGAAAATATCTTCTTTGCAGGACTTGCCACTAAAAATTCTTCCAATGCATTCGATGGTTTTTTCTCCGATTTTAATCGTTTGGGTGACTGTGCGGGGAATTCTTCTGATCTCATCATAGGCAGCCTTTGCCGGAGTAACTATCACTTTTGTGAGCCTTTCTTTTGTAATGGTTTCGTTGGAATGCATCAGGATACCCACTTCCGGAGTAGAACCTTTTATTATCGGGTTTTTAAGATTTCTTTGGATCAAAGCTGCCACATCCTGGCTTCTTATTTGGGCGACCATCCCGAAACTGGACACTTTATCACCTGTCACAACAGGATCGACTATCTTTTCATTCAATTCCTGGCCAATCCCAAAAACTGAATTCAATAAAAATATTGCTGTTATAAAAACATTCCTTAAAATCATCCCTCAATGTATATGAGTACAAAGATCGTATTAATCACATAAAAAGCCAGGATAGATTGTATCCATCTAAGTAAATTAAAAGTTATTAAGTCGGTTTTAGGTAATTGAGAATAGGTTTTGTTAATATTCATTATGCGAATGCCAACCATTTTGGTTAAAAATCAGTCTTACTTGAAAATTGGAATTTTATGAACAAGTTGATTTTTGCAATTGCTTTAGGTTCAATGATGTTGTTTGCCGACTGCACAAAGCAGGAATGTGATATTGTGCATGTTAATTACGGAGAATATTTCACCATTAAAACATGTGGAAAATACTGCTTTCCGGATGACAACTATTTTGAAGTAAAAAATTTGGTCAACGAGTTCTGTCCATGTAATTGTTTATGCTTATGGGAAGGTGAGATGGTACTTTTCTTCTCAGCGAATATGGATGGGGTCACAATAGATACAACCATCGGGAGCAGCGAATTGACTAACAAGGTGTTTGTGAAAGATCCCTATACCATGCATTTTAAGGATATTGAGTTTGAAGAAGCATGCAGTAACTCAAATCTCCGTCCAGAAATTATCAGTGCTTCGGTGATGGTGTCGAAATAGTTTCCATCCTTACACCCATCCGCTCCAGCTACCCCTAAAAGTCGGTTCCAGGTTGTTTTCTCTTAGAATTTGAAGAAATTCTGTCCTTTCAATATTTTTACATCCCATTCTTTTGAGATGATCTGTCGGTACCTGGCAGTCGATCAATCGGAATTTTTTCTCTTCCAGCACCTGGCTCAAGCGGATAAAAGCATACTTGGAAGCATTGGGAACCAGGCTGAACATGGATTCCCCAAAAAAACACCTGCCCAGCGAAACACCGTATAAACCACCAACCAAACACCCTTCCTTCCATGTTTCAAACGAATGGGCATATCCGGATCGATGTAGCTCAAGGTAAGCCCGGGTCATTTCTTCCGTGATCCAGGTTCCGTCCTGTTCTTTCCTGGGTACCGTACTGCAAGCTCTGATCACCGCTTCAAAATCATGGTCTAAGGTCAGCCGGAATTTCTTCATTTCCTGGCGCATACTTTTTGAAGTGATCACTTTGCCCGGTAAAACAACAAAACGCGGATCCGGTGACCACCAAAGTACCGGATCGTCTTCATTATACCAGGGGAATATTCCGAACCGATAGGCGCTCAACAACCGTTCCAGCGACAGATCACCACCAACAGCCAGCAGACCATCTTCGCCGGCTAATTGGGGATGAGGAAAGATCACTTCTTCATTATGGAGTAGAAATACAGACATCTCTTCATTCTTCTTCAAGAGAACTGTCTTCAACACCAACCTGATTCTCAACCTCTTTAAAATCCTTCAGGATCGGTAAATCCTTCATAGATCTCAATCCAAAATAATCCATGAACCTGGCAGATGTTGCGTACAATAAAGGTTTACCGGGGCCGTCATCTCTTCCCTGTATTTCAATCAGATTTTTTTCCAGCAATTTTTGAATAGAATAATCGGAACTTACTCCGCGGATCTGTTCGATCACCGGTTTGGTAACGGGTTGTTTATAGGCAATAATGGACAAGGTCTCGAGTGCTGCGCCTGAGAGCCTTTTTTTGGAAAGTTGCTTCAGGTATTCACTGACCACATGATGATACGCGCCTTTTGTCATGAACTGGAAACCATTAGAGATCTCCACCAATTCAAAAGCAAAATCATCCGTTGCATATTTTTCCATGAGCCTGGCAATGGCTTTTTGTATATCTGAAACCTGTAACCGGGATTCAAACAATTTGAATAAAGCATCGGAGATTTCCTGTTCCGTAATAGCCTGATCAGCAGCAAAAATCAGCGATTCAATATAACGCTCAAGTTGGTCCATTCATTGAGAATTGGCTATTTTTTCCTTTTCTTTTTTGCTTTTGGAACTTCCTGGTACAAATAACTTTGCTTTTTCTTTTTCAGCGCATTGTTATTGTACAAAACATCGATGGAAATGTCTTCAGGCAGTTTCAATTGACCTTTGGAAAGTGTTTCCAGATCGAGTCTGATCATGTTTTCGTTCATGTAATGTTCAGGACTCCAGGTCTTATAAGCCATTTTCATAAAAGATGCGATGATGATGGTAAATTCCATTCTCATCGGTCCAGGTTCCATTTCCAGGGCTTTATCGATCATCTTATGAATGAGGTGACCGTAATGTCTGAATTTGGTCTCAGATTCAGGATAGTCAACTCTGGGAGGCTTAAAGTTGGAAACTTTTGGCTGAGGGATTTCTCCGTTTGGCATCACCACTCCATCCAGATCATAGTTGGCGATTTTAAACAAGTGTCTCCAGACTTTTTCCTTATATTCTGTGGTTTTTTTACCTTCTGTGTTCATCCGGGTGATTATTTCAATGATTTCGTTGAAATACGCTTGCTTTTCTTCCGGATTTTCAATTTTTTGGGCATGTTGAACCAGTTCCTGAATGGTTCTTCCATATTCAGAAATGACCATTGGTGGTCTTTCGGAGTTATACTCCATTTTGCAATGTGTGTTCATTTTTAAAAATTCTTTATTCTACTGTTACAGATTTTGCTAAATTCCTGGGTTGATCCACGTTGCATCCACGCATGACTGCAATATAGTAAGCCAGCAGCTGCAGCGGGATCACGGATAATATAGGTGAAAGTGGTTCAACGATCTCCGGTATCTCAATAGTATAATCTGAAAGGGCTTTAATTACTTCATCCCCTTCATTCACAATGGAAATCACCACACCTTTTCTTGCTTTGATTTCCTGTATATTACTTATGATCTTACCGTGTGCGCTGTGGTTGGTTGCAATGATAATGACCGGCATATTTTCATCGATCAACGCAATGGGACCATGTTTCATTTCCGCAGCCGGGTATCCCTCAGCGTGTATGTAGGAAATTTCTTTCAGTTTGAGTGCGCCTTCGAGGGCAATGGGAAAATTATAGCCCCTTCCGAGATACAGGGCATTTGTAGAATCCTTGATTTCAGAGGCTACATATTTGATTTTGTCGGCATTCGCCAATACTCTTTCTATTTTTTTAGGAATGTTTTCCAGTTCAGTCAGTATTTGCATCGTGAAGCTTCTTGAAAGTGTTCCCCTTTCCTGTGCCAAACTCAGCGCCACGAGCGTCAGCATGGCTACCTGTGAAGTAAACGCTTTGGTGGAAGCCACTCCGATTTCAGGTCCGGCATGAGTATACGATCCTGTTTTGGTGGCTCTGGCAATGGAAGATCCGACTACATTCACAATCCCGTATGTGGTAGCATGCCGTGAATTGGCCAATTCAAGTGCAGCCAGTGTGTCTGCTGTTTCTCCGCTCTGGGAGATGGCGACAACCACATCTCTTTTGGAGATGATAGGGTTTCTGTACCTGAATTCAGAAGAGTATTCAACTTCAACAGGTATCCTCGCCAATTCTTCAATAAGGTATTCTCCCACCAAAGCTGCATGCCAGGAAGTACCACTGCTGATCATGATGAGGCGTTTGGCTTTCAGGATCTTTTTGAATTCCTTTTTTAAACCTCCTACTGAAACCCATCCGTCAAATGCGCTGAAGCGTCCTCTCAGTGTTTCATATACGGTTTCTTTTTGCTGAAAGATCTCTTTGAGCATAAAATGCTCAAATCCTTCCTTTTCTATGGCTTCAAGTGAAAGATCCAGTTCCTGGACTTTGGGGTTCAGCACTTCATTCTTCAGGTTAGAAATCTGGTATTCTCCATTTTTTTTGAGTACAACGATTTCTCCATCTTCCAGATAGATTACCCTATTGGTATACTTGATCACCGGTGCTGCATCAGATGCCAAAAACAATTCATCTTCACCTATACCCAATAACAATGGGCTGGATTTTCTGGCACCAACCAGCCGATCCGGGAATTTTTTATCAAAAACAACGATGGCATAGGCTCCGATGACTTTCTGAAGTGCCAGATTTACTGCTTCTTCGATGGTGCAATTTTCCCGACCCTGGTACTCTTCTATCAGGTGGACCAACACTTCTGTATCTGTGTCACTTTCAAACTGATGACCCAATTCAGCGAGGAGTTTCTTTAAAACATCATAGTTTTCAATAATGCCGTTATGGACCAGTGAAATATCATGATTGCCAGATCGTTGCGGATGGGCATTGATGTCATTCGGTGCGCCATGTGTAGCCCAACGGGTATGACCCAGACCGATTGTTCCCGAAATTGCGTGTTCACTCATGACCATTTCAAGGTCGATCACTTTTCCTTTCTGTTTAAAACTTTGCATTTTTTCACCCATGACAGCGATGCCCGCGCTGTCATAACCTCGGTATTCCAGGCGTTTAAGGCCTTCAATAATAATGGGGCTGGCTTGTTTTAAGCCGTTGTAAGCTACGATTCCGCACATAATAATTAATTGGTTGTAAAAGTAACTTTCAGTTTAGCAGGATATTTTGAATGTTTTGGTCCGAAAATGACACTGCGATAAGCTCTTGCTTCTGAAAGATATGGGGTTAATATAATTGGAGATTTGTCATTTTCTTTGATCCTTCTTTTCAACTCATTGGTCATATTTAGTCGGTATTTATAGATGGTATTGCCATCTTCATCGGTAACTTCCTGTAGGTAACCGTTGAAATATGACGGAACACTGGTGACCAGGCTATAATTCAGATCTTGCGTGTATTTTGAGGTTGTAGAGCTACCTTTATAATAGGAATAGATCCTTTCTGCTTTGGTATATGGCAATAATCCGGGTACATCTATTGGTTCAGCTGCAAAAAATTCCAGGTAGGCATAATTGATCAATCTGCCCTCAAAGCTTTCCGGAAAAGGAAGTTCTACCTTTGTATTTAGGCCCTCACCTCCGGAAATAAATGAAATTGAATCGTTGTCAGCAAAGCCATCCATAAATTTTATTGCTTCGGATCCTGCAAAATCATTTGTATAATGGACACCTCTTTTCCCGCCAAGCGTCAACGGATGCTTGTACTGAACTCCCGAAGCGTCTCTGTAATAAAATATGAGTTTGTTGGAATATTCATCCAGATATACTGTATTTTCAATACCCACGACTGCATTTCCATTGGTTTTTGCCCTCAGCCAGAGTCCGTTTGTTTGCTGAGCCAGCAGCGTATCGTTGTTGAGGATCAATGAGTCGTTGTACAGTTTTTCTCCAAAGGATTTATCCAGCTTCACCCTGAATGTATTGTAATAAGTGACGGTGTCGGTGCCAGTTGCAACTTTGATGGTATCACCGGTATATGGGTTAAATGAGGCAGCACCCAGAAATGCACCTTTTTGGATGTGCTGATCAGAGTAAAGTGTATCATAATTCTCCAGGCTTTCACCCAATTCATATACTTCCACATCAAAAACAGCATTTTCGTTGCCCCAGAAATTTGTTTTTGAATAACTCATTGACAGAACCACTGAATCAAGGGTTGTTCCTGTATGCCGGGGTATATCATAGATTTGTTTGATCTCAAAATAGGTGTAGGCATCAAATTTCCCGAATATAGGGTCATCGATCTGACCGAGTAGAAAAAGTGAATTGGATATCGGATATACCCTGGTTGAATCAGCCAATACCGTCTCAAAATGCAAAGTTGCGGAATCAGCATATTGCACATCCACAAAATCCCCTTCAAGTATTTCAGTACCTAAAATGGTGCTGTCTGTGCAGGAAAAAATAGTTATTAAGCTTGCAAGGAAGCTAAAACCAATAAAAAATTTGTTCATCTGTTAATCTTGTTTAAAACTGATCTTTAAGTAAAGATTTATAAAACTTAATGATTTCCGGAACATAGTGATCTTCATCATAAGCTAAAAATGGCTTGTCCTGTTCCATTATCAGCTTAAGAACGTTTTCATCCGTAAAATGGCTCCCTTGTATGATGGCATCTGAGTTCGCAATGGCACCTTTATTCAAAATAACCTCACCATTTTCAAAATAATCATCCAGATCTTCCTGGCTCAGGTCGTTGATCATAGCTTTTTCTACAAAATTTGGCGCCAGTTTGATGTTACAGGGATTGTCATAAACTGATAATACTACCTTTGCGTCCTGGTAAATCGGATCATCTTTATAAACTTTTTTGAGATAAAGCGGGACCATACTGCTCATCCAGCCGTGCACATGCACAATATCGGGCGCCCAGCCAAATTTTTTAACTGTTTCCAAAACGCCTTTGCAGAAGAACACCATCCTGCTATCATTATCTTCAAACAAATTGCCTTCTTCATCCCTGAACATATATTTCCTCCTGAAAAATTCCTCATTATCAAGAAAATATACCTGGATTCTCGAATCCGGTAAAGAAGCAACTTTTATTATCAAAGGAAAATCATCGTCATCAATGATGATGTTCATCCCGGACAGCCTGACCACTTCATGTAACCTGTGTCTTCTTTCGTTTATTAAACCAAATTTAGGCATCAGGATCCTTATTTCAAAAGAACTTTTATGTGTTTGCATGGTCAGTTCTTTCATAAGGGAGGAAATTGCCGTGATTGTTGTGTATGGTTCTATTTCCTGGGTTACAAACAGGATCCTCTTTTTATCCATAAATGTTTTTTTACCATAAAGCCAAACGGTTATGCAAAATTAATAAAAAATACATTCATTATCAAAAGTATTTAATACCTGCATATCCTTTAGGCTCAAAATAAACCACTAACCAGGCTGTTTTGTTGCCTGGAACATCTTTTAATGCCCTGTTAATCTTTACTTAGCTTACCCATTGCATCAGTAAGGCGGCTATAATGCCGCCGTATGTTCCAATGGCATATCCTAAAACTGCAAGTAAAACGCCTACTGGTGCCAATGCAGGATTGAAAGCCGTGGCCACTATGGGCGCCGAGGCGGCTCCTCCTACATTCGCAGTGCTTCCTACAGCCATAAAAAAGAATGGCGACCTGGTTAATTTACTGACTATCAGCATTAAAAGGGCATGGATCAAAATCCAGATCAAAGCGATCAAAACCAACCCTATGTTTTGCCAGATTTCAGATATATTCATTTTCATACCGATGGTCGCAACCAGCATATAGATAAAAACAGTTGCCCATCTCGATGCACCGATGCCCTCCAGCTTCCGCATTTTGGTGAATGACAACCATAATCCAAATGTTGTGGCTATGACCACCAACCAAAAAAAGTGTTCCATCACTGTATTTAATCCTATTTTTATGAGTGCCGTCTCAAATTGTCCCATAAAAACCGATAAAACATCCGCCCCGAAATGAGATAGCCCAACTCCTCCAAATACTATACCCGTCAATAGCATAAGGTCTTTAGTCTGCGGAATTCTTTCAATGGATGCTCTGTAATCCTTCACTTTTTCCAATAATTGCTCAATAGCTGTGTTGTCGGCTTTAAGCCATTTGTCAATTTTTTTTGTGATCCCGGCTCCGTACAGTAAAAATCCCATCCAGATATTGGCAATCAACACATCCACTACCACAATAGTGGCAAACAGATTATCCGCCACCTGATAAATTTCCTTCATGGCCGTTTGATTGGCTCCACCTCCGATCCAGCTGCCTGCCATTGTACTTAAACCTTTCCACAAATCCTGTGAATCAATCCTGATCAGCCCCGGAGCAATGGTTTGTACGATAATGATTGCAATCGGTCCGCCTATGATCACACCTGCAGATCCTGTCAGAAATATCAGCAACGGTTTGAGTCCAAGACTTTTAAGGGCTTTCAGATCTATGCTCAGGGTTAAAAGGATCAAACTCGCAGGCAACAGGTATCGTGATGCTACAAAATAGAGGCTTGAATTTTGTTCAAAGGCACTCAATTCTTCAGTTGTGATTTTATGTTCAACAATGAATGCATGTAAGGTTTTCCAATCAACATCTGAAGGGAAAGTGGCAAAATAATTTTCCTTTAAATAGCTTGACAGGGCGCCTAAATCATACCATGTTGGTGCTATCAAGCCTAATGGCCAGTGTAAAAAGGCGGGAATAAAGTAGCACAAAAGTAAGGCCGGGAAAAAAATATAAAACCTTTGCCAATACTTGTTTTTACTTGCCGCAGTGGTGACAATTCCGGCAAGAATGATCATCAATAAACCAAAAATAACCGCATCGTTTGTGATCAATGGTTGTATACTCATCCTTTTTTTTCCCAATGATAATGATTAGAAAAAAAAAATCCAATTTTATTCCGGATTTAGTGGCCGGAAAAACTGAATGTTGAGGCGCTTAAAATTTGAATTCATGTTTTTTTGGCAGAACTATAAGGAAAATTGATCTTCGAAATAAAGCCACACAGAATATTTACCCCGTAGGATATATATTCAACGGGGTTGAACCCTGTAGGATGTTAATCCAACGGGGTCGAACCCACATAGTGAAGCGGCTTGGGGTTCTTAAATTGTTTTCTCTTTGCTTCTGGCTCGTCCAGATCAGGAATTATCAATGTTTCCGGGATCAATCCCCGATGGATGACTGAATGGCATATTCAACGCCTCTCAACTCCGCCAAACCTTTCATTCTGCCCAATCCTGAATATCCCGGATAGGCATTTTTTTTCACATCGTCCATGATCTTAGGCCCATGATCAGGCCTCATTGGGATGGATCTGTTTTCCTTCTGCATGAGATGAACCACATTTTTTATGATTTGGAACATGTTCGCATCACCTTCCAGATGGTTTGCTTCATAAAAATCTCCGTTTTCCAGTATTTTTGTGTTGCGGAGGTGTAAAAAATAAATTCTTGAGCCAAAATCTTCAGTCATTTTGACCAGGTCGTTATCTCTTCTGGCTCCGAACGATCCTGTGCAAAAACAAAGGCCATTGCTTTCGTTGGGTACTGCATCGAATAAAAACGAACAGTCTGCTGATGTATGGATTATCCTTGGCAATCCAAAAACAGAATAAGGCGGATCATCCGGATGTACAGCCAATTGTATACCAGATTCATCAGCAACCGGACATATTTTTTTCAGGAAATACACCAAATTGGTTTTCATTTTTTCTCTGGTCACTTTCCTGTATTTTTCTATTTTCTGACGTAGATCTTCCATATTGAAGTGTTCGTCTGCCCCCGGCAAAGGAAGCAAAAAATTATTTTTGATCCTGTCGATTTCAGATTGTCCGAGTTTTTCATAAAAGTGTTTCAATCTTTCATACTCTGCAGTGGAGTATTCGTCGCGTGCATCATGTCTTTTCAGAATAAACAAGTCGAAAACTGCATATTCATCTTTTTTGAAATACAAAATTCCGCTCCCGTCTTCCCTTTGATAATCTACATCCGTCCTCAGCCAGTCGAGCAAAGGCATGAAATTATAAGTGATCACTTTTATGCCGGCTTTAGCCAGGTTCTGCATGGATAAAATATATTTTCTGATCAGGTCATCCCTGTCCTCATAACCCAGTTTGATGTGATCATGCACCGGAAGACTTTCAACCACCTCCCATTTCAGACCGTGATTTTCTATTTCAGCTTTGTATTGAATGATGGTATCATAATCCCAGATCTCCCCGGGAAGATACTGGTGTAAGGCAGATACAACACCGGTGCATCCGGCCTGCCTGATGTCCTGCAAAGTGACTTCATCTTTGTGTCCATACCATCTCATGCACTGGATCAAGGTGTACATAGTAGCTTATTAAGTTGACAATGTGATTGATATTTATTTTTGATCAGGCTTTATTCTTTCAAAAACAGGATCAAATTGTTGATTGTTTTCTTCTGCCTGATTTTAATGATGACTTGCGTATGATCAACTCTGAGTGAACAATAATGGTGGAAAGCTGACTTACATCTGTTTTTCCCAAAAGATGGTTGATCAATTGTGTAGCCGCAACTTCACCCATAAGGAAACCATTATAATTGACGGTGGTCAACTCCGGCTCTATGATCAGACTGATATTATCATTGTTGAATCCCACCACCGCAATATCTTCAGGAACGCATTTGCCCATATCTTTAATTGCCTTGATAAAAGAGGCAGCAGTCAGATCATTTGTCACAAAAACTCCCTCGGGAATGGGATTTAACTTTAAAATCTGTTTAGCCGCTTCTATGCCTGACTGGTAATCCAATTCATTAATGATGACAAAATCTTCCCTGAATTTTAAACCTGCATCGAGTAAAGCATCCCTGTATCCTGAAAATCTCCTCTTGTAGACATTTCTCAGTTGTGGACCTGTAACGATCGCAATATTTTTACAACCCTGTTGTATCAGATGATTTGTAGCCTCATATCCACCCTTATAATTATCAATGATCACTTTGGTACTTTGAAAAGAATCTTCAACCCGGTCAAAAAAAACCAGTGGAATATCCTTGTCAACAAAAGGCATGAAATGATCCAGATTATCCGTATTGAAAGCGAGAGAAGCGATGATCCCGTCCACCCGCTTATGGAATAGGTTGTTGGCATTTTTAACTTCCTTTTCCATCTGCTCCGAAGAGTGTGCAATGATCATATCATAACCTGCTTCGGTAGTCACTTTTTCAATTCCTCCCAATACCGAAGTAGTAAAACTAGATACCAACTCATGTATGATCACACCAATGGTATGGGATTTCTGCTTTCTGAGGTTTTTTGCAAAATTGTTGTGCCGGTAACCCAGATCTCTTGCTGCCTCATTGATTTTTTTCCTTGTTTTTTCACTGATTGATTTGCTGTTGTTCAACGCACGGCTCACCGTTGCTGTCGAAACATCAAGTTTCCTGGCAATATCATATATGGTGATTTCTTTTTTACCTTCCATATGCAATCTATTACATTAACATCCTCGTTACTATAAGATAAATCAGATTCCTATGCAAACTTAACACATCTTTTTTTAAAACTGAAATTAATGAAAATCATTGTGTTTCCGAATAAAAAATAAAAAGTATAAAATTGTTTATCAATTAATTACAATACTCCTGAATATTTTTTTTATGCCCAAAGTTTCTAAATTTAATGTTTCAACTGTCAAAAAAAATAAAAAAATAATTATGCAACAGATTGCACAATTTAATTTATTCATTAAATTTGTTAGCGTCATATTATTCAAACCCGGAGTGTGGGTTCAGTTAGTTCATAAGATGTGAGGTAATGAATACTCACAGTCTGTTCACTGTTGATTAAAATGTTAAAATGTACGCAATTGGATATGATATAGGAAGTTCCTCTGTGAAAGCTTCAATAGTCAGAAAAGACGATGGAATGCTTGTGGCTCAAGGTAAATATCCCGGTTATGAAATGCCCATAGCTTCGCCCCAACCCGGATGGGCAGAACAGGATCCGGAAAACTGGTGGCAAAACGTCTGCATACTCACGCATTCTCTAATAAAACAACATCATATCGAACCTTCACATATTCAAAGCATTGGCATTTCATACCAAATGCACGGACTTGTTTTGTTGGATAAAAACCAACAGGTTTTAAGACCTTCGATCATCTGGTGCGACAGCCGCTCAGGCTTTTATGGAGAAAAAGCACACCATGATCTGGGTGCTGATTATACCCTTGGCCATTTACTGAATTCTCCGGGAAATTTTACTGCTTCTAAACTGAGATGGGTGATTGAAAATGAACCGACCCTTTCTGAACGCATCGATAAATGGTTGCTGCCCGGAGATTTCATTGCCATGAAATTCACCGGCGAGATTTGCAGCACTTTATCAGGTTATTCGGAAGGCATTCTCTGGGATTTCAAAAATAACCAGCCTGCCTTAAAACTCATGGAATATTATGGTATTCCTGATCAGATCATGCCAACATTGGTTGATACTTTTTCCATTCAGGGTAAAGTCACTACACAGGCAGCGCTGGAAAGTGGTCTGGCACCGGGAACTCCGGTAACCTACAGAGCTGGCGACCAACCCAATAATGCACTTTCGCTCAACGTGTTACATCCGGGTGATGTGGCAGCAACGGGTGGCACTTCAGGTGTGATCTTTGGCATCACTGATCAGGCAATTTACGATCCTGACTCAAGGGTTAATGGATTTGCCCATGTCAACCACCATTCTGACCATCCACGGATCGGACAATTATTGTGTATCAACGGTTGCGGCATTCAATACGCATGGATCAGACAACATGTTGCCGGGGAACAGGGAGATTATAATAAAATGGAACTCGAAATTGCAAAAATACCGGTCGGTTCGGATGGACTCCTGATCTTTCCGTTTGGCAATGGCAGCGAACGGATGCTGAAGGATCAATTGACCGGAGCCCGTGTAGATAATTTGCAATTCAATAGACATACGCGCACTCATATCTACAGGGCAGCCCTCGAAGGCATTGCTTTCTCATTCGGGTATGGCATGGAAATACTCAGATCTGTTGGCATAAAGCCGGAAAGCATCCGTGTGGGTAATGACAATCTTTTCCTTTCACAAACTTTCACCAAAACGATGGCCAATCTTTTGCAATGCAATATTGAAATGTATAACATTACCGGTTCAACCGGAGCCGCAAAAGCCTCTATGGTGGCAACAGGCAGTTTTGGTTCCGTGGAAGAAGCCATAGCTGACGTGAAACCTGTACAATGTACTTTTTATGAAAAAGACTACATTGAATATATGCATGCATATGAACTTTGGCGCAAAAAACTGGAAGACTTCATTGATTTATAACTAAATATCAGACCGTGAGCAAATACTTCAAAGACATTCATGAAATTCAGTATGAAGGAAAGAATTCTAAAAACCCTTTAGCTTTCAGATGGTATAATGAAAAAGAAAAAATCGGAGGAAAAACGATGAAAGATCATTTTCGTTTTGCCGTTGCTTACTGGCATAGCTTCTGCGGGAACGGGAGTGATCCCTTCGGCGATCCTACCAGACCGATGACCTGGTTAAATGCCAGCGATCCTTATCAAAAAGCAAAAGATAAAATGGATGCAGCATTTGAATTTATTTCAAAACTGGGTGTTCCATATTATTGTTTTCATGACGTTGACCTCATCGAAGAAGGTGATTCTGTAGCTGAATATGAAAAAAGGATTCAGTTCATCACTGACTATGCCCTGGAAAAGCAAAAAGAAAGCGGGATCAAACTACTTTGGGGCACAGCCAATCTTTTTTCTCACCCGAGATACATGAATGGGGCAGCCACCAATCCGGACTTCCGCGTGGTAGCCCGAGCAGCCGTTCAGATCAAAAATGCACTGGATGCAACGATCAAACTGGGCGGAGAAAACTATGTTTTTTGGGGAGGTAGGGAAGGATACTTGTCTTTACTCAATACAAACGTTAAAAAAGAGCTGGATCATCTCGCCGGATTTTTACACATGGCCAGGGAATATGGGAGAAAAAACGGTTTTAAAGGTACTTTCCTGATCGAACCTAAACCAATGGAACCTTCCAAACATCAATATGATTATGACGCTGCCACTGTGTTGGGATTCCTCCGGGAATATGATTTGCTGGATGATTTTGCACTCAATCTTGAAGTAAATCATGCTACTTTGGCGGGTCATACAATGGAACACGAAATGACAATAGCAGCAAAAGCCGGTAAACTGGGCAGCATGGATGCCAACCGCGGAGATTACCAGAATGGCTGGGATACAGATCAGTTTCCGATAGATATTCATGAATTAACCCAGATCATGATGGTGTTTCTGGAAAGCGAAGGTTTCAAAACAGGCGGGATCAATTTTGATGCTAAAATTCGTAGAAATTCCTCAGATCCCGAAGATCTGTTCATTGCACATATCTCCGGAATGGATGCTTTTGCCCGGGCTTTGGTCATTGCTGACAAGATCCTGAATGAATCTCCCTATCTGCAGAAAAAACAAGCCAGGTACAGCAGTTTTGATTCTGGTGATGGCACCCTGTTTTCCAATGGTATGCTGACTTTGGAGCAATTAGCAGCGATCGGATCATCCGTAGGTGAACCGGACAAGATCAGCGGAAAGCAGGAGTGGTTCGAACAGTTGATTGCCATGTATATTTAAGGGAAATTAATCAGTGGGTAAGCTGATTAGTCTTTTAGTGTGAAACATTTGAACGTGAATATTGAGTAAAAGACACTAAAAATTGTGTTGGAACTTCAAATATTGACCCCGGGCATAACTCACAGGCTAAAAGACTTATAACCAAAAGACTATCAAACTAAACAAATACAAAAACTTATAACATATGCAACTACTGGATACTTTTGATTGGATAGTTATTGGCATTTATTTTGCCATACTGTTTGGATTGGCCATTTGGGTCATCAGACAAAAAACCGACAATACCGAAGAGTACTTCCTTGCTGGAAGGAATATAGGGTGGTTTGTGATCGGAGCATCGATCTTTGCCTCCAATATTGGTTCAGAACATATTGTCGGACTGGCAGGGACAGGCGCTGCAGGCAAATTTCCATTGATCATCTATGAACTACACGCATGGATCGTATTGATGATGGGCTGGGTGTTCCTTCCTTTTTATGCCCGTAGCGGTGTGTTTACCATGCCGGAATTTTTGGAAAAAAGATTTGACGAGCGTTCCAGAAGGTTTCTGTCGATCATTTCTCTGGTTGCCTATATCCTGACTAAGGTTTCTGTGACCATTTATGCGGGAGGAATCGTCGTTTCAGCTCTTTTAGGCATTGAATTCTGGACAGGTGCACTGGCTACAGTCATTTTGACCGGATTGTATACCGTTTTGGGTGGCATGAGAGCTGTGGTTTATACAGAAGCACTGCAGACGGTAGTTCTGGTGGTAGGGGCGGCAACACTGACCATTATGGGGTTGGATGCCGTCGGTGGTTGGGGCGTAATGAGGGATGAACTGGGCCCACAGTTTTTCAATATGTGGCGGTCTGCCTCAGATCCTGAATTTCCCTGGCCTTCGCTTTTTATCACCAGTACGGTGGTAGGTATCTGGTATTGGTGCACAGATCAGTATATAGTTCAAAGAGCGCTGGCCGCTAAAAATCTCAAAGAGGGTCGGAGAGGCACCATTTTCGGTGCATTGCTTAAATTAATGCCTGTATTTTTATTTCTGATCCCTGGTGTGGTCGCACTGGTGCTCAAACAAAGAGGTGAATTGAACTGGGAGCGCTCGGACGAGGCCTTTGCAACCCTTTTGACTGTTATTTTACCAAGTGGAATGCGCGGTTTGGTAGCTGCCGGTTTATTGGCGGCATTGATGAGTTCACTGGCTTCTGTTTTCAATTCCAGTTCAACATTGTTTACCATAGATGTTTATAAGAAAAAGTATCCTCAATCATCAGAAAAGAAACTTGTAATGGTAGGCAGAATAGCCACGGTTGCTGTTGTGATCGCAGGCATCATCTGGATACCGATCATGTCCAACATTTCAGGCGTACTATATGAATATCTCCAATCAGTTCAGGCATATATCGCTCCTCCCATCACGGCTGTTTTCCTGCTGGGTATCTTTTTGCCAAGAATCAACAGCAACGGAGCTTATGCTACTCTGGTTGGCGGATTCTTATTGGCTGGTCTCAGGATCAGCCTGGAAGTTTTTTCAAAAAACGGATCCATTCCTGAAGGAGGATTTTTCTATAATCTGGGCATGATGAACTTCCTTCATTTCGGAGTGATTTCATTGGTAATTTCGCTAGCCATCGCGGTCATAGTCAGTATGTTCTCTCCGGCGCCAACGTTGCAAAAAGTACGAGGACTGACTTTCAACACAATGACTAAAGAACAGATCCATGAAAATAAAAACAGTTTCAATTGGGTAGATATTGCGGCAACGATATTTATTCTATCCATTGTTGCATTTGTGATGATCTATTTCAATGGAAAATGATAGAAGCCCGATATTTGGATTGTTAGCTTAAGAGAAAATTAGAAAGCGTTTTTTAGCAATATTTAGCCTTGTTCAATGCAAAAAAGGTTCAATTAATTCAAACTGCAGGTATGAAAAATCTGGTCATTTTAATCATTTTACTGATTTCTCAAATATACGGTTTCTGCCAAACCGAACAAAAAATTCCCTTTTGGGATCATTCCATGACTTTTGAAAAAAGGGCTGAAGATTTGGTTTCGCGTCTTAGTCTGGACGAAAAGGTTCAGCAATTAATGAACCATGCTCCGGCGATCGAACGATTTGGAATTCCGGCTTATGACTGGTGGAATGAAGTGCTACACGGCGTGGCAAGGACACCTTTCCATACAACTTCCTTTCCTCAGGCCATCGGGATGGCAGCAACCTGGGACACCGCATCCCTTAAACTTATGGCACATTATGCTGCACTCGAAGGAAGAGCTGTTCATAACCGTGCAATAGCTCTCGGCAGGACCGGAGAACGATATATGGGATTGACATACTGGACCCCAAACATCAATATTTTCCGTGATCCTCGTTGGGGTCGTGGTCAGGAAACTTACGGAGAAGATCCTTTTTTGACCGGCAAACTGGGTGCAGCTTTTGTCCGGGGACTCCAGGGAGACGATCCGAAGTATTTAAAAGCTGCGGCCTGTGCCAAACATTTCGCTGTCCATAGTGGCCCGGAACCAACCAGACACTCAGATAATATCTATCCTTCTGCTTATGATCTTTGGGACACTTATCTGCCTGCCTTTAAAGAACTGGTGACAAAAGCCAATGTAGAAGGTGTGATGTGTGCCTATAACGCATTTCGCGGACAACCTTGTTGTGCCAGCGATGAATTGATGCAACAAATCCT
Organism: Saprospiraceae bacterium UBA2365; assembly: GCA_002344345.1. Classification (GTDB taxonomy): domain Bacteria; phylum Bacteroidota; class Bacteroidia; order Chitinophagales; family Saprospiraceae; genus UBA2365. Next base: position 28,720 of record DDTL01000069.1, read on the forward strand.
TAGACAGCAATGGGGATTTGAGGGTTATGTCACCAGTGACTGCTGGGCATTGAATGATTTTTTTACGTATCACAAAACCCATCCGGACAAAATACACACAGCAGTAGATGCATTGGTCCATACTACGGATGTGGAATGTGGCAAAGATATTTTTCTTTCACTTTCGGAAGCAGTCAGGTCCGGTTTGGTTCCCGAGTCGCAGATAGACAGCGCCTTATACCGTCTGTTCATGACACGATTAAAACTCGGTATGTTTGACCCAAAGGAAATCGTTCCGTATGCGATGATCCCGGACGAGGTGATCGAATCGCCAGCGCACCGTGACCATGCAGTGAAAATGGCCAGCCAATCAATTGTTTTGCTTAAAAATGATCACAACACCTTACCACTCAGCAAAAATTTGAACAAAATTGTCGTTTTCGGACCCAATGGCGATAACAGAATTTCCATATTAGGGAACTATAACGGCACGCCTTCCGATCCCATATCTGTTGTGAACGGGATGAGGAGGAAACTGAAAGAGACGGAGGTGATATTTGAACAGGCAGTAAATTTTACCAATGATACCCTGTTGGTTTCGGACGAATTTTCCAGCTGGTTGGATATGAATGGTTTTCACGGATTTAAGATAGATTTTTACAACGATAGGAACTTGTCCGGTGATATTGTCCAAAGTATGTATGTCCGGAACATTAATTTTTTCTGGACAGATGGACAATCTCCTGCCAAAGAGGTAAACAGCAATTATTTTTCTGCAAGGATGACCTCTTTTCTGAAAACAAACGCTGATCAACCGTTTTATTTCAATATTGAAGCTGACGATGGCTACAGGATATGGATCAATGATTCATTGTATGTGAACGCCTGGGAACGGAACCCTGGGGGCGCTCAACAATTTTCATTTGTTGCCCGGGCAAATTCAACCAATAAGATCGTTATAGAGTATTACCAGACTGAAGGCAATGCAATGATCCGCTTCATGAGTGGTCATTATCAAAAAACGGATTTCGATGCGATCATTCAGCAATATGCCGATGCCGATGCTTTTATTTTTGCAGGCGGTATTTCTCCTCAACTGGAAGGTGAAGAAATGACCGTTCATTCTCCCGGATTCACTGGCGGAGACCGAACTACCATCGCTTTGCCGGAAATCCAGTCCAGCTTTCTTTCAAAGCTCACAAAAAGCGGCAAACCTGTTGTTTTTGTCATGATGACAGGTAGTGCATTGGCAATTCCTGAGGAGGACAAAACCGTTCCTGCGATCATCAATGCCTGGTATGGAGGTCAGGCTGCGGGTACGGCTATTGCGGATGTGCTGTTCGGCGATTACAATCCGGCAGGAAGATTGCCTCTGACATTTTATAAATCGGATAAGGATTTGCCTGATTTTAAAGATTATAGCATGTCCAACAGGACTTACCGATATTTTAAGGGAGTACCGCTGTATCCTTTTGGATATGGATTGAGTTATACTACTTTTGAATATAAAAATCTGAAAGTCAGTGGCCGCGTGACCAAAGGAAATGATGTTACTATACAGGCAATGGTTAAAAATACGGGCAATTTTGATGGTGAAGAGGTAGTCCAATGTTATATTTCTCACAAAAACGGAACATTCCTGAAACCGATCAGGGCGTTGAAGGGTTTCCGAAGAATTTTTTTGAAAGCGGGAGAAAGCCAATTGATCACTTTTGTGCTCACACCGGAAGATCTAAGTATTGTTTCGGATAAGGGCGAATTGTTTCAGCCTGAAGGAGAGATAACGGTCAGTGTTGGCGGCGGCCAGCCGGATATCCCCGGAAAAACAAGTAGCAACGTGCTCACAACGCGAATATCAGTCAACAGGTAAAAACCAACTTTTCAGGGTTGATTGGCCATATTGACCTGTTCTATCAGCATTTGCCATGGATTTGCGGCGTTGTCATATTCATATAAACGGTATTTTTTGATCAATCCGATCAGGATTTCTGCATACCTCGCGTCTGTAGCATATCCGCAATCTTTCAGACCTTTTGCCCATGCATTATAATCATTCATATCCAATTGAAACAAAGCATTATATCTGCTGGATGACCTTAGAAAATTAGATCGATCTACATAGGATTCTACAACAGTATCATACGCCCTGAAACACGATTGTACCAATTCACCTTTTTTGTTGAAATCATCATCATAATGCATATAAGTCTGTCCTTTCCAATAGGATTTGCATTTGATCCCAAAATGGTTATTGGCGTTTTTTGCCAATGGGCTGGCTCCGGCATTGGACTCATGCAAAGCCTGTGCCAGTGTTATGCTGGCAGGAATTCCCGATCTGTACATCTCTGCAATGGCCAAATCCTTATACTGGCTTACATAATCCAGTTTTCTCACATCCTCAGCATTATAGGTATTCAGCGTTAAAGAAGATATCAGTAGAATTAATATCAAATTCATCGAGTTTAAGTATTAAATTAATTATCCACAAGTTCTAAACATTCTGTACAAAACTTCCTCATTTTTACCATAGAAAACCAACAGCCATACTCAAAAACCTGTACCATCAGCTTTTGCATATTGACCAGGACTTGCTAAAAACAGTAACAATTATTTTTGTAGTCAGTAACCAGAGAATACAAAAATAACTCCGTCAAAACCTTATGCCGGCACTAAATGAATTGTTGCCGGCGCGATTCAAAATCCATAGTACCCCTGCGCATTCCTCTGTTGATCAAAGATATGACGAGGGTTCATCAGCAGGCAGTAACTTAAGATCAAGTCATTTTTTCCATAGAAACATGTCGTTGTCTTGTCCATCTCATGCAAATGCCTTGCCATTAACATGCAGGAACAAAATTCGTGCCAGTACATCGAAAATTAATGTTCCATTCCTTCCGATACACATGTTAAATCGTATAAATGTTTGATAATAAATTGATTTTCAATTAATTAAATGTTTAATAAATATTAAATTTGTTTTTGAACCAGAGATGAATTTTAGACTATTTTCATTGTATGCTCTAACATTTTCACATAATCCCTTTATTTGCCCAGGGTGGAATCGATATCTAATGTCTGACCTCTGCCTAAAAAAAGCAAAAATTCATATTGCAATCCTTTTTTTTGTCATTACTTTGTAGCCTTATTTTTTTGAGCATTATCCACATCTAAAATGAGTGATCCAATAAAACACGAGTGCGGTCTGGCATTCATACGACTTCGTAAACCATTTGAATACTACTACCATAAATATAAAACTCCTTTTTACGGTCTCCAAAAATTGCAGCTTCTGATGCAAAAACAGCGTAACAGAGGTCAGGATGGTGCCGGCATCGTTTCGGTAAAAATTGATCCTACCCCGGGAAACACCTACATCGACCGGGAAAGAACCAACCAATCGAACTACATACAGATACTTTTTGATGGTATTTATCAAAAATTTACTGAGCTTGGTCATAAGAAGCAACAAGACATCGAATTTCTGAAAAACAATCTGCCTTTTATGGGCGAAGTGCTGATGGGACACCTTCGATATGGCACACATGGCAGCAATTCCATCAAAAATGTCCATCCTGTTCTGCGCAAAAACAACTGGATGCCCCGGAATCTGGCGCTTGCCGGCAATTTTAACCTGACCAACGTAAGCGAGTTATTTGATGAACTCATCTCTTATGGTCAGCATCCTCATATGATGTCCGACACCATAACGATTTTGGAAAAAATTGGACATTTCCTCGATCTGGAAGTAGAGAAACAATTCAGAAATTTTAAATCGGAGAATTATAATACGCAGACCCTTTCAGCAAAAATCAGCGAGCACCTCGATATCGGGGAAATCCTTTCAAAGGCAAGCAAAAGCTTTGACGGGGGTTATGTAATCGGTGGAATCATCGGCAACGGAGATGCATTTATTTTGAAAGACCCTTCAGGGATCAGACCTGCCTTTTATTATTATGACGATGATATCGTGGTGGCTGCATCCGAAAGACCTGCCATCCAAACCACTTTTGATGTGAAGGTAGAAGATATTAAACCTTTAGGAAGAGGAAATGCACTGATCGTCAAAAGTAACGGGAATGTTCAGGAAGTCTCTGTCAATCCTGCTGCAGAGAACAATGCATGTTCATTCGAAAGGATCTATTTCTCCCGTGGAACCGATAGGGATATCTACCTGGAGCGTAAAGAGTTGGGAAGAAAGCTGACGAACAAAGTGCTGAACGCCATCAACCATGATTTTGAGAATACCGTTTTTTGCCATATCCCCAATACCGCAGAAGTCGCCTTTCGCGGGCTGGTAGAAGGCATGAACTGCGCTTTAAATCAAATTAAAACGGATCAGATCCTCACCTTGGGTCAACAACCGGACAAGCAGGCTTTAATTTCCGTACTGAATAGCAAACTGCGGATTGAAAACCTGGTAGTGAAGGATGCAAAAATGAGGACTTTTATTTCTGATACCAATACCAGAGGTGAACTGGTGTCGCATGTTTATGATGTCACTTACGGCATTGTCCGGGATCACTTCGATACCCTGGTGCTGATCGATGATTCCATTGTGAGGGGAACAACACTGAAAGACTCCATCATCAGTATTATTTCACGTCTGGCGCCCAAAAAGATCCTTATTCTGTCCTCTGCACCACAGATCAGGTATCCTGACTGTTATGGTATTGATATGTCCAGAATGAATGAATTCGTAGCGTTCAATGCCCTGCTCAATTTGCTGGCAAGAGACGGTAAAGAAAACTTACTGACTGTTTGTTATGAAAAATGTAAAGCCCAGGAAAACATACCTTTTGATGTTCCCGTTGAAAACTATGTGAAAGCGCTGTACGCTTCTTATACGGATGAAGACATATCTGCTGAAATTGCCAGAATCGTCACCCCTGAAAGTGTTTCCATCCCGGTTGAGGTGATCTTCCAGACGGTGGAAGACCTGAAAAGTTGTATGCCCGATCATCCCGGCGTTTGGTATTTTTCCGGAGATTTTCCCACAAAAGGCGGCACCCGTGTAGTCAACCGCGCTTTTGTCAATTTCATGGAAAACAAAAACGAACGGGCATATTGAATGTTATGATCTTTCAGTCATTCCATTCCGGATCAGGGGAATAATTATCCTTTAGTGTTAAACATGGAATAACCGGTGCTTCACCAAAAACTCAGAACCGGAGGGTTCAAATATGGGTTGCCCCTGGTTTCAACCCGGTGGATCTGATTGAAAATGTTTGTTTTTTATTGTAAATCAATACATTAAATTTCAGATCTGAGCACCACAATTTATCAAAAATGAATGTATTTATTTTAAAGCATCATCCTTGCTTCCAAAATAATCATCCAGTTTTTTCCACGCTGCCTCTTTGGATCTGTCCAAAACCGGAGTGAGACTTTGCTGACCTGGAAACTGCTCAATATAAACCGTTGTTGACGGAAATGCAAAGCGTATCTCCAGCGCTTCAGCCAGTTTCATTGCCATAAGTATCAGTTTTTCTTTTATGGCGAGCTCTTCGTCAAAATTCTTAGTATCAATGTGCACCCTGAACAGGATGTCGATGGAATTCGGACCTATCTCAGATAAGTAGATAAAGCAATTGTCATTTGATACTACCGGATGTTCTTTAACAATACGTTTGAGTCCTTCCAGATATGCTTCAATCAATGCCGGCGGTGTGTCATACGTGATTGAAAACGTGGTTTCATGCAGGCGGAATTCCCTGATACCCATATTGACCAGATTTGAATTGATCAGGATACCATTGGGTATGGAGACTATGGAAGTGTCTTTGGTCATAACCCTGGTAGATCTGAAACCTACCTCTTTAACGACCCCTTCCACTGAATCAATCTTAACAAAATCACCTATATGAAATGGTTTGTCCAGAAAGATCATCAGCGAACCGATCAGGTTGCCGACCGCTTCCTTTGCTGCCAGAGCAATGGCCAGACCACCGATGGAAACCCCGGCGATCAGCGCGGTCACATTGACATTGAACAGGCTTAAGATCTGGAAAAAGGCGCCGATCAATATGAACAGCCGGATGATCTGGCTGACGATGGGAACCAGCTGATCGTCCAATTTATTTTCCGTTTTTTCAGCATAATTTCTGAAATACTTAATTAAAAAGTCAACGATGCGCATCAGGAAGATGGTCACAAATACGATGATCACAAGCTCCAGGAACCGTTGCAGAAACATATTGGTTTTAACTGAAAACTGGAATACCGGGATAAAAAACCGGGCAAAAACCATCAATATCATCAAACTGAAAATGTGGCTCGTTCTTCTGATCAGCTTTTTGTCAGTCACATCAAAATGAAGGCTGATCCGGCTGATCCTTCTGATCAAAAATCCTGAAACCAGCCTGAGCAATAAATATAACATCGCGGATGCGGCAAAAAATATAAGTATACCCAGGTATTGCCACAAATACACACCCAGAAATTTCTTTCCGCTTTGATGTTGTACCAGGTTGATCAACACATCGGTTCCAAAAGGATACGTTTTGGAATGCAACCCGGGAATTGCACCAATCGTTTCCTCTGCGTACTGCCATTTTTTGCCCTTTTTTTCCAGGTATACCATGGGCAGTTCTTTGGGAAAAGGAAAAAACACATATTTTTTGCTGATGCTGTCAAAATAATTTGGGTCATCGGGTATCTTGCTCATGGAAACATACAATCCTTTCCCATCGTAAATTTGTTTGAGCTGAATTGCCCGGTCAATGATTTGTTTGTCCCTCAACCTGAAATCCAGGGATCTGGCGGATTGTTTCGCATCATATGTATCCTTTTGGAGGTAAAACAAATGGTTGTAAACTGCGCCATTGGGGCTGGAAAGATCATTGCCTTTATTGGCAGCAAAGGATAAAGTCAGCGTGAACAAGATAATGGCAAATAATGTCGGTATTTTTATGAAACATTTTTTCATTGTATGGAGTTTTACAGGTCTACAAAGATAGAGAATAAATTGAAGATTTTCGGTTCAGGATAGAATCACAATAAAGTTATTGAGTAAGATCCGGTTTCGCTGTGCATCATCGCACCGTTTTTAAAGAAAGGATTTCTTCTTGCTGCTTCCTCCCCCTAATTAATCCGCCTGCGTAGTGTCATCCCGACCGTCGGGAGGGGGCTTATTAGAAAAAATTTTAAATTCCATCTATCCTGATGCCCGCTACACACGATCAGGATAGACCCGACCAACGAGAGGAATCCTTTTCTCCTTAACCTTCCCTCTCCGCACCCTAACCCCATATGACGCTAATGGTCAGGTCAGTCTTCAGGAGGAACTCCAACCCCAAAACTCACAACTCGCAGATTGCCTCTCCGCCCCCTAACCCCTCCTGACGCTAAAGGTCTGGACAGGCTTCAGGGGAACCCCAACCCACCACACCCGATACACTCACTCCTCAAACCCTCACACTGTGGGTTGCTGCACCTCTTTTAGGAGGCTGGGAGGCAGTTGGGCAAAAAACTTCACTCACCTTCCCCTGCTGCCCCCTAACCCCCTATAGGGGGAACTCCAGCCCACACCTCCGTACATACTCACTCGCCAAACCCACACACCGCGGGTGGCTTCTCCCCTTTAGGGGCCGGGGGCTACAGTGCCGCTCAAACTCTTCTTTTTTCTCGTTTTTAATGTGTCTCTGATTTTCCCTCTCTGCCCCCTGACCCCCTACAGGGGGAACCCCAACCCACCACACCCGATACACTTTCTCTCCAAACCTACACACTGTGGGTGGGCTCTCCCCTTTAGGCAGCGTGTCATGACCGAAGCGTCTTGAGGCCGGGGGCTGCAGTGCCGCCCGAACCCTATTTTTCCAACTCCTTTAAAATATCCAGTTTCACTCTTTCAATATCATTTAAAATATCATCATTTTGAAACCTTATTATAGTGATCCCGAATTCATTCAATACCTCAGTTCTTTCCTTATCATATATTTCCTGACCGGGTATTTCATGTATATTTCCATCCAATTCAATTCCTAATTTTGCTTCATGACAATAAAAATCAAGGATGAATTTTAAAATCGGATGCTGCCTCCTGAATTTATTCCCTCCAAGTTTTTTATTTTTTAGCACTTCCCATAGTTCCTTCTCTGCCTGTGTCATCCTGTTTCTGAGCTCTTCTGCCCTTCGAAAAATCAATGCATTAGCGCCTAAAAACATATTATCTTTATCGACTTCCATTTGTGTTTAATGTTAATTTTTCCTACGTTTTATTTTCCCCTGCTGCCCCCTAACCCCCTATAGGGGGAACTCCAGCCCACCAAGCCCGATACTCTAACTCTCCAAACCCTCACACTGCGGGTGGCTGCACCTCCTTTAGGAGGCTGGGAGGCTGCAGTGCCTCCCAAAATCTACTTTTTACTCTTTTTGATCGTATTTTACTGATTTTCCCCTGCTGCCTCCAAACCCCCTATAGGGGGAACTCCAACCCACCATTCCGCACACAGCACTCTTCCGCACACACTCAAACCCCCAAACCCTCACACTGTGGGTTGCTACTCTCCTTTAGGCAGCATGTCATGACCGAAACGTCTTGAGGCCGGGGGCAGCAGTGCCGCTCGAACACCTCCTCTCCCCACCATTCCGAAAAAGTAAAAAAAATTCGACCGCCCAAGGCGGTATTTCATAACTCCTTGCCCTGCAGGACAGGGAGTTTAAGTGTCAAAATTATCAAATATATCAAAGTGTCAATCCTTAAGGCAACGCACAGAAAACCCGTACGCACGTCCGCTGCTGCCCTCGTAGGAAACATTGCTGTCGAAGGTCAGGGCATATGCGTCGATATCATCGACTGTACTTGACCAGTAGTAGCCGTTCGAACCATCGAGGTTGACCGAGCCATCGAAGCTGTAGCGGCCGCCCGCCACGGATAGCTTAAGCGGTGATGCAAAAGCACCGGCTGCATTGTTGGTAGTCCAGCTGAGTCTCTCAGTATTCCATTCAGCCTGTGTCGGCAAACGGAATCCAGCCGGACAAGGGTTGTTGATGCCTCCTTCTCCCTGCCACAGATTATTGTTCTCAGGGGACCGCCAGTCGTTTGGAAAGTCTGGAGCCTTAATAAAATTATTATGCCCTGGCACATCGCTGTTGCTCAGCGTAGTCGTGGTAGGCGAAGTCCTCACCTGTTGCCCGTCATCCAGCCTGCCCCACTGGAACAGGTGTCCATACGATGCAGCATCTGTGCTGCTGGTAGCCACCTGGATAGCTCCAAGATTGCGGTCCAACCAGCATTTGCCTCCTGCTCTAACAACGGTACCATAGGTCACGGAAGATCCATTGTATGTGAAAGTGACTGTGGAAGTGCCACAGTTGAAGGGTGGGCTAATTGTTCCGCAATACTCATGCCATGACCCAGAAAAATAATAATTTGGACATCCTGATGTGGTGTTGAATATCATCAAACCGTCAGCAGGATTAGCAATGGCATCTCGTTGAAATATTGTCATTCTGGGTGGTAACAAACCTTTATCTGTATAATCTACATCAAGACCCGAAGATGCTGCAGGCGTCGTTGTTCCGATGCCAACTTGGCCGGATATTCGCCCGGTTATCATTAAACACATGACCAAAAGAATAAGCAAAGAATTTCTGGAATACATAGCGCTGAATTTTTAATGGTGATCAAATTATATCCTCCTATTCCCGGATCTCCACCTGTCAACACAGCACATTTTTATCTGAATAATATCTCTCTGCCAGGCTGGAAATTAGTTTAAAAATTTACTTACTTACCCGGAAATGTTACTTACAAAAGTACTATATTTATACTCAAATATAGACTTAGGTAAGGATAATTATTCTCTACATTACTTATTTTAAAGATATTAGATGTTTTGCTACCTTCCTGCTTATTCTTTATTTGGTCACTGGGTTCCGGGGCTTGCCAGGATTGACGGGTCTTGCCAGGATCTATCCTGATCCAATGAGGCGAGTATCAGAAATGGCGGGAATCTTTTTTGATGAAAAAGGGCAATCTTTTAAATCCTGATTTTATCCTGAATCACTTGCAAAAATTCTAACAGACCAATTACTTCCACTCCATCAGGTAAAGGATATCTGGCATTATTTGTATTGACCAGCCACTTGTGTGTTGCTTTGATATCCCTGCAAGCTTCATAAAAGCCTCTTGAAAGTTTTGGCGCCAGATTTCGTTTGATTTCTATCGCCCAAATTTCATTATCAGGGGTGTGCAATACCAGGTCGATCTCGATCTGTGTTGCCGTTCTGTAATAGCTATACTCCCAACTTTCATCCAACCTGCTGATGATGTTTTCGATGACAAAACCTTCCCAGCTTGCTCCGATAACAGGATGTGACAGCAACTGATCAAAATTCCATATCTGGAGTAAACTGTGTAAAATACCTGAATCGCGTATGTATATTTTAGGAGTTTTAACCAACCGTTATTTAAGGTTGCCTGACCAGGGGTTCAACTGCCTTACCATATAGAAATCTGTGAGTAAATCGAGATAATTCTTTACTGTTGTATGACTGATTTCCAGACTTCTGCCAAATTCACTTAAATTGATTTGATTACCGTGATAATGCGCCAGCATTTTCCAAAAACGCTTAAGTTGATTTGGAACAACCCGGATTCCCAGATTAGGAATATCGCGTTCAACATAAGTGGCAAAAAAGTCTCTTCTCCATTCCCAACTCGTCTGATCATCTGCAGCAAGATAACTATCCGGGAAACCTCCTCTCAGCCAAAGTTTTTCTATGTTAAAAGCATCTATTTCGTGACCGGATATTTCTGTTACATCAAATGGTGTGAGTTCAAGGTATCTGATCCTGCCTGCCAGAGATTCAGAACTATTCTGCAGTAATTCGGAGGACGCCGAACCTAATAATAAAAATTGTCCTGAAGGTTCTCCTTTTCTCTTCCTATCATCTGCAATGACACGCAGCAATCTAAACAGATCAGGCTTGCGTTGTATTTCATCAATGATCAGCAGTTGTCCTGAAAACCTTTTCAAATATGCTTCAGCATCTGTTAATTTATTGAAATCCGAATCTGATTCCAGATCAATATAAGTCACCGGCTTATTGAGATTTTTTGAAACTTCAAGCGCAAGGGTTGTTTTTCCTACCTGCCTCGAGCCGATGAGGGCAACTACCGGCATTGAATGAATCGCTTTCAATAAGTTTCGCAAAATCGCTCTTTGTATCATTTTGCTATTATTTTCTTACAAAGCTAAGCATAAACTTGCAATTTGAAAAGTAAAATTTCAGATTGCAATCTTTTTGGGTCACATATCCTGTGGATTTCAGGATTTCAATGATTTTTTAATCAATCCAGTCCATCAATAATAAGATTCCTCCCTTCTATCTCCCCTTGTTCCTTCAAAAAGAGTATTCCTGACGCTTCTGTGGACTTGTCCTGACCGAAGCGTCAGGAATGACAACCGGCTCTTTTTAAAGAGAGGGGGGAAGCAGGCGGCGACGCCGCCTGTTTCCGCCTATTTATTCCCAAACTTATTGTCATTCCTGATGCTCGTATACCCGATCAGGGCAGGCCCAACCGCAGGGAGGGATCTTCTCACCAAAACCCAATCTCCCGACTAGTCCTTTACACACCGGACCGAAAAGCCCATATCGCGGGTAAAACTAAAATAGTACCTGTAAATAATGGGTTCTCCGTAAGTGATATAAACTCCGTAAGCCAGGTCTGTTTCCATCGGGGTGGATGACCACCAATATGCCAGGTTGTTTTTAAAGTTGAAGTATTTGCCTTTTTTATTGCGGAAACCGTTGGGCAAGGCTGTAAAACCGGTCTCGTTGGTGGCGCCTTTATTGGGTGTTTTCCAATGGTCTGTGCCGGCTTCCTTGATCTTCCCGCCGGCAATCATCGGGCCTCCCAAAAAATCGATCATCTTCTGCCATTCCTCGTCTGAGGGAAGATGCCAGCCTGACGGACAAACTTTGTTGGCAGTTTCCCAATCGTACATTCTGCCATATTCGGCAACCGATGACTCCAGATCCTGAGGCGCCCAGGACACAATGGATGTCCCGTCGGAGGTTTTGGTCACCCGCAGGTTTTCAGCCATCCAGGTCTGATCCCCGATTTTTACCGTTTTGTAAACGTTTCCATCTACATCTTTGACTGTTTGGCCGGTCAGGAACATAGGTAAACAGAGTGCAAGGATAAAAGCAATTGATCTCATTATATATATTTTTTTAACTTAAAATCATACGGAAATGAACAACTTTAGAAATCACTTAGGCGATCTTTATGTCAAGCTGGATGGTGCATTCAATTGAACTTGACCACCCATTATTTTTACTCTTGGCTAGTTGATAAAAATACCCTGCTTTATAAATTCATTTTATACAAATGTACGACGGAATTTAGTAGAAAGTTCTTAAAGTTCTTAAAGTAGAAAGTAACTTTATACTTCATACTTTCTACTTTATAAACTTTCTACTTTCTACTTTATAAACTTTCTACTTTCTACTTTATAAACTTTCTACTTTCTACAGACTCTGCTTTATAAAAATTCCCAAAAATTACTTTTATTGATCACAAATTTGTTTTTCGGATGGTATTTATCAGTAAATGATCTGGAAAAAATAACTTTTTTTGTTGGGCTATATTTGATTTCAAATGCTGTGATCTCATTTTCCGACACCTCTATAAAATCAATTTCAGCTTGTTGGGTATTTCGCCAGTAATGGGTTTTGCCATAAAAACCCTGATATCTTAATTGTTTGATTTTTTCACTGATGATAAAATTTTCAAATAAAGCTCCCGTGTCCTGCCTGTTTTGCAAATGCTGAAATTGCCCTATGATGGCATTCCTGATACCATTGTCAAAAAAGTAAATTTTAGGTTTTGAGGTAATTTCGTTGCGTTGGTTGGTTGAATAAGGATAAAGCCTGAAAATAACGAATACTTTTTCAAGTAAGTCCAAATAATTGACTACCGTCATTCTGTCGACACTTAGTATCTTTGCCAATTCATTGTATGATACTTCACTGCCTAATTGCAACGCCACAGCATTCAGCAGTTTCATCAGCAAATCAGGCTTTTTAATGTTTACCAATTCAAGAATATCTTTGTATAAATAACTTCCGGCCAATTGAAGTAATACTTTTTGTTTTTTATCTGAGGTCACGACTTCAGGATATAAACCATAGATCATAAATTCTTCAAAACGTGAAATGGCTGTAGCAAATGAATAATGATTTTTGATTTCATTCCAGCTCAAAGGAAAAAGCTGGTGCTCCCATTTTCTTCCTGTCAACGCCTCATTGATCTGATTCCCCAATTCCAGTGAAGATGAACCTGTAACGATAAATTGCTTGTTAAGTTTTGCGTCAACCAGCATTTTTATAGCCAAACCGATGTTCCCGATACGCTGTGCTTCATCAATCACTACTACATCATAGTCTGCAACCACATTCAATAAAAAATTCAAATTTGCGCTGGAAATTGTTAGACGAGTTTGAGGATCATCTCCGTTCAGCCATAAAACATTCTTTTCCTTCACGAGCGATTGGATCAGGGTTGTTTTTCCTACCTGTCTCGGGCCAAGTACCACTATGGCTTTTCTATTGTCCCAATCCTCTAAAACAGAGGATGATATATCTCTTTTTATCATTGTGCAAATATAATAAAATATGTTTGTAATCACATAATATTATAATATTTTGTGGTTATATGCTCAAAAATTGAGTAGAAAGTTCGTAAAATAGAAAGTTCGTAAAGTTCTTAAAGTAGAAAGTAACTTTATACTGATTCCTTTCTACTTTCTACTTTCTACTTTCCACTTTATAAACTCTTTATCAATCCGGAGAGGATTTTTGATATTTCTTCAGCCATTTCCAACAATTTTTCTGCATTTTCGTCTGAAACTTTTCTGAGATCTTTTGCCAAATATAACATTGAACGAATCTCACCGCATGATCCTTTTGCAATATATAAAAACTGCTTAAATTCTTTATTGCTCCTTCGTTCAAAACCCTCGGCAATATTGTTCATGACGGATACCGCGGCTCTCTGAACCTGCTCTTTGAAACCAAAATCTTTTGTCGAAGAAAACTCAGCATAAATGGCTATCGCAAGTTCCTTAGCTTTCTGCCATGCTATGATATCCTCAAATCTATCTATCTTCATTTTAATCAGTTATAAAGTTTATAAAGTTCGTAAAGTTCGTAAAGTTATCTTTCTACTTTCCACTTTCTACTTTCCTCTTTCTACTTTCCTCTTTCTACTTTCCTCTTTCTACTTTCCTCTTTCTACTTTCCTCTTTCTACTTTCCTCTTTCTACTTTCCTCTTTCTACTTTCTACTTTCTACTTTCTACTTTCCACTTTCCACTAACTCAATCCCGATATATCTCATAATCAAAGGTCTTCCGCAGAGCATCGTACTGATAGATCACGATGGAAAACTTTCCTTCTTTGATCATTGCCTTCTGATACGTAGGATCGCAGTAACAACTGCCGGTGATGAATTGTCCGGATGGCGAAAATAAGGTGCCTGAATCAATAAAAAAGTACTCGTTCTGCTTCCTGAAATGGTTTTGTAAGGAATCCAAACTCAGATATTCTGAGGTTGTTTTGGATGGTATATTACTGAAATACAGGCTTTTACCGTCAATTTCCGAATTGACCCTGATCTCTATACTGTCGATCGCAAAATCGAGGTCATTATGTACCCGTACCCCAACAGGCGCCTCAGTAACAGGATCATCCGTATCTTCCGGAATGTCTTTTTCACAGGAATACAGCCATCCCGTTATTCCAATGATCAGCAGGTAAAAACCAATAGATCGCCTGCCTGCCATGATCAATTCTTTCACCATACTGGTTTGTATTGTTTTTCGGTTTATTGAATTTCGTAATTTTCCCTGAGATAACGCAAGGACTCATCCATCAACCGGCGTAATTTATCCTTATCAATATCCTCCAGCTTTTTGACATATATGCAAACCTTGCCAATCTTGAACTTTCCCATTCCATCCAAAAGATATCTGTGCTCATCCAAACCGGTGTAAACATACAAGGATAATGCTGCCTTCCTCGGAGAAAAACCAAGTAAGGGTGCATCACCCTCATGCCCGGTTTTGTATTTGTAATGATAACTGCCAAAACCAATGATGCTGGGTCCCCACATTTTTGGTTCTTGCCCTGTGGCTTCCTGCATGAGTTGTATCAGCGTGTAACTGTCCTTCTTTTTCTGTTCGCTGTCAGCAAATGCTTCTATGAATTCCCTGACATTCGCTTCTGTCTGTTCGGTCTTGTTTTTGGCCATTTCGTGCGTTATAAATCTCTGATCAGTACAATTAACTTAGCAAATTTAACAATAAAATGAATGAAAAGTTGAACAAAAAAGCATTCAAACCGGTCCATCAACCTGTTTGAATGGTTCTTTTGTGCCGGTGTTGCAGGTGCCATTGATTTGTTCGTGAAAACATCTACAAAGGTGAACCGACTTCTCCAAAACACTTTTTTTGGTTCCCGCAGATCTCGCAGATCAGCGCAGAAATTAACTTGATGATCAGGAAAAAGATCAGCGAAAATCTGCGGGATCTGCGGGAAATTCCTTTTTATTCTCCCCTGTTGGTTATTTCACCAACAGCATATTTGATGCTGATAAAATACTATTACGATCACTTTGTTCTAAGTAATGTCATAATATATTATTGTTAATCAGTTAGTTATATTTTTATAACGTCTAAATATTTTGTGCTGCTGAATTCAAGTTGCCGGACATAATCTATACATCCTTTGCATCCCCCTATTGGTGAAAACACCAACAAGGGTGAAAAACCAAAACTGCCGCAACTATTCGACCTCACCAATGATCACTGTGTAATTTTTACCGTATTTTTTGGCGCATTTGGGACAGGTGGTGTACCACATATACCATTTTTTGATCTTGTAATTCAGACCTTTGGCATAAACTTCAAAATCATCACACCATTTTTTGGTGTCTTTGAAAGGTCCTTCATACACTTTGCTCAGATATTTGCCGGACATCGTCATGTTTTTGGCCCCGGGAAGTTCCTTATCCACAGCCAGATACAGATCCATGTTCCACCTGGAACTATGATCGGACAACCCCATATCATCCACACATTTAGCACCTGCCTGGTCGATCAATTTCATCATTCTGGTGATCACACCTCCAAAATTGACCGGCATAAAAAGAAATGTGAACACACTTCCTTTGATAAACCTTTTGTTTTCCCATATAAACTCCTTCTGATCCCAGGGTTCCGGTTCAAATTTCGGACAGCAAATCGCTTCTTCTTTTTCCATTGTTGAAACATTTATTTGAAAGAATAATTTTCCTGAATCGGATGGTTGTTCCCCTAATAAATTAAGCCCGGATCATCGTTTTGAAATGCAGTAACTTCCGTATGATCTTTCCGTTGTCCTTTCTGTTTCCGGGAACGGAGCAATGTACAACAATTTAGGCATAATGTCCTGTTTTTTCTGTATGAAAAAACATTTTTCCGGAAACATGCCTCCGGATAGCTTTTACCTGAAAATAACCACTTTTTGCCTGTAAATCGCTTTTGTTTCTGTGAAAACCACTCCTGAATAAACGCCATTGGCCAGTCCACCAACTTCCATCCTGAAAGTTTCCGGATCGCTGATCTTTTTGCTGAGTACCAGGTTGCCGAACATGTCATACAAATCAACTTTCATCGGTTTTTGCCCATGGATGGCCTGCTTCAGCTTTAAACTTTCGCTTGCCGGAACAGGGTAAAATAACATACTCAAATCTGGCTCATCTGTATTTCCGTCTGAAACCAACAGGCATTCAGGATAAATGGCACAATGGCAAAACGGCTGCATTTGTTCCGGACTGAACGGCTCGACAGCCTGGTTTACATCCCGGTTGTCCGGGTGACCAGCCGTCCGGCCATCGCATTCCAGCAATTTATCATCGTAATAATTGGTCATCCGGTAATAAACGCCATTGTCACAGTTTCCCGTAGCATTGTACACGATCACATCACCGCCAACTTCAATATTTCCGTGCAGCCGGTAATTACTCACCCTTGCACGCATGTTCAGTTTTGCCTGGCCCCACATGGTGTTGTTCTCCGCAAACGACTGTCCCTCGATAATTACCTGATCACTCAACTGCCCACCCTGAACATAGGCATTGTCCCGTATGATCACCTGTCCGCTGACCACCGCATCCCTCACCATCGCCGTATTTTCAACCCGCACATCACCGGAAAGATGAGCATTCCCGAGCACGAGTGTGTGTGGTCCAAGGTAAACGGAAGAACTCACGGAAGCGGAGTTCTGAACCCATCCGCCTCCGTTGGGATGCAGATGACCATCGAATTTCAACTGACTTCTGAATTCCTCCGGATCCTGAAATCCTTCGGGCCTTCCACCGCTGATGTACAGTTCATACGGAAACCGGAAATGTTTTGGATAACCGTGCCATGTATCGTTTTCTGTATTGGTGGTGATGTCTCCGATAGGTGCGCCCATGACTACCAGATACAATGCTGTTTCAGCCGGCAAAAGTTCAAATGCGATTTCAGCCTCGTTCCTGGAATACGTTTCACCGTATCTGCTCACTTTCCCGTCTTGGGAAGTTGCCACAAAACCGTATCTCCAGCCGGCATGAGCATTGGTTTCGGTATGGCCTCTGAATTTGACGATCACGGCACAACTGTCTTCTTCTGGATAAATAGGGATGACATTGTAAGCGTATTCCTCGGGCGCGAGGTGAACCGGAACAAAATAATGGTTGGGATCTTCAGCGTTTTGTTGAAGTATGGTCCAGGTTGCCTGCACCGATGGCAACCAGTATCTCAGGTCATTTTTCCGGTATTGGCGAAAGTATTCACCCACATTGTTGTGGGAAAAATCATAACCCGCCATCCTTCTGGCATAATTATACAGATGATCATTGAATTGTTCCTGATCAAAACCCATTAATCGTTTATAGGTTTGTAATGGATATTCTTTGCTGTAAGATTCACGCCACATCCGGTTGATGATCCCGATGCCGTCCATTTCCATGATCGCCATCAGCAAGGCATAGTTCTCATAGGTGTTCTTCCAGTCACCCCAGGTTTCCACGTGATACATATCCATTCCCCAGGCGCTGACATCCTGCGGATAGAGCAGGTTACGCATAAAATTGGCGTGGGTTTCCCAAAAAATCCCTGCATTGAGCCAGACATAGCCTAATCCATTGGTCATCCGGTGATCAATATTGACCTGAGCCTGCATGGAATGCGCAAATTCATGCGCAGCCACATGTCCTCCGTTCATCGAAAGCGGATGTGCCCAGAAAGCCCCGATCACACCGTCCACATCGCCTCCGAAGGCCCAACCTGTGGCGCCATCGGGGCCAAAGGTATTCAGCATGATGACCGGAACCTTATACTTTCCCATATTTGTCCCCGCGCCATCCCGGATAAAATCCATTTCGTGAAATTGTTCATAGATCCACTCCATGGTATCCAGCACAGCCACCGGATTGAACCGGAGATCAGGATCCGGGGCATTTACCGGGTTGAGACCGGCATCATTTCCCCAGAAAAGCACGAAATTCTCGCTTTGTGCTGTTTTGCTCCAACTGAACTGACTTCCATCCACCGTATTAATATCTTTCAGGTAGGCGGGCACATAGACCTCCTTTTGAGCGTTTATACAGGACAGGCTAAAAATGCTCCATAACAGGATTAAAAAACGTAGTATGGTTGCTTTCATGATTCATGTAATATTTTATCATACAAAAATGGCGAAAATTTGGTGTTTTAGCCTGGAAATATTGAAAAACCACCACACATGAATACAGTAAAGTTGAAAGAAAGGGATGATCTGGTTTTGGGGTCTAAAATCGGAGCCGGTAAATTCAGGGAATGTTATTCCGTGGAAAATCGGGAAGATATTTGCGTCAAAGTCATTAAATCAAATCCAGGCAATTTCCGATTAATTCAGTTACGCTTTTTGAGAAAAAATATCCATCTGGAAGAGTTGAAGATCAGGCAAATGCTTCCTCCGGAGATCAAAAACTATTTCAACCCGGTGCTGGAAGCGAATAACAACTATTCCGTTTGCCCCAGGCCTTTAAATTACGATGGTAGCTATGCTCAATCGCTCTTACACCATCAAGGCATTTCAGATGACCGGTTCTGGGAGGAAATCGACTATGTCTATCGGTTCATTGACGAAAGGCAATTATGGTTTTTCGACATCTTCAACGGCCGTAATATTTTTGTTGTAGAAAAAGACAGGGAAGGTCTTTCACCCTTATTCGTGGATTACAAACAACTGGGTTGGAAAGCTTTTCCCCTGCAACCGGATCTTGTGTTCCGTTTCCGGAAAAAACTAAAACTCAAAAGGCAATATGAACGGCTGATCAGGAATTACCGGAAAACTGAATGAGATATTCAAATGCCTGAAATCCAAATAATTAATCTCTTTGGAATTGTATTTTGGCCTTTCCTTCTGCTTTTACTTTTGAAATCGATACCGGTTTTTAAGTTCCTTACAGGATTTTTAGCAGGCACAAAAACACAAAGTTTTATTTTTTCAGTGAGATAACACGGTAGAGCATGATCATAATGTATTTTCTCTTTGGATTTTGTGCCTCTGTTGAGCGCTTGATGATAAAAATGTACTATTTTGTTTTTCCCGGCTTCACATACACGGCTTCATAAAATGGCAAAACCATGTTGAAATGTGTTTCATACTGCAATTGAAACCCGGCTTTGGACAGCATGACGTCGGTGGTCCGGTTCAACTGGCAGCCATCTGCAAATTTTGACCAGTACGGATTGGCTGCATCCAAAATTTTACCAAAAAAATGCGTGTGCGGACGGATATGTTCCATGATCACGAGTTGACCACCCGGTTTTAACCATTTTTTAAAATGCTCCACCGCTTTTTCAGGTTCAGGGATCGTACACAAAACCAGGGTGCATATCACTGCATCAAGTGTATTTTCTTCAACCAATTGTTGCATTTCAGGTAATCCACATCCGGTATGCCATAGATCAATCCTGTTGGTCAATTTCAACTTTTTTCGCTTTTCCGTCGCACGACTCAACATGGTCTCCGAGGGTTCAATGCCTGTTACCACAACCTGATCATTGTAAAAACGGAAATTTACACCCGTACCGACGCCAACTTCCAGAATCCGGCCCTTTAGCCCTGAAATTAGCTTTCTTCGTCTTCTTCCGAGAAAAATTTTCTCGGGAAAAAACATAAAACCGTCGTAGAAAAGTCCGTAAAATAAGCTTTTTAGCATGTATTGGTACGTTTTTGAATGTAACTGACTGTAAAAGATATGTTTATAACCCGAGAATTACTCATTTCAATACAAAAATAGCGTATTTTAATTGACAATAAATGAGTTGAGTTTAAAATGTATATAGTTTGAGTCTACTCCGAAAAGCCTTTGCCCCCTGATTCTCCCTTAATAAGGACTTTTAATTTGTTGATTTTCAATTGTTTCCCTTTAGTCTTGTGCTGATCTTTGACGTCAGTAGGTCTGGGCAAAAAACGATTGAAAATCAACAAATTAGACTTTTCAGAGCAGACTCAAGTGTGAAAAGTAAAAGTGTAAATAATTGATATTGAACACTTTAACTACAAACGCAAAATTATCATAAACATCTCTAAAGCAGCAATATAACTTTATGAACTTTCAACTATATAACTTTTTAGACTGAACTCATATGTATTTTAATATGGTTCAAAATGTTCAGATAAAAAAAAATACAAATGATTGACAAAAGTTTGTTCATAATCCTATACATTTCATTAGTTTTAGTTATCATTATTTTAAGTATTCGAAACTTTTCAATCAATCAAAAAAAATGAATCCTATGCGCTTTTTCATGATGTTTTCCACATTATTTATTCTCGAAATCCTGACAGCCCAAACCCCGGGCCTGAATAAATCGATCCTGCTTTCGGCAGAAATTCAAAAGGATCCGCCTCAAATTACCATCTTTTGGCAACCGGTTAACGGAGCCACCTCGTTTAAGATCTATAGAAAATTAAAAAATTCAAACCAATGGGGCTTTCCGGTTGCCAGCAATCTGCCCGGAAATTCGCTTTCCTATATAGATAACACGGTGGAAACTGGTGTTGCCTATGAATACCGGATCAACTGTACGGGTACAGTTGCCGGTTCCGGATATATTTTAACCGGTATAGAACTTCCGGAAGTCTTTGACCGGGGTAAGGTGCTACTGGTCTATGACACCATTTCGACAAAGGGTTTGGAACAGGAACTGGAACGTTGGAAAAACGATGTGACAGGCGATGGTTTTCAGGTCATTACCATTCCGGTGGATCAATCAGATGCGGTTACCGCAGTAAAGGAAAAGATCAAAAATATCTATATGATGGATCCGGAAAATACTAAAACTCTTTTCCTTCTGGGCAGGGTTCCGGTTCCATATTCAGGCGTGATCGTTCCGGACGGACATACACCAGACCATTACGGCGCTTGGCCTGCTGATGGCTATTATGCTGAGATGACAAGCGCCTGGACTGATAACACCGCGAACATCACGGGGGCTTCCACGGAAAGAAACCGCAATGTGCCCGGTGACGGAAAATTTGATCAGTCCACTTTCCCTTCCGATCTTGAACTGGCAGTTGGCCGTGTGGATATGCACAATTTGCCTGCTTTTGCTGAAAATGAAACCGCGCTCCTGAAAAAATACCTGGATAAAAATCATGCCTTCAGGAATAAACATTTCCGTGCAGAGAACCGGGCATTGGTGGATGATGAGTTTACTGGTTATGCAGAAGGATTTTCTGCTGCCGGATGGCGGAATTTCAGCGCTCTGTGTGGCGCTGAACAGGTTTTTGCACTGGATTACAGTACTACCTTAGCAGCGGAATCTTACCTTTGGTCTTATGGTTGTGGTGCAGGCAATTTCCAGAATTGTTCCGGCGTGATCGGAACTCCGGGTTTTGCTCAGAACTACATTTCAGGTGTTTTTACCATGCTTTTTGGCAGTTATTTCGGAGATTGGGACAATCCTGAAAACAACCTGTTGAGGGCTGCTCTGGCAAGTGGAAATGTGCTGACCAATTGCTGGGCAGGAAGACCATACTGGTATTTTCACCACATGGGAATGGGAGAAACAGTGGGATACTCTGCTTTGGCTTCCATGAATAATTCCGCTTTGTATGACTACAATTTTGGGCAAAAGGGCGTTCATATGGCTTTGATGGGAGACCCGACGCTCAGAGCACATCCTGTTGGCCCGGTTGATGAATTTTGGGCGAGTGCTGATGACGGTTTTGTCACCCTTGGATGGACTGCACCCCAGGCGGATGTTGAAGGATTTCATATTTTCAGAAAAGCTGAAGATGAAGCGGCTTTCATGAAAATCAATACCGAATTGGTCGGAAAAGAAAACTTATTTATTGATTCTTGTTTAACAAAGCCGGGCAAATTTACTTATATGGTACGCACAGTAGTGCTGGAAAAAACCAATTCCGGAAGCTACTACAATATGGGAACAGGCGCTTACCGTTCGGTTGATGTCACAACAACCAAACCTTTGCAGGCATCCTTTACCTTTGATCAGTATGAATACAAGGTAAACTTTACCAACCAATCCGTTAATGCAGACACGTATCTTTGGGATTTCGGCGATGGTACGGGTTCGCAGGTAGCGCACCCTACACATGAATATGCGCAGAGCGGAACCTTTACGGTAACTTTAACCGCCTTTTCTGCTTGTGGCCAGGCTGAATCTATAGTGACCCTGGTCATTTTGATCGGTCATACGGAACAACCTGGTAGTGAATGGTCTGTTTATCCCAATCCGGTGTCCAACACGCTCGAACTGAGCAATCTTTCCGGATTAATACCCGGGAATTTCAGCATTTTTGACCTGAAGGGCAACAAATTGCTTGATGGGAATTTAGAAGGAAAAAACACTTTGGATGTTTCTTTTTTACCTGCCGGTGTATATCTTTTAAAGCTCGGTGAACCTTTTTCGAACTGGAAGAGATTTGTCAAAATATGATGGGATGATTTGTAGGGCGCGATATACAAATAGCTATAATAAAGCTGATCAAACAATTTGACCAGATCCGTATAAATCCATATGAGGACAGATCGACAAGCATTTTTGATTTCATCAGGATGCAGCTTTCATTTTTTTCCGCCATATCAGATATCCCTGGATGGCCAGCACCAGGAAAATGACGTATTGGATCCCCGTGAAGCCATATCCTTTCACAAAATACAATGGGATGGATACAATGTTCCCTGCGATCCAGAAACCCCAGTTTTCCAGTTTTTTATTGGCCATCAGCCACATGGCAGCGAAGAAAACACCCGTGGTAAAGGTATCCATATAAGGAGTAATATTACGCAGGTTTTCAATCTGGCCTTGATGCAGTTGATCAGAAACATATCTTAAGGTTCCTGACATACTCATAACTTCGATGACTTCATACTGTAGATATACCCAAATAACAAATAAGGATGTAAAAACAAAGATCCCGACTGTCCTGAGTTTGTCCATAAACCCTGTTGTGCTGATCTTTAGTGGCGAAGTTTGATCGCTCTGAAATCCGGACCATCTGTACCAGCCATAAATACTCATCAGTGTATAATAAATATTGATGATCATGTCCCCGTACAAGTTCCATATCGCAAGAAGATAAATATATATCCCTGTGCTTATTATACCGGTCGGATAAACCAGTATATGTTCTTTTTTAGCATAAATCACACTGATCACGCCAAAAATAGCAGCAATTAACTCAAGCAGAATATAACCAAATGTTGAATTCCTGTAAGGTTCAAGGAAAAAATCAATAAAGAATTGCATTGTGGGTCATCTCAATTGAGTTTAAAAAAATTTCTGACAAGGGTTTCAGCATCAGCCAAAGCGTCGACCAGTTGATCATTGATCAACACCACATCAAAATTGGATTCGTGCTGCAGTTCCTTCAAAAAGCGTGCCTTTCTGATTTCAAGCGTTTCCGGTGTTTCTGTTTTTCTGGCTTTTAATCTTTCTGCCAGAATTTCGATGGATGGAGGTTTTACAAAAACGGCCATACATTTTTCACCATACATTTTTTTAATACTGCCCGCTCCTAAAACGTCCACGTCGAACAAAACGAATTTTCCCTCATTCCAGATACGTTCAACCTCACTTTTAAGCGTTCCGTAAAACCTGCCCGGATAAACTTCCTCCCATTCAACAAATGCTTCCTGGTCAATTTTTTCTTTAAAAGCTTCCACAGTCAGAAAGTAGTAGTCTTTGCCATCTGTTTCATGATCCCGTTTGCTTCGTGTGGTGGCTGAAATAGAAAATTCAAGCTGTTCAAATTTTTCCAAAAGGTGTCTGACTATTGTGGTTTTACCTGAACCGGAAGGGGCGGTAAAAACCATCATTTTCTCCGCGTCTACCATATTTTACTGTTAAAGTACGTTCAATAATAATTCTTTAACCCTTTCCAGCTCATCTTTCATATTCACCACCAATTGCTGGATGGGTGCATTTTGTGCTTTTGCTCCCATGGTATTGATCTCCCTGCCGATTTCCTGGCTGATAAAGATGAGCTTTTTGCCCTTTCCCGTTATGGATTTGTCATCCAAAAGCTCCTGAAAATACCTGCAATTCTGTTCCAAACGGATTTTCTCTTCATTGATGTCCAAACGCTCGATGTAATAAAGCAATTCTTGCTCAAAACGGTTTTCATCTAATCTAACTTCGTTGAAAAATCCGTTCAGATTGTTGTTTATACGGTCTTTGATTCCCTGAATGCGATCCTTTTCATACATTTCAACCTGCTTCAGATACTTCAGAATTCTATCCACACTTTGACGGATGTCCTGTAACATGGTGACGCCTTCTGCTTTGCGATACATGATAATCTGGTCAAGTGATGCTTCGATCAAACTTTCTGTTAACTGCCATTCTTCTTCAGTAAGCTCTTCTACCATGTTTTTCACGACATTGGGAATGCGGATGATGGTGGCAAAATAATCCTGATCTTTGACACCCAACTCTTTTGCCAACTCACTGAGTGTATTGAAATAACTCCTGAATAGCTGTTCATCCAGCTTGTACTGCTCTTCGACCACTCCGTCAATGCTGATGGTCATATCAAAGCGGCCATGCTCCAGTCTGTTCAGCACTAAATTGCGGATGACAAGCTCCTTTGACCCGAATTTTGCAGGAAATTTAATGCGGATATCTGTGGTTTTGCCATTTAATGCCCTGAGTTCAACACTTAGCTTCCTGTTATTATATACGGATGAAGCCTGGCCGTATCCGGTCATCGATTGGATCATATTGTGTGAATTAATGCGCTCTTAAAATTGGCTGCAAGATTAGAAAAAAAAGCGCTTTTTGTCTAATTCATACATACATTTCTCAAATAAGCAGCCTAAAATCTATGTTGATACCTGGATATACCCAACCAATTCTGAAAGGTATGAATCTATTGATCAATAAAATAAAGGATACTCTTTAAAGCGCTGGTAAAAAAATCTTTGCAGCACAGCTTTTTGTTTAACTCAATGGCCGGTCGGATAAAATCATTGGTCAGCAGTATTAAACGATTTTTGAAGGGCTGTAATGTGTTGATAATCAATATCATCTAATGGAATATGACCATTTTCTGCATGATACAGAAAATGGTCATTATAATGCATTTTACCAATTAAAGCCGTGATGGTATTCCTTAAAAAGTTGGTTTGGCCATTTTACCACGAGTCTTATCGATGCCTACGCCTGTTGCTGGCTTTTCCAGTTCCTCCCAGTGTTATGCTCGCACCGATCAGAAATCCAAAATCATACCAGCCTCCGTTGTTATTGACAGCATATACACTGACATTATCTGAAAATAGGCTGACGATAAAACTAAACGGTGTGATCAGTCCATGCCAGAGTCCTCCCCAAAATCCATACGGATCCCCGATGACACAATCATCTACAGCAACAGTGTCTGCGCAACCTGTGAATAAAAACATCATTACCAGAACCAGAAAAGCAAAAACGAGTTTAGTGTTCATTTCAATTAATTTGTTGTGATAAAAGAACCCTGCCCTGAGGGCATTTCATTCCGCACTTAAGCTGAAACAATACTTAAGGCTTTAATTTGCCAACAATAATTCCATTTAACCGGTTCCGGCACATGGACTAATGATACATTAAAATCGACCAAATGCAGCTGTTTAAGCCTTATTCTCCAGACTCTGAGCATCGACAGCTGAAATGGCTGCCAGGTTGACGATATTGCTCACCTCGCTTCCCCTGGTAACCAGGTGTACCGGCTTCCTGAAACCGGCCATGATCGGGCCAATCATATGTACATTACCAAAATATTTGATCAGTTTCATACTGATGTTGGCGGTCATCAGGTTCGGAAATACCAGCAGATTAGGTCTTTGTTTCAGTTCGGTAAATGGATAAAGTTCAAGCAAGCGATCCTGTGTGATCGCCAGATCTGCCTGAACAGGTCCATCTATGATGACATCCGGCCGTTTTTCCTTAACCCGGGCAATAACCTCTTCAATGATTTCAGTCTCTGCAGTTCTGACAGAACCAAAATTGGTATATGATAGCATAGCCACCACAGGCTTGAATCTGAATTTCTCAACCGTTTCTATACCTTTTATCACGATATCAGTGAGTTCACATGCATTCGGAAGCTCATTGACGGCACAATCTGTTATGAAATAAGAATGGTTGTTGTGATTGAGAAAGTGTATCCCTGAGACCACATCTCCCGGATTTGCACCAATCACCCTCAAGGCGGGACTGAGCACATACGGATAAGCTGCATTTATACCAGCTACCATACTGTCTGCATAACCCATTTCTACCATCATGGAAGAAAAGAAATAGACGTTTTGCATATCTTTTTTAGCTTTACGCATGGTAACCCCTTTTCTGTTGCGCTTGTTGAAGTAAGCCAACACAAATTCATCCATCAACGGTGAATTCATATATTCAATGAATTCTATTCCATCAGCACTATGATTATGTTCTTCAAAACGGGCAATTGCCTCTTCTTTATTTTCTACCAGCAAAACCGGTAATCCGATCCCCTCTTCCACGATCTCGGCAGCAGCCCAAACAATTTTCGGATGATCACCTTCGGCAAAAACGATCCTTTTCTTATTTTTCCTTGCCAGGTCATAGATCTTTCTCATCATATCACGACTCCAGTCCGTGATGCCTTTGAGTTTTTCTACATAAGCATCGATATCGATATGCTTCCTGGCAACACCGGTATCCATGGCTGCCTTTGCAACTGCAGGAGCTGCCCAATACAATACCCTTGGGTCAAAAGGTTTCGGAATGATATAATCCGGTCCAAAAATGAGTTCATCATCATTGTATTTTCTTTTGACTTCATCCGGAACATCCTCTTTGGCCAATTGGGCCAGAGCCCTCGCACAAGCAAGCTTCATCGCTTTATTGATGGTTACGGCTTCCACATCCAGTGTTCCGCGGAAAATGAATGGAAACCCGAGCACATTGTTGACCTGGTTGGGAAAATCGCTCCTTCCCGTAGCTACGATCGCGTCCGGACGGGCTGCTTTGGCAACCGGATAGGTGATTTCGGGATCCGGATTGGCCATGGCAAAAATTATTGGATTGTCTGCCATCGTTTTTACCATTTCCGGGCTCAAAAGATCTTTTTTGGATAAACCCACAAAGACATCAGCTCCGATCATTATGTTTTCCAGTGATTTGCACTCAGTATCTTTGTAAAATGGTTTTTTGTATTTATTTCCGTCTGAATCTCCACGGGCATTGCAAAGCACACCTTTGCTGTCAACCATATAGATATTCTCTATTTTTGCCCCCAGATCTATATACAAATTGGCACAGGCAATACCGGCAGCACCGGCTCCGGAGATGACGATCTTTACTTCTTCCAGCTTCTTTCCAACCAGCTCTACAGCGTTGAGCAATCCCGCTCCGGATATGATCGCTGTTCCATGCTGATCATCATGAAATACAGGAATGTTCATCTCTTTCGTTAGCTGTTCTTCGATATAAAAACACTCGGGAGCCTTTATATCTTCCAGATTGATCCCTCCGAAAGTCGGTTCCAGCAATTTGACTGCCTGGATAAATTTATCAGGATCTTCAGTGTCCAGTTCAAGGTCAAATACATCAATATCTGCAAAACGCTTGAAGAGGATGCCTTTGCCTTCCATGACCGGTTTGCCGGCCAATGCACCGATATTTCCCAATCCGAGAACAGCAGTTCCGTTGGAAATGACCGCGACGAGATTGCCTTTGGCTGTATATTCTCTTGCTGTTGCAGGATCTTTATGTATCTCCAGACAAGGCTCTGCCACACCAGGTGTATAGGCAAGAGATAAATCCCTTTGTGAATTGAATGGTTTGGTAGGTTTAACTTCGATTTTCCCTTTTCTTCCCATTGAATGATAATTCAATGCGGCTTGTTTTAAACTTTTTTTGGAATCACTAATGTCCATATGATTTGCCATAATAACAGTTTTTGTGAAATAATATGCAAAGTTACCTGTATTTAGAGTGTCAAAAAATGATTTTACCTAATTTGAACCTATTTAGGAATATTATAAATAAGCTGATAGGTGATTTTTTTTCTTTCCAAAAATTGTCAGATTTAAAAATTAAAAATGATCCGTATATTTAGCTGATCCGCTCTCCGGACTGTTGGTTGCAGGAATTGATAAAGTTCTTGGCAAAAAGTACTGAATTTGCTTAAAAATTGAATCTTGAGTCTACTCCAAAAAGTTCAATTTGTTGATTTTCAATCGTTTTTTGCCCCAACTTACTAACGTCACAGATCAGCACAAGACTAAAGGGATATGATTGAAACCCAACAAATTAAATGTCCTCTTTTAGACCTGTACTAACTGAAAACATCCGTGCTTGTACTGACTGAAAACGTTCGTGGGGCGTTGGAGAGCAAAGACTTTTCTGAGTAGACTCAAATTTTGATCACATAGTAAATTCAAAAGTTGAAGAATATTAGACTTTCAAGCTTAACAATCAAAAAATTAATATTACAACAATGAGCCCGGCGATCCGATCTGACAGAATAAAATGGATTGCTTCTAAAAGAGTGTTTTGATAAAAATGAAAAAATCTGAAACTTTGTGTTCAAAATCAGGCCAAAACAGACAGAATCTTAGGAAAAATAACTGAAAATCCAACAAAAAATCCAGGAGAATTCTTGACTCTCTATTGTATATTAACAAGATTACTGGTATATTTATGCTGATATCCTGAAGTTGATATCCAGGTGAAACAATTTATAATGCCGGATATTCTATATCAGAAATATCTGAAATTTTAGCATAACAATAAATTAAATACACATGAATTACGTAATCAGCAATTTGTCTATCGTCCCTACTGCTGCGAAAAGAAACAGACTGATTGAACAGGTTGAAAAATTAGTCAAGAAACTGCAGATTTTACCGGATCATTATATTTATTCCGAGGTGCTGAAACTGAATATTTTTAAAATAAACAATCAGGAATACAGGATTTCCTGTTCACTCAAACTAAAAAATAATCTGGTTTTCCTCTCTGAAAGCGGCAAGGACATTTCTGCCGTTGCCAACGAACTTTTCGATAAATTCAGACAGAAAGTGGCAACACAACTTGAAAAGGAAAGACTTTTCTACGCCAGTAAAACCCAACGCGAGCGTAAAGAAAACTTTGAATCTTATTTCTCAGACCTGGATGCATTCCAGCAAAATCAGGATGAAGTCAGTTTCAAATCTCTTGTAAAAGAACTGTTGCCCGGCCTTAAAGGCTATGTGGAAAGAATGCTTGGATCTGCAAAAATGATAGATGTGCTTCATAACCAAAACTATATTCTGGATGACATCGTGGATGAAGTGATCATTCGGACTTTTAAAAATTTTGAGGAAAACAAGGATCAGGCAGAGGATATGAATATCTGGATGATGCGGGAAACCGACAATGTAATGAATGAAATGCTGGATCTTGAAAAATATAAACGCATTACCACCAGCGTGGAGGAAATGATCAATTCTGAATACGCTTCCCTGGACGAAAAATATGCTTATGACGGCTCAGGTGACCTGATCAGCACAGACGAACTCGATGAGTATTCGGATTTGGACCCTTTTCTGGGGATTGAAAAAGAAGTCCTCATATCCGGCAGTGAAAAAGAAACGGTGGATGAGATCAGCGATAAACTTTCCAGACGGCAAATGAAAGAATTGATCAGAAACGAATTGATCAAGTTGCCTCTCCGGCACCAATCCGTGTATGATCTGTTCTTTTACGAACAAATGTCGGTGGAAGAAATCGCCAGCATAAAAAGTGAAACAACCGAAAGAATTGAGGAGATATTGGATGAAGTTAAGGATTTTCTGGCAAAAAGACTTAGAATTAAGTAAACTGTATCATCGATAACCTAATACGCAGCTACCAGCTATAAAGGATGGTTTTATTGGCTTTTGGAAAAAAGAGCAGGGCACAGACAAAGCTGCCTACACCCTGCATAACCCCAAAAAACCAATTGAAAACAATCAATTTATGTTTGATTGTTATTTACAACCATAATTAAAACCATGACTCTTTTGCCATATTCCTATCTAAGACTTTTAAAAATCTGTATGTCACATTACTTCATTGAATTGGTCAATAATTTTTTTATTTAAATATTTTGTTTTGAAAATTTTCATAAAGTTGCATCAATAAAACTTTACAAAAAAATTCTCCTCTTTGGAATAATCACTAACAACAAATTAAAATCAATTGATAATCAATAACTAATAAAGATTTTATTTTATTGTATTCAAGATTAACCTTTTGTCAGAATTTTTTTTCTTTTCTGCAATTAAATTTTTTATTTAAAATATTCCGCATTTTTTTTATTGCTTGCATCTTTTTATTAGTTTTCCATTGGAATTGATCATTTATTCTGAATTCTTTTTTTTTGGCTTACTCTTTATATCGAAGCAAAATGAGAAACACTTTATTACTTCTTTTGTCTGTTATTTATTTCAATAACCTTCAGGCACAAGCGTTTTTGGATTATATCGGTGCAGGAAATTCTGCAGGGGTCAAGGTTACTTCCAGCCATGATTACAGGGCTTTGGGTAGTAACCAAACCGCTTCAGGTGAACAAACCCTCAATGGTTCAGGAATGGATAGCCGCATGATGGACGCAGCCAGATTTTTGGCTCAGGCAACTTTCGGAGCTGATGAAAATCTGATACGCCAGATAGCTGAAACTGACTATTCTGACTGGATAGACAGTCAGTTTGAAGTTCCTCCCGGATATTTACTCCCGGAAGTGATCAATGCTTATAATCTGGCTTTCCAGATCTATACAGACAATGGAGGCCTTGCTGCAAATTACAGCGATCGTCCCGAATGGGAACATTTCGACTATGCCTGGTGGCAGGTGAATCTGACTGCGGATGACCTGCTGAGACAAAGGGTCGCATATTCACTCAGTCAAATACTGGTTGTCTCTGTCGAATCTGACCTTTTTGATAAAGGTGAAGCTTTGGCGGATTATTACGACATGCTCCTCGAACACTCTTTTGGTAATTATAAAGATCTGCTCATGGCTGTAACATTGCATCCGGCTATGGGCATTTATCTGAGCCATTTGAACAATTCCAAAGCCATACCTGAACGCAATATTCACCCGGACGAAAATTATGCGCGGGAGATCATGCAACTTTTTTCTATCGGACTATTTGAACTCAATCAGGACGGAAGCAGAAAAAAAGATAGCAACGGCGCATATATTCCTACCTATTCCAATAGCGATATAAAAGAATTTGCTAAGGTCTTTACAGGTCTTGGCGCTGGTGGTTCGATTTCAAAAACAGATTTGAACAAAGCTGATTTCAATATGGATTTTAACCTGATTGACTTTACGGTTCCGATGAAAATGTACGAAGATTACCATGAAACTGCTGAAAAATTATTGCTAAATGGATTTACGATCCCTGCTGGTCACCCTGGTATGACAGACGTGGAGCAGGCTGTCGATCATCTGTTTAACCACCCAAACGTTGCACCTTTTATTTCCAGGCAACTAATCCAGAGACTCGTTAAATCCAACCCGACACCTGCTTATATATCAAGAATTGCAAGTGTGTTCAGCGATAATGGCAATGGAATACGCGGAGATCTGAAATCCGTGATCAAAGCAATTCTTTTGGATCCTGAAGCCAGAAATTGCGATTGGATCAACCATCCTGATCAGGGTCGTCTCAGAGAACCCATTACCAGATATACCCAGTTTGCCAAATCCGTCGGTTTTGAAAATCAACTGGATCTTTTCTGGAACAACGGCTCTGCTTTTATGGAAAGCGCCGGCCAGCACCCGTTTCATTCCTATACCGTTTTTAATTTTTATCTGCCTGATTTCCAGCCAAATGGTCCTATTGCCCAAAACAATCTGGTCGGCCCGGAATACCAGATCCACAATACCAAAACCAGCGTCGGCTATGTAAATGCTGTCAATAACTGGGCTTTCAATGATGAGTTGCTGTACACTTTTGAGGCCAATACCTTCCCGACCAGGCCTGCTTTCAAAAACCTGCTGCCTTTCGCACGTGATCCTGATGAACTGATCAATAAACTCGATATTCTCCTCACACACGGTCAAATGAGTGACGATACAAGAGATATTATAAAGAACGCGATCAAAGGCTTCAGCCAGAATTCTATCGGAGATCTTCAGAGACTTAAACTGGCATTGTACCTGATCATGATCAGTCCGGACTATTGTGTATTAAAATAAAACATACCAAAACAATAAAACATTTAAAATGAGCAAGTACCAAACGAACAGAAGGGAATTTATACGACAGTTTAGTATAGCTACCTTGGGAACAACGGTTTTTTCCTCCCTTTTCCAGCTGAAGGCTATCGGCTCTGCTTTCCTGAATAATTCCGGTGCAGATAATGAATATAAAGCTTTGGTGTGTTTCTTCCAAACCGGAGGTCATGATTCATTTAATATGCTGATTCCAAGAAGTAATCCCGAATATGCTGAATATGCAACTACCAGAACCAACCTGGCCATTCCTCAGGCAGACCTTTTGCCGATCAATCCGATCGTCTCAGACGGAAAAAATTACGGTCTTCATCCCAATATGCCCGGCGTCCAGCGGCTTTTTAATGAAGGAAAATTGTCATTCCTCAACAACATCGGTTCATTGATCGTGCCAACTACCAAAACTCAATATCAACAGGGATCGGTTCCGCTTCCGCTTGGCCTGTATTCCCATTCTGATCAAACACAGCAATGGCAAACAGCTTCTCCTCATCTCCGGACGCCTTATGGTTGGGGTGGAAAACTGGCCAATATGATGCAGGAATTCAATTCGAGTGAAAACATCTCCATGAATATTTCAACCTCAGGAACCAATGTTTTCCAATATGGTCAAAACATTGTTGAGTTTTCAGTTAATCCATATGGAGGAGTAGATGGGATCCGCGGTTTTAATCCGGAAGCTCAGACAGGGATCAATGCGCTCAGAACTCAGGCGATCAATGCGTTGATGGAAAAAAATTATGGGGATGTTTATAAAGATACGTATAAAAATACCCTTAAAAGGGCTGTAGATGGCAGCCTGGAATACGCCAACGCATTGGATGACCTGCCACAACTGAATACTGAATTTGAAGATGATTACCTTTCAAGAAGTTTCAGGACCATCCTTCAGATCATTCAGGCACGTGAAATACTTGGATTTAAAAGACAGATATTTTATGTGGAATATGGCGGGTGGGACCATCACGATAATTTGTTGCAAAATCATGGTGACCGAATCGGAATTGTAGATAATGCATTGGCGCAATTTGTCGCCGGACTTGAAGAGATCGATATGTTCGACAGTGTTACTACATTCAACATGACTGAATTTGCAAGAACACTGGGATCAAACGGTAATGGTTCCGATCACGGCTGGGGTGGAAATGTAATGGTGATGGGTGGAAATGTCCGGGGCAGCAGAATGTTCGGCACTTTTCCTTCTCTGGCGCTTGGAAATAACCTGGATGTAGGTACGGGCGTGCTGATCCCGACACTCGCCAATGATCTGTATTTTGCTGAACTGGCATTGTGGTTTGGTGTAAACAAATCCGATTTGCCGCTTTTATTTCCCAACCTGGGTAATTTTTATGCACTCGGTTCAAACGAACCTCCTTTGGGCTTTATGAATCTGTGACATTTTTCAGGTCGGTTGTCCAATCAGTATTTAGTGATACCAAAAAGGGCCACACAGATTTATTGAAATTTTATTTTTTACTCTTCAGGCTTATTTTGATCATTTTAATAAATTTCCTGAGGTGATTAAAACAAAAAACTAACAGATGAAACAAGGATTTTTTAGTTTATTATTGACCATATTGGCCACTTTCAATATTCAAGCTCAGTGTTTTCCTGACAGGCACAACACCACCTGGTACGATGGCTGGATCTCTTGTGAAAAATCAAATAATCCTAATCCGGCAAGGGGAAAATCTCATTGGATCATGTATGACCTTAGTTATAGCTATCAACTGGGGAAAATGCATTTTTGGAATTCCAACGCTCCGGATTTTCTTTCTGACGGTATCAAAACCGCTGTGATCGATGTATCCATGGACGGGACTAACTGGATAGAAATCGGCCAGTTTGAAATTCCACGGGCAAACGGCAAAAGTACTTATGAAGGAACGGAAGGACCAGACCTGGCGGGAACCGAAGCCCGTTTTGTTTTGATCACCGGTGTTTCCAACTGGGGCGGATTCTGTTATGGACTGGGAGAAGTTAAAATGGAAGTTTTGGAAATCACCGCATTACCAAAAGCAGAAAGTTATGCAAACCAATGCCTTCAAACCCAATTATATCCAAATCCGGCCACAATTTCGAGCCGTTTAAATATCTTTTCTGCTTGCAATAAGGAAATGATAATTTATGAAATTCAGGATCTTTCGGGGAGAACCATCATGCAGGGCAAAAAAATACCCTTGGACGATTTTACCTCGTTTGAACTTGATTTATCTGAACTCGTTCAGGGAAGTTATATGATCGTGATCAGGCAAAACGGTATCACGTCGAAAGAAAAATTGATTAAAATATAAGGTAGGACATACTATTAGAATAAAGTTTTGAAATACATAAAAACAGCCCACATGCGAAAAATATTATTTTCAGCGATCATCATTTTTATGCAAATAGCCTTGTTTGCACAGTTTCCGGAAAGTTTTGATGGCAACGTCTTCCCACCTGCCGGATGGCGGGTCTTTGACAATGATAATGGAACAGAACAATCCTGGAGAAGATCTGATCCTGCATATATGGGCCAGCAGGCAGCTTTTATTCGTTGGGAAAACGTACCTGATGGTCAGGCTGAAGATTGGTTGGTAACGCCTCGCTTTACTCCAACCCAACAGGCTCATATCCTGTCATTTTATGAAAAGGACAATTATGCAATTGATTATGCATCGGTATACACCGTTCGGGTATCCACTGCTTCTGCCAACAATCCTGCTGATTTTGTAGTGCTGGACCAACAGAATGAACTTGACCTTGGTCTGTCCTATAAATTTCACGAAGTAGATCTGAGTGATTATATCGGTCAACAGATCTATATCGCTTTTGTAATGTCCAACGATGACGGCGACGATTGGATGATCGATGAAATACACCTGGCACCTTGTTCCAGACCCCAAAACATGGAGATATTGGAATTATTTGCTGAAGGGGCTGTTTTTAGCTGGGAAGATGAACAATCCAATACCTGGGATATTGATATCGTTGAATCTGGTCAGACACCTTCAGGAGTGCCGGCATTTTCATCCATACAAAACCCTTTCACTTGGACCGGTGGCCAGGCTTTGACCCATTATGATGTTTATCTGCGAGCAAATTGCAGCGCGAATACTAAAAGCAACTGGTTCGGGCCATTTTCATTTTATACTGCGTGCAGCAATTCTTCCTGCGACTACAAACTTGTTTTGGCCGATTCCTATGGTGACGATTGGAATGGTGCTTCCATAGAAGTGATTCAGGATGGTGTTTCCATGGGATATTTTACGCAGCATGAAGCTGGTTTCGGTCCCTACGAATATACCGTTTCATTATGCGATTCCATGCAATTCGAACTGGTCTGGCATGCAGGCAATTGGGATTCAGAGTGCATTTTTTCCTTCAGGGACGATTATGATCAGGAATACTTTTCTTTTACAGCAGGAAATTTTCCTCAAAACAACGCGATTTTCTTTACTGGTAAAACAGACTGCAGTCCTGTAACCTGCAGATTCCCAACCCAACTCTCCACCTCAGAATATACTGAAAACGGAGCAAAAATATCATGGATAGAAAAAGATAATGCAACCCGCTGGGATATTGAATTTGTTGCTGAAGGTCAGGAGCCAAGCGGCATTCCGACGGTTAATGATATCGACCAGAACCCGTATATCTGGACAGGAGGTCAGTCCGGCACTTATTATCGTGCTTTTATAAGGTCAACCTGCAATGATCAAGACCATAGCCGATGGTCTCAACCCACCATTTTTGCTACCAGATGCAACGAAGCTGTTGGTGTTTTTCCTTATTCCCAGGGTTTTACCTCCGATTACCTGCTTCCAATATGCTGGATATCAGAAACAAGGAACCAATCTACGGGCATGTGGCAAACTACTCTTGACAATTATTCAGAGGAACCTATTGTATATTGCAAACATGAAAATGATCAGCAAGATGTATGGTTGATTTCACCACCTCTGGATTTTTCTGGTGTAAACACGGAGCTCACACTAACGTTCGACTGGAAAATGAGCTACTATTGGATGGTATATCCCTATGATAAAGGTGATCTGTCCGTAAAAATCAGTATTGACAATGGTGAAAGTTGGTCTCCGGCAATCTGGACTGAAAAAGAGGCAGGCTTCTTTGAATCATTTGAATGGAAAAATGCCCGCATTGATTTGACAGAATTTACCGGTTATCCATCCGTTTGGATTGCCTTCCAATATAAAGCTAAAGATGCCGCCACTGTTTATCTGGATAACTTCTTGATTGAAGATGGTTCGGGCGGTATTACATCGGTCATTGACAACGAAAAACAAAAATTCATGGTTTTCCCAAACCCATTCCGGGACAGTTTCGAAATGATCTTTTCAAGCGATCAGGCTGCTTCCGGGAAGCTAAACATTTCCGATCTCAATGGCAGATTGATCGCCGTACAACCTGTTGAAATCAATGAAGGTATAAATCAGATTTCTTTGCATAATATTGATCTTGAACCTGGTATGTATTTGTTATCAATAGGTATGCCTGGCGGTGTGCTGACTCAAAAAATGATCCGCCAGTAATGCCTGATTCAAGGGTCAAACCCTTCTAAAATAGCCTTTTATTTTATTTACTGCAAACTTACCATAGTTTGCCCGGAAGAAGCTATATGGTTTCTTTCACAATGGATTTTCGAATGTTGTTGTGCTTGGTTCACAACAATATATGTACGATTTGTGACAATGTGTAGCGTAATTAATTTTTAGGTATGGACTTACTATTTTCTGGCTAATTAAAAATTAATCTTATGATTTCCCCCAAGACAAACTCACATTTTGCAGTTTGCTGCTTATTTATTTTAAGCAGTTTTACTTTGAAAGGACAAAACACTACAGATCAGCTCAACCAACATTTCTATCGATATCAGATGCTTGAAATCGATACGCGAAGTTTATTGCATCAGATTAATAATTCTCCGGCGAATTTTATTGAGATTCGGTTGCTTGATCGGGAAATGTTGTTGAAAAAGTCTGATATACTTTCCGGAAAATATACCTGTATGGTGGCCGGAGCTAATGAAACGTATCAGGCAACAATTCAACCGGCCATTCCTATGAGTGGTTATACCATGACAGGCGAACGCGTAAGCTTAACCATTGGAAATAAATTTATTCAGGGCTTTATTCAGTCGGAAAATTCCCTGATCTATATCGAACCTGTGTACCATTTTGAGAAAAATTACGCGCCGGGCTGGTTTGTTGTCTATAAAACCGAAGATATCATTCCCGGTAGAGAAACCAGCTGTGGTGTAACGGAATCAGACAGAATTCATGATCGGGATCATGATCAACATTCAGAAAACAGGATGAATGGTGATTGTTTCCAGGTGGAATATGCGATTGCTACGGATTACCTGATGTATGATCATTATGGTAGCGTATCGGCAGTACAAAATCACAATATAGCCGTCACCAATGACATGCAAACAAATTATGATGATGAGTTCGCAGATGAGATACAATTTGTGATCGTAGAGCAATTCATTGTCTCAAGTCCCGGTAGCGATCCATTTACTTCATCTACCTCCTCATCCGATTTACTTAACAGTTTTACCAGTTGGGGCCCATCTGGTTTTACTCAAACTCACGATATTGGCACATTGTGGACTAAGAGAGATCTGGATGGTACCACCATCGGTCTGGCCTGGATAGGTACCGTTTGTACTTATTCCCGTTATAATATTTGTGAGGATTTCAGCACTGATGCCAATCTGAAGAGAGCACTTGTCGCTCATGAGGTCGGACACAATTTTGATGCAGTTCACGATTCCTCTACGGGATATATCATGTATCCCACAGTAGGGAATTACACTCAATGGTCTTCTCAGTCCATTTCTGACATTCAAAATCATTATCTTTCCTGTACCTGTCTGGATGACTGTGTTGGTACCACTCCGACTATCAGCTTTAACACTGCTTCGGCCAGTACAAGCGAAACGGGGGAAACTCCAGGTAGCCCTTTATGTGATAGTTACCATAAAATATATAGCATTCCGGTAAAACTAAGTATTTTATCTTCACTTCCCAACACCCTGAATGTTAACGTATTAGGTTCTGGTACTGCTATTGAAGGAAAAGACTTTATTTTAAACACTCAGACCCTCACTTTTCCTGCAAATTCAGCCTCAACCCAGTTCATAGAACTAGAACTCATCAATGATGCCATCGAAGAACCAACTGAAACCATCCTGTTGGAATTGTCAATGATCTCCGGGTCTGCTGTTATAGGAAGCATTCCTGTTTTTACATTGAATCTCATCGATGGCCTTGATCAGGTGAGTACGACCTGTTGTTCTCCAAATACTACATATATTACTTATGGCTCAGGAACTTCTGCCACTCCGTTCATTTTTACATGCACTTATGAGGACGGAAGAAGCAGATTTTTATACCTTGCTTCTCAATTAAGCGCTGCCGGAATTACTGCGGGATATTTTACCGGGATAGCTTTTTATACCGCATTAAAATATTCTAGTTTCCCGTATCAGAATTTCAGGATAGGTATGATCAATTCCAGCTGGACCACTCTGGAAAATCAAGCTTGGATCGATACCGATCAGGTGTTTTTCGGATCGGTTAGTACAGTCCAAAGCACCTGGGTAACCATAAATTTTGACACACCATTTTATTGGGATGGTTCTTCTTCGTTGTATTTTGAATTTTGTTTTGACAATACGGTGAATACAGGCAATCCTGCATTCCTTGATTATATTCGTTACACAAGCCCGGTAGGTGGTGGTTCAGGCAAATATAATAATGCAATAGTTAATAATAACGCGAATGGTTGCAGTCTGGACGACGGAGATATCGTTTTGACCTATAATAATCAGTCCTATCAGCCACAATTCCGGTTTTATAAATTAGGAGCAGCAAAAATTGAGACTGCTGTTGCCGGTTCTGCGGTTTCATACATTAAATCAGGTGAGAAAGCACATTTTTATTCACCAAATGACAAAGTCATTGCTTCCGTGAAAAATATCGGTCCAACAGATCTGGAGTGTACAACCGTTCAGCTTGCTACTTCCGGAACCACCAAACCCAATCTTCCTTTTGGCGGTGGTCAATATGCAGCCAAAACCTTTCAGGTAAATGCAGACGAAAATTCATTGTATGAGATCACACTTTATTATACTCCAGGTGAATTGAGCACCTGGGGAACGGATGCCGGAAGACTTAATATCATCAAATCTTCCTCACCTTTGGCGTCATCAACCTTGTCTGGCGTCGAAATAATCAGACCAGATACAGTTTTTACGGCTTTTGGTCCTGATAACGCTTATGTATATAAAGGTACTTTTAGTGGCTTTTCCTATTTTTCCCTGACTAACAGGAGTGTGCCTGCCGGATCCGTTTTGAGTGTGGGAGACCTGGTCTTTCTTCAGGCATCAAAAGGGCTTTTACTTCAAAATAAAAGCGGTCAACAATATGCCATCAGTGTAAATAATGCAGGAAACATCCAACTGACCAATAGTCCGGGAGCTTTATATTCGTTTGTAATTGATGACGATCTTGTTGTGAACCAATCCAGCCAGGGTCTTGTGCTGCGTGCACCCAATAACGGTTTCTGGAAACTTGCGGTCAATAATTCAGGTATAATCACTACGACCTCTGTTGCTCCTCTCAGTACAAACAGAGTGGAAAACGCTACAAATCATATGCTTCTCAACAAGGCTGGTGGTTCATTTATTTTGAAAAGTCCGGATAACAAATGCTGGCGGATATTTATCAACGAAACAGGCGGATTGAGAACGGTAAATGTTTTATGTCCCTGATCTGTTGAATGGACTTAAAAGTTCCTGAAATTGCTGTAGCTGTTTATTAATGCGAATCAAGGGTTGAAAAAAAGCTCCGAAAATCCTTTATTTGGCCTCAATCCTAAAGGAAGATAAAGGATTTTCTCGCTTTCATCCTTTAGGATCGAGGCAAAAAAGTGAGAAAATCCTGCTTATCTGCAGAATTAACTTTAACCCTTGATTCGCATTATATACTCAAAGACTATATGCCAACACAAATACAAAAAATTCACTTTTGTTATAAAAACTAAAACTCCACCTGATATGAACTCATTTTTAATTATTTTAGCGGTCATCGGCGGGTTATTTATCTACTTTTTGCCCACCATCATCGCTTCGGGGAGAAATGCCACAGCCACATTCCTGATCTTCCTGGTCAATCTGTTCGGCGGATGGACGATTGCCCTGTGGATCTTCGTTTTTATCTGGGCATTTCTTGGGAAAAGGAAATGAGCATCCATTCTTGTAAAATGGATGAAGACTGGAATCATAATTAACCACACGGAGCACCAAGGAGAATTTTTATATTGGAGCGATCTGTAGAACAGCAATAAATATACCCTCTGTGGCTCTCTGCGCCTCCACTGTGTATTTCTGTGAAACAAACTTTCCCCAATCCCGCTATACCCACCTATTTTTCCGGACATTCCCGGGATGAAATGTAACGACGGTATTGTTCACTAAAAATTTATTTGCTTCATTTGATCCCATTCTATCGATCATGTTTAAATTATTTCCTACACATATTAACAAAACTCCAAAAATTTTACCTGCCATTGTGCTCGTATTTCTGGTTTTGTTTGTTTACTCAAATTTCATCTTATAAGCATACTATTATCATTTTCCGAGTATCTTTTTTTCGATTTCAATTATACTTTTATGCCTGAAAATAAATTTGCCTGTGAAAAAACTCATTAAGAACTTGTCGATATTATTCGGCAAAATAGAAATCAACAAAATCAATTAATTCGAGCATTAAAAAAAGTTGGTATCACCGGATTACATGATGAAAATGATGAGGGTGAGTATTCCGGAGCAAATTCAACCACCCAAAATCCTGATACAGACGGTTAGCGATTATCAGAATTATTGCCTGACTATGATTTTTTTGATGAAATGA
>DDTL01000169.1 GCA_002344345.1 Saprospiraceae bacterium UBA2365
AGATCATTGCGCAAGGCGCAGGAGCTGGATTTGTTCAAAGAAAAGATATCCCAGGCATACCAAACAGCTTGGGTGGTATACTGTGAACCGGCTCTGGCCAAAGCAGAACATGTAGTAAAATATCTGGGGCAATACACGCATCGGGTAGCAATAACGAATCAACGAATAATCCATATAAGCAAAAATAAGGTTACTTTTTTAGCTAAAGATTACAGAGACGGAGGGTCGAAAAAGCCTGTTACGCTGGATGGTGTAGAATTTTTAAGAAGATTTGCGATGCATATTTTACCCAGGAGGTTTATAAAAATACGCCGATATGGCATCTATAATCCGAGCGTGAAACGCAATCTGGCTTTGAAGTTTACTGTCAATGATAAAAACTCTGTTGGCGGCAATATAAACCAATCAAAAAGCACAGAAAGCACTCTTGAGCGCATAGAAAGGCTCACAGGTATAAACCCGTGTGAATGTCCTTTTTGTAAAAAGGGTAAAATGATCCGAACCAGAAATCTTCCGAGGATACGGTCGCCGGATACAATTTTTTCAAACAGTAGCAAAATCAGGCAGTAAAATGAATTTCGATTGCGTCTTGAACGCCTGGTATTGTTTTGCCTATAAATAATAAAATCCAGGATACAAGGCATTTGCAAACCAATTATTGAGCCGATTTTTCCAAAAAAAAACCGAGCACAGGAAACCTTTATCCCACATGAATGACTTCCATTACCCCGGCAACGCACCTTGCACCTCAACTAAAGCAGCGATAAGTACATAACTCAGATTTTCAACTTCGTAGTTGGGATGTAGTTTTTAAAATGCTGACCTTCAGCGTCAGGGCAACCTGGAATAATCGCTGGGTCTTACAGACCGCTCATATTCCTACTTATTGTGCGTTCGTTCTTTTCTTTTCAGTCGTTCAATTCTATTTTTTGAGAAACTTTGTCCGATATTTTTTTCCTGTTTGTTCAGTTACTTCCATAATATATGTCCCTATTGTTAAGTCCGATACATCTATTGAGTTTGTATTTTCGTTCCATAAAAGTTTTTGTCCTGTGAGGTTAAATATTTCCACTTTTTTTATAGTTAAATCAGATTTGAAGTTGAGAAAATTGCTTGTTGGGTTCGGATAGATAAATATTTTGTTTTGGAACTTAAAATCACTAAGCCCAGTGACAGTATTTTCCCACAATGTGCCATCTGGCTTATATTTAATAACAAAGCAATCGTTGTTTCCCACACTGGATAAAT
The DNA here is from genome assembly GCA_002344345.1 of Saprospiraceae bacterium UBA2365. Classification (GTDB taxonomy): domain Bacteria; phylum Bacteroidota; class Bacteroidia; order Chitinophagales; family Saprospiraceae; genus UBA2365. The sequence continues at coordinate 1,249 of DDTL01000169.1, forward strand.
TAAGAGCTGTTGTTCCTAGTGGATTTACATTTGCATTTGTACCATAAAGCTGTCCGGTTATTATTGGGTTGTTCTCTTGGTCAACAGAAAGTCCTGCACAAATATTATTGGCTGTGCTTCCTGTTCCCCCGAAATTTAAAGCCCAAGCACAAGTAGTTAAATTATTATTGAATTTTGCTAAAAAAACATCAGCAGTTGATGAATTTGCTGTCCGTGCAATAGTACCGAAGGTTGCTGTACCATTCATCCATCCTGCAATGAAAACATTGTTATAATTGTCAAATGAAACTCTATGACCACCATCACCAACGCCACTATTCATTCCAGTAGCGTATCTTAAATTACCTGAAGCATCGTATGAAACTAAAAATAAGGCTGAATTGGTAATATTTGATGTTCCTGCTGAAGGGTCAAAATCAACACTTCCAGTTCCACTTAAACGACCTGTAAAGTATGGATTTCCACTATTATCACATCTTAATGCACCAGGTGAAACTATATCCTGAGCCGTACTGCCAATTTTTTGAACCCAATACAGATTTCCATTTGAAACATCATATTTGGCAATAAACATATCTGTTAAACCGCTACTCGTTAAAGTATTTGAAGTACCAAGTGGATTAAAATTAATATTTGCTCCCCTGAAATTACCTGCAACATATAAATTACCAGAATTGTCTAAATCGCAAGTTGCATAACCTTCTGTGAATACACTAGTGCATTGAGCATCGAGCATTATAACCCATTGACAAATCCCATTAGTGTTATATTTGGAAATAAACAAACCTACAAGTGTGTCAGGTAATGTATAGTTCATCGCTGTACCTAATGGATTGAAATTTATAGTACCGTGAAAACCACCTACTACATAGGAATTTCCGTTTGGATCTGTTGCAATGTCCCACGCTCTTTCCTGTGTATTTGCTCCTGTGTTACCAAGTCCGAACGCCCATTGATAATTTCCGTTTTGGTCATATTTAGCAACAAAGCAATCTTCGTTGCCTTGTGTTGCGACTGTTCCACCACCAAGCGGATTAAAGTCAGCATTTTGAGGTCCTGTTAATGTAGTACTGCCAAAATACCCAGTCACATAAATATTTTTGTAAGCATCACAATCTATTCCATGAGGTGCTTCGCTTGTGGTTACACCACCAAACATTTTTGCCCATACTAATTGACCTTGTCGGTCGTATTTTGTAAGTGCAATGTGTGTGGTTGCACCGGGTGCAGTTAAATTGGTTGAAACGTTGGGATTTACAGTTATTGTGTTTTGAAACAATGAACCATTAATATAGGAGGTGTCTGCGTCCACAGCACTTGCTTTTCCGTATTCCAATCCGACACTGCTATATAATATTGCTAAATTATTTTGAGCTTGTAATAATTGAATAGATAATAATATATTAATAGTAAAAAGGATTGTTTTCATGGTGTATATCCATTTTTTGAGAGTATAGATGTTCAATTTTTTTTGTATTAAGGGCATGCAATTGAAGTAGAAATGATTTGTCCATTATTATCAATAGTTAATTTCCAACAATTTCCATCAGGAGATTTCAAAATAATTCCTTTTGATATATCTGTGATAAAAAGATCACCTTCGCTGACACTTACATTTGATTCAATGTTTGAGTTATTTTCCCAAAGAGTGCCAATAGGATTGTATTTGATAACAAAACAGTCATTATTGCCAATGCTTGACAAATTTAATGGTGTTGTTCCCAATGGATTTACATTTGCATTTGTACCATAAAGCTGTCCGGTTATTATTGGGTTGTTCTCTTGGTCAACAGAAAGTCCTGCACAAATATTATTGGCTGTGCTTCCTGTTCCCCCGAAATTTAAAGCCCAAGCACAAGTAGTTAAATTATTAGTATATTTTGCTAAAAAAACATCAGCAGTTGTAGAATTGGCTGTCCGTGTAATAGTACCGAAGGTTGCTGTACCATTCATCCAGCCTGCTATGTAAACATTGTTTGAATTGTCAAATTCTACTCTATGTCCGCCATCTCCTGTACCACTATTCATCCCTATTGCAAATCTCAAGTTTCCATTTTCGTCGTAACTTGCTAAATACAATGCTGAATTAGAAACATTTGTTGTCCCTCCATTAGGGTCGAAATTCACAGTATTCGTGCCTGATAATCTTCCTGTAAAATAAGGATTTCCATTATTATCACATCTCAATGCACCCGGAGAAACCAAATCTTGTGCCGTACTTCCAATTCGTTTAGCCCAAATTAAATTTCCGTTGGCTACATTATATTTAGTAATGAAAATATCATTTTGACCTGTACTACTTAATGTTATTGAAGTCCCTAATGGATTGAAATTTACATTTGCTCCTCTAAAATTTCCTGCAACATATAAATTACCTAATCCGTCAATGTCGCAAGTTGCATAGGTTTCAGTGAAAACACTATTCCCTTTCACATCAAGTATTACAACCCATTGACAAATTCCATTCGTATTATATTTTGCAATGAAAAGACCTGACGTAGCGTCAGGCAACGAATAATTCATAGCAGTGCCTAGAGGGTTAAAATTCATTGTTCCGTGAAAACCACCTACTACATAACTATTTCCTAAATTATCTGTCGCAATATCCCAAGCTCTCTCTTGAGTTTCTTGACCAATATTTCCAAGTCCGAAAGCCCACTGATATACGCCATTGCTATCGTATTTTGCCACAAAAATATCTTCGTTTCCTTGCGTTGAAATGGTACCGCCACCAACAGGGTTAAAATCGGCATTTTGAGAACCAGTCAATGTAGTACTGCCAAAATAACCTGTAACATAAATGTTATTATTCGCATCATTTCCAATTCCGTGTGGAGCTTCACTTGTTGTCGTTCCTCCCATATGATTAGCCCAAACTAACTGACCTTGAGGATTGTATTTAGTAATTGCCATTTGAGTTGCCACACCAGGTGCTGTAAGATAGGTTGTACCTTGAGGATTTACATTGATTGTATTTTGAAAAAGTGAACCATTGATATAATTATTTGAGCCATCAACTGCACTTGCTTTTCCGTATTCCATACCTGCACTGCTGTATAGCAATGCTAAATTGTTTTGTGCATTTGCTTTTATTGTAAAAGCAAGAAGTACAATTGTAAATATCCTATTCATTATGGATTGTATTACAAAATTAAGTTGCAAATTTGCAACTTAATTTCTACTTTGTCAATAACTAGCTAAAAGTAAAGTTTTGTAACCAAAAGTAAATATTTGAAAATATAAGGCGTTTTGAAGTAAAAAAAAAATGAAAAAAATTGAAGTTTCTTGTCCCATTACGGCAACCTTAAATGTAATTGGTGGTAAATGGAAGTCTGTAATACTTTGGTACTTGAGAGAAAAACCACTACGTTTTAGTGAATTACATAAACTAATTCCAAAATGTTCTCTTAAAATTTTCAATTCCGATTTAAAAGATTTAGAAAAAGATGGAATTGTAAAAAGGGAAGTTTTTGCAGAAGTTCCGCCCAAAGTCGAATATTCGTTAACCGAGTATGGGAAATCACTTTTACCTGTTATTGTCATTTTACGTGAATGGGGCATTAAAAGGTTAATGGATAATCCTGCTTTAATGTCTGATAATGAAGAGTTAAAATATTTTATGCAAGTCATAACTTCTACAGAAGATTTGTCAGTTTTAGATAAGTTTAAAGTATAGCACGGTCGTTTTTTAGATTGACGCACAACTCAAATATATCCGCCAGCTAAAGCAGCCGGCAATTCATTGCCAACACAACACTGGATTAAAGCACCTCCATATAAATTCATAAAATTTTCTCTGTGATCCGGGCAGGCACATCAAACCTGAACAGGGTCAGATAATCCTCCAAATACAGGTTCATTCTGGTTCATATCAGAAGATCTTTCCCCCGGGATGTACATCCGCATATTTTCAGAATACAAAACTATATTTGGATTTTCAAATCATTTTATCCTGACAGGTTACAAAATATGGTCTCGATACTACATTTTAATATAAAATACTCCTTATTCTGATAGCAAATCCTTACTTTTGGAGGCTAAAATGATTTGTAAAATGACAAATAATGCCTGCTTTGACGCTTTTGCTCCAAGACATAATGGAGTCAACCAGCAAAACATCCAACAAATGCTCAGCGATTTGGGAATCGAATCGATGGAACGGCTCATTTATGAGACTGTTCCGGATGATATCCGCATCAAAACACCTCTTAATTTACCCAAAGCATTAACGGAGTTTGAATGGCTGCAATACATCAAAAAAATTGCCCAAAAAAATAAGATCTTCAAATCATTTATCGGACAGGGCTATTATGAAACCATTACGCCATCCGTCATTCTAAGAAACGTCTTTGAAAATCCGGGATGGTATACACAATATACGCCTTATCAGGCAGAGATTTCACAGGGTCGCCTGGAAGCGTTGCTAAACTTTCAAACTATGGTCGCTGACCTGACGGGAATGGAACTGGCCAACGCATCACTGCTCGATGAAGGAACCGCCGCCGCTGAAGCTATGGCGCTGATGTATGATATTCATAATAAAAAACGGAAAGTCAATAAAGCCAACAAGCTGTTCGTGGATCAACACGTATTCCGTCAAACCAAAGACGTGCTGGAAACCAGGGCTTATGTTTTGGGCATTGAGATCGTTTACGGGGATTGGAAAGAATTTGAAGCAAATGATGATACTTTCGGGTTCGTGGTTCAGTATCCCAACAGCCAAGGCAGCGTGTGCGCCTATCGGGAAATGCAGGAAAAAGCTGCAGCTAAAAACATTTTGGGTACCTACATCGCCGATCTGATGAGTCTTACCTTGCTGGTTCCTCCGGGAGAATGGGGCGCAGACATCGTTGTTGGCAGCACACAAAGATTCGGTGTCCCTATGGGATTTGGTGGTCCTCATGCAGCTTACTTCGCTTCAAAAGATGAATACAAACGCCAATTCCCCGGTCGCATTATCGGCGTTTCTGTAGATGCTGATGGCAATCCGGCACTCAGAATGGCGCTGCAAACCCGTGAACAACATATCAAAAGGGAAAAAGCCACCTCCAATATTTGCACCGCTCAGGCATTGCTCGCGATCATGGCAGGAATGTACGGGGTGTATCATGGCAAATCAGGTCTTGTAAAAATCGCGCAAAACATCCACGGCCTTACACAAAAACTTTATTCAGGTCTGAAGGCAATGGGACTGAACATTGCCAATGATTCCTTCTTCGACACGCTGACCATTAGGGTGGATCAGGCATCTGCCAATAAAGTTCAAAAACTGGCGCTCCATCACGAATTCAACTTCGCGTATCCTCAGGAAGGTATCAGCATAAATATTGGAGAAACCGTCTGTGAAACAGAAATTGAAACCATCCTGAAAATATTCAGTGAAGCGCTTCAACTGGCTCTTCCTCATGGTTCAGACAACCACAAAAATTACTTTTTTGACGAAAAACTCCTCAGACAATCGGATTTTCTGACGCATCCTGTTTTTGAACAATACAAAACCGAAACTGCGCTGATGAGGTATATCAAATACCTGGAAAACAAGGATATGTCCCTGGTTTATTCCATGATCCCGCTCGGTTCATGTACCATGAAACTCAATGCAGCAAGCGAGATGATACCGGTCAGCTGGCCGGAATTTGGCAATATGCACCCTTTTGCCCCAGGTGATCAAACCGAAGGATATCAGTTGATTTTCAAGGAACTGGCAGAATTGCTCTGCGAAATTACAGGTTTTGTGGCTTGCAGCTTCCAGCCCAATTCCGGCGCTCAGGGAGAATACGCCGGCCTGATGGCTATCCGCAGGTACCATGAAAGCAGCAATGACCTGCAAAGAAATATCATTTTAATACCTTCTTCTGCTCACGGAACCAATCCTGCCAGCGCTGTAATGGCCGGAATGAATGTCGAGATCGTGATCTGCGATGACCACGGGAATATCTCTGTGGAACATCTGAAGGAAATGCTGGAAAAAACCAAAGGATATTTGGCTGGCGTAATGATCACCTACCCTTCTACACACGGTGTTTTTGAAAAACCCATCGTTGAAATGTGCGAACTCGTGCATCAGTACGGAGGTTTGGTGTATATGGACGGCGCCAATATGAATGCACAGATCGGTTTTACAAATCCGGGAACCATCGGCGCAGATGTTTGCCACCTGAATCTGCACAAAACCTTTGCTATCCCTCACGGTGGTGGCGGTCCGGGCGTTGGTCCAATTCTGGTCAATGACAAACTGGCTCCTTTCCTGCCCGGTCACTGGTATTTTGGAAAGGAAGGCAAAACTTCAGCAGTCTCTTCTGCTCCCTGGGGAAGCGCAGGTGTCCTGATGATCTCATTGGCATATATCAGAATGATGGGTAGTACAGGTTTGACCCAGGCCACTGAAATCGCAATGCTGAATGCCAATTATCTCGCTAAAAAACTTTCAGATGCCTATAAAATTCTCTACAAAGGCGAACTTGGACGTGTGGCACATGAATTTATCCTCGATCTGAATCCATTCAAAAACGCAGGCATCACGGCAGAAGACGTGGCCAAAAGACTGATGGACTACGGTTTTCATGCACCCACAGTTGCATTCCCGGTCGTGGGAACACTGATGATCGAACCCACTGAAAGCGAAGACATCCGGGAACTGGACAGGTTTGTGGAAGCACTGCTCAGCATCAGGGAAGAAATTGAAGAAATCGTGACGGGCAAAGCCGATCCGGCAAACAACCTGCTCAAAAACGCTCCTCATACAGTTCAGATGGTCACTTCAGATACCTGGGAATTCCCCTATTCGAGAGAAAGGGCTGCTTTCCCTGTCGCCGGATTGAAAACCGACAAAAAAGCCTGGCCGACAGTCAGAAGGATAGACAATGCATACGGAGACCGTAATTTGTTCTGCTCCTGTGTACCTGTTGAGGAGTATATGAAGTAAATAGAATGAAAGCGTTGCTGATTTTCAGATATCGCATGAATGATCAGCATTACAACAGAGGGACAAAATGGGTTATCAAGCCTGCTTTGTCCCTTTGCGTTTTGGCAGGAAATGATCAAAATCTGTTCAATTTCTCTTCAGCACAGCCCGCTGATAGCTATAAACGGTGTAGCTTTCCACAGGAGGAATATCCTCGGATTGTCCTCCGCTGGAAAGAGAAGGGCTGAGCTTGAAGCTTGTAAATTCCACCGTCATCTGATCCTGTTCAACACGGTAGCTGTTGACTATGGTTGCATCCTGAACAGTGAAAACCCCGGTCAGCTGATTCCCGTAAAGAAACTGTTCCAGCAATATACCGTTCTTTTCATCGATCATCCACTTTCCTTTGGTTTTATCGACCGCCTGAAGAACGTAGGCTCTGACAGCATCATAATTTCCCGCATACACCATTTCCCAGTGAAACTGATCCGTACTGTCCTGTACAGGCGCAATGCTGATCTCCATGGCAACCGACTGAGGTGTTTTGGCTCCGGGCGTATACCAGGAAAGTTCTCCTTTCCAGGTGCCGTTCCATTGATCAGCGAATTCATTTTGAGCTCCGAGGGAAATACTGAGTATCATTAGAATAGCTAAAATTAATTGTCTCATATTTGATTTTGATCTATAAGGAATAAATAATTTGCAGATATAGCGAATTATTTTCATAAAAGTTCAAATTGGATTGATCATTATCACAAATACTTGTTTTGACGTCCAGAAACCTTCAATCAGGGTAAAACAACTTCAATTTTTGGGTGAAGAAAGATCTGAAATCCTGTAATACAAGTAAAAATATCTACACCTTGAAAATGAAAACCTTTGATTTTGAACCGAACCAGATTTTAGCGATTATTATTTTGATTCATTGCTGACCGACAAAAATTACAAGATTTCTCGCTCCGATCGGACCTGTCCCGATGCTCATCCTATTCGATCGGGACAGTCCCCTATGCTCATCCTATTCGATCGGGATAGGTCCGAACGAAGTGAGGAATCTTAACGCATTATCCTAACCTTTAGAATTTTAGTCGGTCAGTAGTGATTAATTTAAAAGCAATTTCATACTACGGCTAACCACTTGATTAGAATCGGTCAAAATTACCAAAGAATCAGGCAATAAGACATGACAAAAGAAGAAAATTACAGATATTTGTGCGAATTAAATGAAAAAGGAAATGGATTTATCTGTTAAATACATGGGTTTAAACCTTAAAAACCCTTTGATCGTTGGAAGTTCAGGGCTAACAAACTCTTTCGAGAAGATCAAAACACTGGAATCCCATGGTGCCGGTGCGGTAGTGCTGAAATCCTTGTTTGAAGAACAAATTCAATATGAAAGCCAGGCAGAAGACACCAAAAATACCTATGATTATCCCGAAGCGCTGGATTATATCAATTCATTTGTGAAATCCACCGCATTGTCGGAGTATTTAAACCTGATCAAAGATTGCAAAAAAGAGATCAGCATACCCATCATCGCCAGCATCAACTGTGTTTCTGACGGAGAATGGACAAGTTTTGCACAAAAAATCGAAGAAGCCGGTGCAGACGCACTGGAACTCAATATATCTCTCTTGCCTTCAGACATCAACAAAACCAGTGCTGACAATGAGAAAATGTATTTCAACATTATCCATAAAGTTAAAAAAAGTGTCAAAATCCCCATTGCACTTAAAATGAGCCACTATTCCGCCGGACTTGCCAACCTTGTCCAAAAACTGAGCTGGACAGAACAGGTGGATGCATTCGTGTTGTTCAATCGCTACTATAATCCGGATATAGACATCCACACCCTCAAAGTCGGATCTGCAGGAGTTTTCAGTACGCCTGCTGAACTGGCGTCTTCCCTTCGTTGGGTGGCACTGCTCGCCAATAAAATTGATGTGGATATTTCTGCTTCTACCGGCGTTCATAATGGTGAAGATCTGATCAAACAACTGCTGGTCGGTGCAAAAACCGTCCAGATCGTTTCCGCTATCTATAAAAATGATCCATCCGTCATCAGTGACATGCTGGAGGTACTCAAAGTCTGGATGGCAGAAAAAAAATACAAAAGCATCGAAGATTTCCAATCTACCATCAATATGGAAGAACTGATCAATCCGGCAGCATTCGAAAGGATTCAGTTCATGAAATATTTCGGACAGATCTATTGATTTTGGATCCGGCCAGCGTTTCAATTTTCTTTAGTCAATCACATACATTCGGGAACATAGGTTTTTTGGTCTTCAGACCCGAGATACTTCTGTATTTCAGCATCAATGATCGTAATTTCCATGAAAAGATCTCTACATTTTAATCATTGGAATCATTTGGAGTTTGATCAAGGTATTCAACCAATCTGCAAGGTTTCATAAAATCTTCCCCGCCAGAATATCCCCATAAAAATCTGCTTTCCTTCTCCAGGGGATCCAGATGTCGTCATTACCCAAACCCGATAACTGAATCTAACTAATTTATCCCATATCCAAATAATCCCTCACTTCACCGATTCATACATCGACCTCGCTTCCCATTCAGAAAATACCCGGGTGAGTTCGGTTTGAAAAACATACTGTGTATTGTCTCTCAGCTTAACCAGTCTGAAATCGTAATGCTTTGAAGAATCTACGACCATCTCAAAGATAAAACCATTGGGTTCATTCAAAATCAGTCTGCTGAAATAAGGGCTTTCCGTCACTGTGTTTAACTGCTCGTTTTTGATGGTAGCAATGTCTTCGGACCCGGCAGGCGTTGCGATGACCTCAACGGCATATTCATCATCCTTGCTGATAATATACGAAGTCACCTCATTATACTCACGGGTTTCATAATTTGCTCCCCAGGGAGCATCCACTTTAAAAGGCAGTTTTTGTTTTATGTTTTCCTTCTTTTGCCCGTTATCATTTCCACCACAGGATGTAAGGAAAAATATAACCGAAAACAATAATATGATTCTCACATTCAAAGAGAACGCATTCAATAATTTCATCGAACCCAATGCTTTAATTTTTTCTTTCAAAACACTTTCTTTAAAGCCATCCTGAAGATCAGCAGCAACCCGGCCAATATCAGCAACACATAATAAAATGGCATATAGGTAAATACCATGATCCTTGTTTTTTCCAGTATCCAGAACAATACCAACACTACCGCGATCATCATCATCAGTCCACTTATCTTGTTAAAACCAGGTATTTCGTCCAGATTGACATACTTTCTGATCACCAAAATGGTTACGATCATCGAAATGACCGGTAAAACATGTGTCAGCAGATCGATCTCATACACGTTGATCTTCATATAGGTCAATGCATAGATCAGCAGAGTGATCGCAAAAATGCCGGGGATGCAGATTCCATACAGTATCAGCATGTAAAAATATCTCCATGGGTCACGGTTGCCTTTTTCTCCGCTAAAAAGACCAAAAATACCTGCCAGCGTCGGCATACCGATCAGATAAGCAAAAACAAAAACCTGGTGTTCTTTGAGATATTCAAAAAGTTCGTTCAGCGTCATTTTTTGGTGTCGATTTTAATATATTCTGAATTGGGCGCAATTTAGTCAATTAAATTAAAATCAGTAATGGCTTTCAATAGTGCTTTCTCAACTTACGGGATAATTATTTAAAAATATTGCAGAAAATCTGGTAATTGCCGTATTTTGCTTTTTCTAAAGAATGAAAAGCGATCAATGGCTAAATTATATGGAAAATGATGTATTCTGTTGAAGAGCAAGCGAAGTATTTTGAATGGTCCGGGGCATTTTTGCAAAAAATGGTGTCTCCGGAAGAAATTGAGCAGCTAAGGGATGTGATCAGGTTCTTTGAATGGAAATATTACGTTCGCCATGAATCCTTGATTTCCGATCAGCAATATGATCTGCTGTTTTCCAAACTAAGGGAGTTGGAAAAACATCATCCAGAACTGATCACCGAAGACTCGCCTACCCAGCGGGTTTCCAGCGACCTCACCAATACGTTCAATACAGTTTCACACCTTGGACCCATGCTTTCCCTTGACAACTCATACGACGAACAGGATTTGATCAGTTTTGACAATCAGATCAAAAAACTGACCGGAATGGATGGTGACATAGAATATGCGGTGGAACCAAAATTTGACGGAGGCAGCATCACCCTGGTTTATGAACAAAACATCATGACCAGATCCGCCACACGCGGAGATGGCGCAGTCGGTGAAGAGATCACCAGCAATGTTAAAACCGGCATTCCAAGCATACCTTTGAAAGCAGCTTTATCAGATTACGGGATTTTCAGGGCAGAATTGCGTGGAGAAGTCATCATCAGCAAAGATAACTTTGAAAAACTGAATGCCAAAAGGGAAGAAGAGGGTGAAATGTTGTTTGCTAACCCAAGAAATGCGGCTACCGGCGCACTAAGGATGAAAGATCCCAATGAGGTGAAACAGCGCAGACTGGAAGCATTTATATATCAGATCGGCATTGCGGAAAACAAACAGGGTGAATCAGTGGCAAACAATATCGGCACCCAGTATGGCAGCATAGAGATCCTTCAAAAACTGGGCTTCAAGACCCCCGAAAAGGAAGCAAGACTTTGCAAAAATATTGCAGAAGTAGTGGAATATTGCCGGGAAATGGAAGCAGGAAGAGAACAATATCCTTATGAGATCGATGGCATGGTGGTCAAACTCAATGATTTCAAATTACAGGAATTGTGTGGATACACCCAGCATCATCCACGCTGGGCGATCGCCTATAAGTTCAAAGCCAAAAAAGCCCTTACCCAATTGCTTGAAATTCAGTATCAGGTAGGGAAAATAGGCACCATTACACCCGTTGCTAAAGTCAAACCGGTTCAGCTGGCAGGGGTGACCGTTTCATCCATTTCCCTGCACAATGAAGAATTCATCATCTCCAAAGATATCCGGATCGGTGATACGATCGAGATCGAGCGGGCTGGTGATGTGATCCCTCATGTGGTAGGATCCGTCAATGATCTTCGCAGAGGTCATGAAACACCGTTTGTTTTTCCCGAATTTTGCCCGGTCAATGATACAGAAGTTCCGGTGAAACTGATCCGGGAAAGCGATGAAGCGGCATGGCGTTGTCCCCATTGCGTTTGTGGTGCGCAAAACCTCCAAAAAATCATTTTCCATGTTTCCAAACCCGCCATGGACATCGATGGTTTCGGGAAATCCTATGTGGAACAATTTTATAAAATGGGTTGGATCAGGGATATTGGAGACGTATATGATCTGGATTTTGATCAGATCGCACAACTGGAAGGTTTTGGCACAAAATCTGCCAACAACTTAAAATCAGCCATCGAACTGGCTAAAAATAAACCCATCCACAGGCTTTTACACAGTCTGAGCATCCACCACTTAGGTAAAAAAGCGTCCAAACTCATTGCAGAACGCATCCGTAATATCTGGGAACTGAAAACATGGACACTGGAAAATTATACGGAGATAAAGGATATCGGCCCGGTTGTCGGGCAAAATATGGTTGATTTTTTTAGTCAGGAGTCCAATCTGGTTTTGTTGCAAAAACTGGAACAAAATGGTGTCAACTTTGATCAGATGGAGGAAGATCAACCTCCCGTGATCGCTGCAGATGCTCCCCTGGCAGGAAAAACCATTTTATTTACCGGAACAATGACCCGGCTCAACCGCAGAGAGGCGCAATTAATGGCAGAGAAAGCCGGTGCCAAAAACATCAGTGCCGTGAGCAGCAATCTGAATATTTTGGTAGTGGGAGAAAATGCTGGTTCGAAACTGGTTAAAGCTCAAAAACTGGGTACGGTTGAGGTTTTGACAGAAGAAGCTTTTTTGAGTTTAATATCTTCATGAAATGCATCGTTTTGACATTGACACATTATTAAAGGGCAATTTTATAAAAAAATAAATAAATATACATGAAAGATTTCAAGGGAAAAACAGTATTTATCACAGGTGGTAGCCGCGGGATTGGCAAATCCATTGCATTGAAACTGGCAGAATACGGCGCCAATGTAGCCATTGCTGCCAAAACAGTGGAACCGCATCCGGTTTTGGAAGGGACCATTTATACAGCAGCCGAAGAGATTGAAAAAGCAGGAGGAAAAGCTTTACCCCTGATGGTCAATATCGTCAATGAACAATTGGTGGCTGATGCCGTGCAGAAAACAGTGGATACTTTCGGAGGCATTGACATTTTGATCAACAATGCCAGTGCGATCAATCTCACCGACACCATGAATACACCTATGAAGCGTTTTGATCTGATGCACAATGTCAATGTAAGAGGTACATATATGGTTACCAAAACCTGTATACCACATTTGAAAAAATCTCCCAATCCACATGTATTGACCCTGTCACCACCATTGAATATGGATCCCAAATGGTTCAAGGGATTTTTAGCATATACCCTGAGTAAGTATGGGATGAGTATGTGTACCCTGGGATTTTCTGAGGAATACAGGTATGATGGCATAGCCGTCAATTCCTTGTGGCCAAAGACCATCATTGCCACAGCAGCAGTACGCTTTCTCTTCGGCAGTCAGAAAGGTATTGAAATGTCCAGAAATCCGGGGATCATAGCAGATGCTGCTGCTGAGATCCTGTCTCGCAACAGCAGGGAATGTTCGGGCAATTTTTTCCTGGACGAAGATGTATTGAAAGAGGTCGGTATCACTGATTTTTTAAGTTATGCCGTCAACCCGGATTATGACTTGATGCCAGATATTTTTATTGATTGACAACGAATATCAAAAAAATCAGGGGTTTTAGAACCACAGACCAAAACCCCTGATTTCATTATTACCAGCTTTCGCTTTTCCGAAGATTTGAAAAATCCTTACTTCTGGATCATCGATTTCACTTTGAGTATGGCTTGTTGCAGTCCTGCAGCATTTTTCCCGCCTGCTGTTGCAAAAAACGCCTGTCCACCGCCTCCTCCGCCAATTTCTTTAGCCAGTTCACGGATCATATTACCGGCGTGATATCCTTTTTCTGTAAGATTTTTGCTGATCACCACCATGAGTTGAGGCGTTTCGTTGGTCACCATACCCAAAACAATGATCATATCACCCAGTTCCTGTTCGATGTTGTAAGCCAATGTTTTAACCGCTTTCTGATCGGTAAATGGGACAGTAGAAGCCAGCAACTTGATACCGTCAACCGTTTCAACCTTGTTTTTGAGCACATCTTTGAACTGATTGGCTTGTTCTGCCATCAATTTTTCGATTTCCTTCCGAAGCAGTTTGTTTTCCTCCTGAAGCTGGGTCACATGTTGGATCATATTTCCCTGGTTCTTGAACAACCCGCGGATCTCGTTCAATTCGTTCAATTCGCGCCCGATATATCTGTCCGCTTCCACCGAGGTGACAGCCTCAATTCTTCGGATACCTGCAGCAATTGCACTTTCGCTCAATATTTTGAAGGTTCCGATCCTGGCCGTGTTGTCCACATGACAACCGCCACAGAGTTCTGCTGAATACTCAGGATCGAAGGTGATCATACGGACTTTTTCACCGTATTTTTCACCAAAAAGCATCATCGCGCCAGCTTTTTCAGCGTCTGCGATGCTGATGTCTGCATCTTCCTTACGACTGATGTTTTCCCTGATTTTTGCCTGAACAATAGACTCAACTTCTGCAATTTGCTCGGGGGTCATCTTTTGAAAATGGGAAAAGTCAAATCTCAGGTATTTATCTGTGACCAAAGATCCTCTTTGCTGGGCATGTTTACCCAGAACTTTCCTGAGTGCTGCCTGCATCAGGTGCGTGGCGCTGTGGTTGTTTTCGGTCAGTTGTCTGCGTTCCATGTCAACAAAGGCGTCCACAAGACCGGAAAAATTCCCGGGAATTGCATCGGTTATGTGTATGATCAGATCATTTTCTTTGATCGTATTTATTATTCTGATCCGTTCATTCCCAGCCAATAAATAACCCGTATCTCCGATCTGCCCACCACCTTCAGCATAGAAAGGAGTTTCTGCAAGTACTATGTGGTACTCGGTCAGATCTTTTTTCTCTACCTGTCTGTATTTGACAACCGGAACATTTTTCAAAGACAGTTGATGATATCCCACAAAATGGACATTTGTATCCGGTATCAGTTGAATCCAGTCACCTCTTGAAGATCTGGCATCTTCTCTGGAACGGCTTTTTTGTTCCTGCAATGCTTTTTCAAACCCTGCTTCATCGATCGTATAACCTTTTTCGGAAGCGATGAGTCTGGTCAGATCGATGGGAAATCCAAAAGTATCATACAATTCAAACGCTTCGAAACCATTGATGACATTGTTTTTAACAGTTAGATTTTCAAACCGCTTCAAACCGGATTCGAGTGTTTTAAGAAATGATTTTTCTTCTTCAAGCACGACTGTGGCAACAAACTCCTTTTGCTTGTCCAGTTCCGGGAAAACATGGGCAAAATATTCTGCAAGCATCGGTACAAGTCTGAACATCAGTGGTTCTTTCCAATCCAGGAATGAATAATAATACCTGACTGCCCGGCGTAAAATCCTGCGTATCACATAACCGGCGCCAGTATTGCTCGGTAATTCACCATCTGCTATTGTAAAAGCAACCGTCCGGATGTGGTCGGCCACTACCCTGAAAGCGATGTCTTTGCGGGCTTCTCTTTCATATTTAAAGCCATATTTTTTACCCGTCAAACGTTCGATCTCTTCAATGAACGGAGTGAAAACATCCGTATCATAATTGGATGTTTTCCCCTGTATGGCCATACAAAGACGTTCAAAACCCATTCCTGTATCCACATGTTTATCGGGAAGATTGTCCAGTTGACCATCTGCTTTTCTATTGAACTGAATAAAAACGAGATTCCATATCTCGATGACGAGAGGATGATCCTGGTTGACGAGAGATTTACCGGGTATTTTGTTTCTTTCTTCGTCACTGCGGAGGTCATAGTGGATTTCAGAACAAGGACCACATGGACCGGTATCGCCCATTTCCCAAAAATTGTCCTTTTTCCCGAAATCCAGGATCCGGTCCGGTCCGACTATTTTTTCCCAGATCTGAGCAGCTTCGGTATCCCGATCGAGACCCTCATGTTCGTCACCGCCAAAAACACTCACATATAACCGATCCTTGTCCAGTCCGTAAACATCTACAAGCAACTCATAGGCCCAACTGATCGCCTCCTTTTTGAAATAATCACCGAATGACCAGTTGCCCAACATTTCAAACATGGTATGATGGTAAGAATCGATGCCCACTTCTTCCAGGTCATTGTGCTTACCCGAAACCCTCAGGCATTTTTGAGTGTCCGCTATTCTGGGTGATTCACTGATGGCATGACCCAGAAAAAAATCTTTAAATTGATTCATTCCGGCATTGGTAAACATCAATGTCGGATCGTTTTTATTGACAATTGGTGCAGAAGGAACAATTTTATGAGATTTTGACTTAAAAAACTCTAAAAATGTTTCCCTGATCTCTGAAGCTTTTCTTTTTGTTTTCAATGCTGTATATATAAAATTAGTTGTTAATGTATTTTTTTAAACCCTGGAAGGTTTTGCGATAATTTGTTTTTTAAAGACTACCAGATTGTTACGTATTTTGAAATAAAATATTACTGAAATAAAAATTCGATTCGATTTCTTTTGTTAATAGAAAATAAAAAGCTAACTTTACAATTCTAATAATCTCGGCGAAATATCCAAAACGTTGCAAATGTAGTTAAACTACTTTAATTTGCCCAAGTTAAAACAACTATGGAAGGAAAAAAATATTATTACAACCCCAAAACATTGCAATATGAACCTGTGCGTATCACTGCCAAAAAAGCATTGATAAATGGCTTGGTTTATTTAATTGCAGTGATTGTGTTATCGGTAGGTTTTATCAAAGTCAGCGGTGAGTTTTTTGAGACGCCTAAGGAAAAAGCTTTAAAACGTGAATTGGACCAAATGACGTATTGGTACAATACGGTTTCTCATGATTTTGAAAATATGGCCAGCCATCTGGAAAAGATCCAGGAAAAGGACGCTAATGTACACAGATTGATCTTAGGCGTGGCTCCAATGGATAGTGCAATATGGAACGCCGGCATCGGAGGTCATGAAAGATACACCAACATCACTGAGTTTAAAAATTCAGGAAGTCTGATCAGAGCCACCATTTCCAAAGCAGATAAACTAAAAAGAAAAATAGACCTTCAAAATAAGTCTTTGGATGAATTGCTTAAAAAAGCAAAAGCCAGGGAAGAAAAACTGGCATCCATTCCATCCATCATTCCGGTAAGAATCGATAAATTGTCTACCCACATCAAAGGTTTATCCGGATTTGGATACCGGATTCATCCAGTTCACAAAATCAGGAGATTCCATTATGGAATGGATTTTACAGCGCCATTGGGCACTTCTATTCAGTCAACCGGCAACGGTAGGGTGGTGGAAGTGGTCAACAGTCGTTCAGGATACGGAAAATATATTAAAATTTCTCATGGACACGGATATGCAACCCTTTACGGACACATGAACAAAATCAATGTAAAGAAAGGACAAAAAGTGAAAAAGGGTCAGGTGATCGGAACTGTTGGAAATACAGGTTTGTCAACTGCACCTCATCTGCATTATGAAGTTCATTTCAACGGAAAACCCATCAATCCTATCGGGTTTGTAATCGACGGGCTTAGCCCGGATGAATACTCAGAAATGGTAAAACAGGCTGAAGTCGAAAATCAATCATTTGACTAAGAACTCAGACGTACAGTATAGAACAAGACCACAAATCAACAAAAGAGCATGAACAATTGAAAGCTGCCTGATGCAGGCAGCTTTTTTTATTTACCCTTTTCAAGCAAAAGAGCCTTGCCGGTGATCAGGGTAATATTTTTTAATTCGTTCAGGTCGATGTTGAACAAAGGTTTCACGGTATTCCCTGAAGCAGACAGGATCTTTGCAAAACCTGTGACCATGGACCAACCTTGTAAAGTGATCAACATGGAATCAAGTTGGCTGAGAATGCTGCCATCTTGTTTACCCCTTTCAATCTCTTTGAAATTGAGTTTGAAGGGCAAGTTGTGTATGTCCTGCAACTTATTGAAATACAGACTCTGGTTGATGGCTTCGGTGAGTTTGCTTTTATTCTGACCGGAATCCGATGACCTGACGGTATTGAAATAGTCGAGTAATGCTTCTGAGTACAAAAAATTATTGGCAAAAAAATTCATACTCGTCTCCATCAGAGCCAGGGACGATTCCAGTCCGCTTTTATGCTTATTCTTTTCGATGGATGCATAGTATCCGTCCAATAATCTATGGAAAGCTTTATAGGTCAATGCCATGTATAAATTCTCCTTGCTCTGAAAATACGTATACAAAGTAACCTTTGTTATTCCCGCTTCAAAAGCAATTTCCTCCATTTTTGCATTCTTAAAACCCATTTTTCTGAATACTGTCTCTGCAGCCTGAATAATGAGATTCTCCTTGAACACTTTCGTTTCCTGCTTCATCTGATTAGTTTAGATTGATCCACACAGAAATCAGTTGGTCCGGAAGCTGTTCTATTCCGGGCATTTCAGCTATCATTCCATGTTGATCCGATGATTTAGCCCAAAAAAATAACAGAAGTAAGTTAACTAAAGAGCCAAATTACTTCTACAACCGTAACCGTGAAATTTCCGTTCTTTCAAAAGCTATTTCTGCATTAAATCAGATTGGAAAATTCAACTTGTTTCTAAATACAAAAGTACATTAATGAATATTCTTTTACAAAATATGTCCGAATAACTGTTAAAATGACAGCAGTCTACGGTGGATTTTTATTGGTTTCAGATGAAATAATTTAAATATGCTGCAATCTATTGCTACCGCCTTTTTTTAAATGACCATGTAAACAGGAATCGGGCCACTTCGATGCCTTCTTCATTATAACCTGAGCTTTTCACGATCACTTCCTGTCCCTGACCTGTCTCCCCTGCCTTTTTCACAGTTTCTAACAAAACATCTCCTTCAGTACACTTAAACAGGATCCTTCCTGTAGCTTTTTTCAGAAATTTTGCTTCCAGACCTGTGACGAGCATGGAGGTATTGTTATGCTGACACGCCATCAAAGCCAGTAAACCGGTGGATAACTCCGCTGCGCCTGTCAAAGCGCTGAAATAAATGCTTCTGAATGGATTCTTGTTGGCCCAGGAATGGTGAATAGCCACCTCAGATTCATGATCATCGATTTTTACAACTGCAACATTCCAAAACCATAAACTAGGGATATGCCTTAAATAATATAGGGTGCGCCAAAATCTGGAGGTAAGCTTTGAGGTCATAATTGTTTAATTATTGGGATAAAAAGCCGGCGAATCTCAAAAATCAACCGGCTTTTTAAAGAAAATTAGCCGTATATGGCTTCTTTTTTGAATTTTTTAACCAATAAATAATAGAAAATAGCTCTATATTTATTTTTGTTTGAGCTGCCCATTTGCTCACATACTTCTTTCAATGCAGCGTCCAGTTGAGGTCCATCAGACAATCCCAGTTTTTTGATCAGGAAATTATTCTTGATGGTTTCCAGTTCTGAAGCCTGGCTACAACTTACCGTCGCAGAATCTTTATTGTAAATAGAAGGACCGCAGCCTATAGTGACCTTTTCAAGCAATGCAGCATCTGCGTTAACATTGCATTTTTCTTTAAGCTCTTTGGTATAAAGA
Organism: Saprospiraceae bacterium UBA2365; assembly: GCA_002344345.1. GTDB lineage: Bacteria > Bacteroidota > Bacteroidia > Chitinophagales > Saprospiraceae > UBA2365. Next base: position 20,839 of record DDTL01000169.1, read on the forward strand.
ACGATCAATTCATCTCTCTTACTCATTGGAATTTGATTTAGATTTAATTAATAATTGCTGTTTCAAAATTATCAAAATTTATTTAAAATAAAAATTGTTTGATATGATTATATTGGTTGCCAAAAGTTCATACTTCAAAACTTTTACCTATATCTAATCACTTAAAAAATCCTTCAATGTCAAACGATGCATATTATCCAGGTTTTCATAACCGTTGTGCCAAATCAAATGAATTAGTTTCTGACTTTTCAGTAGTCAGGATAGTTTTAATTCTTAATAAGTCGCAATTGGAATCCTGATGCATTTTTCTAAGGAAATCCGAGCTTATTCTGAAAAATTATTATTTGTCAATGGCACTTAGATCTATATGATTGATCGTTAAAATTGCTTTCCCTTAAGACCATTGAAAGCGTGTGTTCCACAAGTATTTTTGAAAAATTTGAATTTTGAGGTTGGCCCGAAAAATCCTGAGTTCTTATAACTCGCTAAAAATGTACTTTAATTTGTTGGTTTTCAAATGTTTCCCTTTTGGACTTGGGGCGAAAAACGATTGAAAACCAACAAATTGGACTTTTCGGAGTTGACTCAATTTTAATGCATTATTCAGGAGTATAAAAAACTGGCATTTAGTTGGCAGAATATGCGTGCTTTAATAAATCCAACTTCCATAACAGATAGGATATTGATCCAGGATGAAGAAAATTGGCAAAACACTTTGATTCTAAAACCTTTAAGGGCTGAAGAATTACGAAAAGATTTATTGGTGAGCGCATCTTTCTGTGGAAATCATATATCATTTCCGGGCAAACTGACTTTGGTCATCGTACGCGGGAAAAGACCTTAAATATCAGATTGTAAGCATTTTTTTCATCTGCTTCTTTTTCAACTGCGGAGATCTGTTCCCATTTAGTTTTGTCTATCTCCGGGAAAAAAACATCTCCGTCCATTTCCGTATCGATTTCAGTCAGATAAAGTTTATCCCAAAGATCCATGGATTGTTCATAAATGGTACCACCACCTATGATAAACACTTCATCTTCTTTATTTTGAAATCCGTAAAGCAGCGCTTCTTCCAATGAATGAACGACCGTACAATTGGTACAGGCAAAAGATCTATCCCGTGTAACAATAATATTGGTTCGGCCAGGCAAGGGCTTTCCGATCGAATCAAAATTTTTCCGGCCAAGGATGACAGGATGACCAAGCGTTGTTTTTTTAAAATAAGCCAGATCAGCCGGCAGATGCCATGGCATTTTATTATCTTTTCCGATGACATTGTTTTTGGAAACTGCAACGATGGCTGATATTATCATTTTTTGAAGGCGAAATTATAAAAAAATAGTTTCAGGCATGGGGAAACAGACCGAATACTGCAAATTTGTATTGATTCAGTCAGATAGTTTTTTCCTTCCTCAAGTCAGGATGAAATATGGTCATTGAAAAATTGGCCTTTTATTTTAACTGAGAAAATCATTTTTTCAAACTTAACTCCCATGATTGCTAAAAAGAAATCAGGCTTTACCAAAGTCCAGGACCTGTTGCAAACAACAGAAAACATTCCCGTTTAATCTCTGATTATCAGTTGTTTTCGTTGTCGTTGACCACTTCATGTTCGGAATGATCATGAGGTGATTCTTCTTCAATTGGGATAGGTTTAATCCCTGGTTTTGGCTTTTTGCTTTTATGCTTGGGTCCGAGGAATGACTTTTTGATGATCACTTCTTCCAGCACTTTTCTATAGGGTTTAATCTCTCTGTTGACGTACTTTTCCATGATCAGACTTCCGATCGGCGCTGCAACCTGTCCACCCCAACCTGCATTTTCCACATAAACTGCAATAGCGATTTTTGGATTATTCCTCGGTGCGAATCCAAAAAAAACAGAGTGGTCATCTCCATGAACATTCTGGGATGTTCCCGTTTTTCCACATATATGAAGATCTGGTACATAGGAAGATCTGGCAGTTCCGGAAGTAATTACCCGCTCCATTCCGTCCACTACACTGAAGAAATGTTTTTTGTTGACCCGAACATAATTTTTTGTAGTGAATCTTTTATCGAGTTTTAGTGCCGGAACAAATTTTTTCACGGCATGAGGCGTGAAATAATAACCTCTGTTGGCTATAATTGCAGCCAGATTGGCCATCTGTAAAGTAGTCAGTTCCATCTCACCCTGACCGATCCCGATGGACATGATATAAGTAGATCTCCAGGCTGCTCTTTGATTTCTGTATACCCAGTCATAATAACGGCTATCCGGAACAAAGCCTTTATTTTCGTTGGCCAAACCAATATCTAAATGCTTTCCCAGACCAAAATCAGCCAGATAACTCGACATCGTGTCCAACCCTCGACCGGGAGAGGAATAACCATACATTTCGATCAGATTCCGGGTCAGCTCGAAAAAATATGAATTGCAGGAATGCTGTAAAGCGATGGACATATTGGTAGCAGTTGGGTGTCGATGACAGCCAAACCGGAATACGTTATATTTTGTTCTGTACACATAAGCGCCTCCGCAATAAATAGACCTGTTTTCATCCGTTACACCCAATTGCATTGCCAGAAGACCTATGATGGGTTTAAAAATGGAACCCGGTGGATAACGGGCGATCAAAGCCCTGTTGATCAAAGGTCTGTTGATGGTATCGTTGAGCAATTTGAGAAAGGCTTCTCCCCGGTTTTCCCTGATGGACAGTTCATTCGGATCAAAATACGGTGCGCTGACCAGTGCAAGGATCTCTCCCGTGGATGGTTCGATGGCTACTACTGCTCCCCTTTTGTTTTTTAGCAATGTTTCGGCATATTGCTGCAATTCGAGGTCGATGGTGGTAATGAGATCATGCCCTGCCACAGCATCTTTATCGAGCGCTCCTTCTTTATAACTGTCCAGAGATTTGCCCAGTTTATCCCTCAGAATATATTTATACCCTTTTTCTCCCCTTAAAACAGATTCATAACTTCCCTCCAGACCACTGTTGCCGATATAATCTCCCATACCGTATATTCCCAGTGAATCATCTATGACATTCTGACTTACCTCGCTGATGTAACCCAGCAGGTGAGCAGCTGAAGGAACGGCAGCGGTTCTGATGCTTCTGACCCTGGGGTAAAACCCCGGAAATTTCCAGAGGAATTCTTCAAATTTAAGGAATTTTTCCTGGTCGATCTTTGTCATGAACTGGAATGGAGTGAACTTACTAAAGCGAATATCCTTCCAGTCCTTTTCAATCCGCTTTTCAAATTCTGCCGGTCTGATCCCCAAAAGCGAACAAAGTAATGTTGTATCCAGATTTTCGGGTAATTCATTGTAAATGACCTCCAACTCATAGATCGGTTCATTATACACCATCAGATTATTATACCGGTCATAGATCAATCCCCGGGCAGGCAATTGTTCGACTTTGCGAAGCACCATTCTTTCAGCTTTATCCTTATAGGTAGAATCGAATATCTGTAGCTGGGCAGCTTTAAGCACCAAAATCACTGCACCTATGAAGAAAATGATCTGTACGATCCTGTATCTGAATAAATCTGAATTCACAAAAAAATTATTTGGGCCGAATGAGCACCATATATAATAAGATCAAAAGCTGAGATATGATAAAACTGAACACTGTTCTCAGCATTACGCCCAGGATAAATTGAAAAGCAAATGCTTCCAGCATGAAATATACAAATAAATGGACAAAAAGCAATATACTGGAATAAATCATGAACCAGTTGAAACCATATTTGACCATTCCCAGACTACTTTCAACGGTATATCCTTCTACCGGTTCCAAAAACTTGAGTACTATTTTTTTCAAATACGCTGTTAAAACCAAAGCAGCAGTATGTAAACCCGGAGAGTCATAAAACATATCCATTGCCAAACCAATGGCCAAAGCAAGGGTCAACTGCAAAATTCTGTTTACTTTGATCGGCAGTAATAATATAAATAAGGGGTAGATATAAATAAAAATGTAGTTGAATTCACTGAAACTCAGATTGATCCTTTTCAGTACAAGTACCTGAAGCAGGAAGATAAAAACCAGCCTGATCGTTTGCTTAAAAAATATGGAGTACATCATTCAATGTTTTCAACTTCTTTTTTTTCCTGTTTGTACTTGTAATCAATCACATAAACGTGTTCCATTTTCCCGAAATTATTATGCAGCCTGACTTTCAGATCATAATAATTGCTTCCTCCGGCAATGTTAACATCTTTGATGATACCAATTTCAATGTCCGGTGGAAAAATGGTTGAATATCCGCTGGTAACCACTGTGTCTCCTACAGCCACTTTATAATGCTTGGGGATATTTCTCAACTGAATATAACGTTCATCATAAGGTTTCCAGAGCAGATCACCAAAGTAATTCCTTGTCTTGATCTTTGCTCCCGCCTGAAAACGGCTATTGATCAAAGGGATCACACTGGAAAAATGATCGCTCACTTTTTGGACAATGCCAACGATCCCTTTTTCGGAAACTACTCCCATACCTTCACTTATCCCGTCCAAACGACCCTTCGATAAAGTCAACCTGTTGTTCCTGAGGTTAATGGTTTTATTGGAAATTTTCGCAGGGATGACATCATACTGCATCAACACAGAATCCTGAAATTCAACCGGAATGACATCATTCTGCCGTGAGTTATACAATTGGCGGATCAGTCTGGTATTTTCAAGGTGAATACTGTCTATTTTTTCTTCCAGCCTCAGATAATCAGCTGCTCTGTTATACCTTTCAGAGAAAAAACCGGTAAATAGTCCTGCTGAATAAATAAAAATTTCCTTTTGAGGATTATTGTAGCTCACAATGAGGCTGAAAGCTATGATTTCATAAATCAAAAAAATGATCAGCGCTCCAAATTTTATTAAAAGGAGGATTAAATTACGCATACATTTTCAATGACTTAAAGATTTTTCCTATCCATCAAAAACGTGTATCTGTTGGTTCCTTTCAAAGCGATGCCGGAACCTTTGACAACTGCTCTCAAAGGATCATCTGCAACCCTTACATCCAGTTTGGTCTTCCGGGATAATCTGATATCCAGCCCGCGGAGTAAAGCGCCGCCTCCGGTCAGATAAATCCCTCTTTTATATATATCAGATGCCAACTCAGGCGGTACATCTTCCAGTACCTTTAAAATAGCGGTTTCAACCTTGTTCAAAGAATCATCCAACGCAACAGCTACTTCAGAATACTTCACTTCCACTTGCCGCGGAATACCTGTGATCAGGTCTCTTCCGTTGATGGCGATCGGTTCCGGAGGATTTGGCAATTCTGTGATGGCAGATCCCACAGCGATCTTGATTTGTTCTGCTGTCCGTTCACCAACCAGCAGATTGTATTTTTTCTTCATATAATCAACGATATCGGATGTAAACACATCTCCGGCTATCCGGATTGATTGATCTGTGACTATACCCGAGAGTGCGATCACCGCAATTTCTGTAGTTCCACCTCCTATATCAATGATCATATTGCCCTCAGGCGCTTCCACATCCAGACCAATGCCCAAAGCTGCGGCCATAGGTTCATAGATCAGATAGGTTTCCTTTGAATCAACATGATCAGCTGAGTCAAATACAGCTCTTTTTTCCACTTCGGTAATACCGGAAGGAATGCAGATCACAATTTTCAGGTGCGTAAAGAATTTTTTTCTTTCACCGATCATATTGATCAATCCCTGTATCATCGCTTCAGCAGCCTGAAAATCCGCTATCACTCCATCTTTCAATGGCCTGATCGTCTTCAGGTTCTGATGTGTTTTCTCGTGCATTTGCATGGCTTTATGACCCACAGCAACCACTTCTTTTGTCAACAAATTGATGGCTACAATGGAAGGTTCTTCCACCACTACTTTTCCATCCTGAATGATCAGCGTGTTCGCAGTGCCTAAATCAATTGCCAATTCCTGAGTAAAAAAACTAAATAATCCCATTTATATCATTTATGAAATATCAAATCGTTTGCCGCCACAAAAAAAGAAAAAATTTTCCAATTATTTACTTATTACATTGAAAACCACATATATATTATTTATTTGAATATAAAACCCATTCACTTATTATAAACTCCGTTCCTGGAACCTGATGGTTCAAAGAAATGCCGAATTTTAAGTCTGCTCCGAAAAGTCCAATTTGTTGATTTTCAATCGTTTTTTGCCCCAATCCACTGACGCCAAAGATCAGCACCAGACAAAAGGAAAACGATTGAAAATCAACAAATTAAAAGTTCCCTTTCAGGCATGTACTGACTGAAAACGTCAGTGCTTGTACTGACTGGAAACGTCAGTGCCTGTACTGACTGAAAACGTCAGTGGGGATTTAGGGGGCAAAGACTTTTCGGAGTAGATTCATTTTTTGCCCCTCCGCTTCCGGTTTCTATTTACCCGGATAGCCGCAATCCTAATTATATCAAAAACTATTCCTGAAATAAAAAACCCTGGTCTGAAATCATACCGAATTCTTTAAAAAGTATACAAAGACTACCTTACTCCGCAGATGATCAGACTGAGGTTGTCAAAATCAAGATATTTGCCAGCAAGCTCATTTATTACTTTAGCATCGATGGAATCAATACCCCGAATAAACTCATCATAAAAAGTTTTATCAAGTCCGTAAATGGACAACAGCCGAATGAGTTCGACTGAATTGATAGGTCCGTTCAGGATGTTGAGCAAATTTCCTTTGATGTAGTTTCTGACCAGTTCCAGTTCTTCCTGTTCTACCGGTTCTTCCGCAAGTTTTTTAAGTTCGATCCTGATCTCAGACAGCGTCTGGTCAACGCTTTTGTTGTCCACTTCTGCGCTGATCATGAAATATCCATCCATGCGCATACAATCCACTGAACTGTAGATATCATAAGTCAATCCTTTATCTTCACGGATGTTTTGCATCAGCCTTGAACCAAAGTATCCTCCAAGCAATGTACTGGTAAAATATAATCCGATATAATCCGGATGCGTCCGGTCAAACATTCTGACACCCAATTTAACAGAACTCTGGTATTTTTGCTTACCCTCAATGCGGGTATTGATCTGTTGTCCTGTAACCGTGGGCAAAGGCCTTGTTATCACTTTTTCTCTTTTTGGAATATGGCCAAAAGCTTCTTCCAGGATGCTCAGAAAGTATTCCGGAAAGCCGCCGGCCAGGATGACTGAGAAATTTTCTGCATAAAAGGTTTGTAAGAAATGGTTCCTTAAATCCTGTGTGCTTATTTTTTTGAGGGTTTCCTCTTTGGTGTTATATCCATAAGGGTGATCCAAACCAAAAATATTTTCTGTCAGTGCACGAAAAGCAAGAATATCATTTTTAGACAGATCATTCTGCAGTTTCTGAATGGTTCTTTTGATGTATTTTACAAGCTCATTCTCTGGGAAAAGTGGTGCCGTCAATACATCTGCAGCCACAGGGAGAACTTTTTCAAAGTGCCTGGTCATAGAATACAGTTCCAGTTTGATCACATCCATTCCACCCATCATTTGCATGGATGCGCCATAAAAATCAATATCACGGGCGATTTCGGCAGAAGTACGCGCTTTGGTTCCTTCTCTCAATAAATTCGCGCAGGTTCTTGAAACTGCCTGTTTTTCCTCAAAAAACCTGCCGGCAAAAACATTCACTTCCATTTTCAGAACTCCGTAGTCATTGTTGGGCAGGGAATAGACAGGAATCCCGTTGGATAAATAATCAAGCTGAAAATCCGGAAACGGTACATGTTTGAATGGAGAGATTACAGGAATATCGCCTAAGCTGTATTGCATAATTTGATGATTGTTAAGCTTCTATTGTTGAATGATTTGGTTAAAATTCTGATAAAACATCCAAATTCCAACGATGTGGCTTGAGCCAAGCTGTAAAATTAGCAAAACTATTGTTTTGAAAGTCGGTTGGGTTGTATTTTTGTTTCAAAACCAAAAATTATGTACATCAGGGATCCGGGTTTTAAGATGTAGAAGGCCAGCCTGTGAAATCCTCTTTATATACTCGCCTGCCCTGGAAACAGAATAACACTGTGAAAGTTTTTTTTGGATCAGCCTTTTAAAAGGATTTTGGATTGGTTTTTGCTGACATCATTAATGCAGAGATTCATTTAGCAGAAGGCACAGACATTTAGAAAGTTGAGGAATAATTCAAATATTTTAAAGAATTAATTCAGCTAAAACATTATTTTTACCTTTTAAAAAAAAATCACCAATGCGATTTAAAGTTTCTTCAAGCGATTTATATAAAAAATTACAGGTTGGTCTGGGTGCGATCGACTCCAATCCTGTACAGCCTATTTTAGAGGATTTCCTTTTTGTATTAAAAGGAAATACCCTTACGACTACTTCCTCCAATCTGGATACGACGATCCGGGTTGAAACGGAGGTTCAGGGTGAAACGGATGGTGAAATTGCATTACCAGCAAAATTACTGCTTGAAATTCTGAAAGCGCTGCCTGATCAGCCTTTGAATTTTGAAATAGACGAAGAGAACAACTGGCTGGAGGTTACGTCTGCATTCGGAAAATACCGGATGGCCGGTGATGACCCGATAGACTTCCCTGCCCTACCTGAAATAGAACAGGAGCATACCCTGACGATCAACAGCAAAATACTCAGTAAAGCGATCGGATATACCATCATCGGAACAAGCGATGATGAGCTGAAACCTGGATTGACGGGAGTATTATGCCTGATCGATTTCAATAAGCTTACTTTTGTGGGAACGGATGCACACAAATTGGTAAAATATACTTATCCGGGCATAGATGTGGATTATACCAAATCTTTCCTTACGCCCAAAAAGAGCTTGCATCTGATTAAAAATGTGCTGCACGGGGATTTTGATGTCAGGATATATTTCAATGACAAAATGGTGTTTTTTGAATTTGAAAATACCTTATTTATCTCAAAATTACTCAACGATCCATTCCCTAATTACAATGCATTTATTCCGGTAGACAACCCAAATACCTTGTATATCGATAAAAAAGATTTGCTCAATTCGCTCAAAAGGATTTCGATTTTTGCCAGCAAAAGCACCAATCAGGTCACTTTCAATCTTGATGAATCCAGTTTAACGATCTCCTCACAGGATTTGGATTTTTCAAATGAAGCGACCGAACAGCTTCCATGTACCTATGAAGGAGAACCGGTAACCATCGGTTTTAATTCCAAGTTTTTCATGGAAGTACTGAGCATCATGTATCCGGGAAATATCCGGATGGAATTACTGGATTATACCAAACCTTGTATCATTCTCCCGGAAGAACAGGAAGAAGGAGAACATTTGCTATTGCTCATCATGCCTGTTGTTATGGGCTACTAAAATATTTCAATCTGCTACGGTCCATCTCAACTGCCGTTTATGAATATCGCATTGTTTTTTGGTTCTTTCAATCCGGTGCATCAGGGCCATCTGATCATTGCCAGCCATATCATTAATTTCACGGATCACGAACAGGTCTGGATGGTGGTTTCTCCCCAAAACCCTTTCAAGACCAACCTCCAACTGGCCAATGAATATGAAAGGTTCTATATGATGGAGATGGCTGCCTCTGACAACCCGGACATCGTTCCATGCAATATTGAATTCGAATTGCCCAAACCGAGTTTTACCATTGATACCCTGACTTATCTGAGGGAAAGATACCCCCAACATTTGTTTTCCATAGTACTCGGGAGCGATAACATCAAAGATTTTCACCGTTGGAAAAACTATGAAATGATCCTTGAGCACTACAGATTGATCGTCTATCAAAGACCCGGGAATCTGGAAAAAATGTATGAAAATCATGAACATATCACTTATCTCAATGCCCCATTACTGGATATTTCCTCCAGTTTTATCCGCCAATTGATCCGGGAAAATAAATCTATTCAATACCTTGTTCCTGAACAGGTACGAAAATACATCCGCCATTCCAATCTCTACAGCTGAACCCTGATTTTACAGCTTATCTAAAAAATTGAATTCGTGTATTTTTTGCAGAACCATAAAGAAATTTGATGTAGTATAGCTGCACTGATGTTTTACCTCGTAGCCAAGCGGCCCGGAATACTTAAATCAATTTCCTCTTTTGTTCTGGTTAGTCCTTGGTCAAGAATTGAAAAAAATTGATTGAGGGATCACCCGATCAACCAAAAATCTCCCATATTCTGGCTACGAGAAACGTCACGACCAAACCCAGAACAATCGGAATAAAGGTGGCATACATGGTCCATTTAAGGCTTTTAGTCTCTTTATAAATGGTGTAGATCGTCGTGGAACAGGGATTGTGCAACAGACTGAAAAGCATCAGGTTAACAGCAGTCAGCAAGGTCCATCCTCCCGCTTTTAATATGTCTGCAGTTTCGAGCGCTGAATTCGCACTGATCATTGTCATACCTTCCTGTCCTGAAACAGATGATCCCAGCACTGTCAATAACAAAATAGTGGGTAAAACGATCTCATTGGCCGGAATGGCAATGATATATGCCAGAAAAATGATGCCGTTGAGTCCGAAAAATAATGCCACCGGGTCCATCCATTCAGTCAGATAAAAAGCCAGGGATTTTCCGTCTATCGAAATGTTGACACTTAGCCATATCACCATCCCGGCAGGTATGGCAAACATGACTGACCTTCCCAAAACCACCAGGGTCCGGTCAATCAGTGAGGTGTATAAGATCGTTTTTATCCGCGGCGGGCGGTAAGGCGGCAATTCAAGGCTGAAACTGGAAGCTTCTCCCTTCAATACTGTTTTGTGTAGTCCCCAGGAAACCAAAAGGCTCATGAAAATACCCAGCAATGCTACTGCGATCACTGAGGCTGCAGAAACGATCCCTCCGAGATAAGAAGGGGCAAGACTGCCTATGAATATCGTGGCGATCAGTATCTGGGTTGGCCATCTGCCATTGCACAATGAGAAATTGTTCGTGATGATGGCGATCAGTCTTTCCCTCGGGCTGTCGATGATCCTGGATGCGATCACTCCGGTCACATTGCAACCGAATCCCATGCTCATGGTCAACGCCTGTTTGCCGTGTGCGCCAACTTTCCGGTATACATTGTCCAGATTAAAAGCAACTCGGGGTAAATAACCGAAATCTTCAAGCAAGGTGAACATTGGAAAGAAAATAGCCATAGGCGGGAGCATGACACTGACAACCCATGCAGTGGTCAGATAGATCCCGTCTATCAGCAAACCACTGATCCAAAAAGGCAATTCTGTGAGTTCCGCCATGGATTTCAACCAGGGATGTACCGTATCGACCAACAATAAAGAAAGCCACTGCGAAGGGTAGTTGGTACCCACAATGGTAAACCAGAATACGGCTGCCAGCAATAAAAACATGATCGGGAATCCCCATTTTTTGCTGGTGACCACGCGGTCAATCTTTGTCTCAAGCTTCAATGCACGCGTTTCTCCCGGCTTTTTAACGACTGCAGAAACTATTTTTTGAGAAGCATCGTATACCGATTCCAGATAAAGATCGTAGGTTTCATCCCCGAATTGCCAACGCAAATCCCTGACCCTGGCCATGAGGCTTTCGAGTTCTTTTGCTTGCTGATCTATATTTGGTCCGCTATTTTCCATTTTTTTATCCCCTATAAAGTCAAATTTCCCAACTGGCCTGAATCCAGTGCATTCACTATACTTTCATCTCCTTCCAGCAACCTAAGCGCGATCCATTTGGCATTGGGCAAACCTGGATAGAGCGTATGCAGTGTTTGGGAGATCTCTTCAATGGCTTCTGCCAATCGTTTGTCCTTATTTTTAATCCTTAAGGGTTTGCAGACAAAACTACCTGAAGCAACTTCTTCTATTTTCTGGAGCAATTCGGGAATGCCTGATTGCCTCGCGGCGCTGGTACCTGCAACGGGAATGCCCAATTCGCGGGAAAGCGTTCTGAAATCGATCTCTATCTGGTGCCTCTTCGCCTCATCTATGAGGTTGACACACAAAACTGCCCGGTCAGTGATCTCCAGTATCTGCAAAACAAGGTTCATATTGCGCTGAAGCCTCGTCGCATCTGTAACGATGACTGTCACATCCGGTTTTCCAAAAAGAATAAAATCCCGGGCCACCTGTTCGTCTGTACTGGTAGACAACAACGAGTATGTGCCTGGCAAATCCACCAGTTTGTACCTTTTTTCTCTGTATTTGTAAGCACCTTCTGCCCTCGAAACAGTTTTCCCGGGCCAGTTGCCAGTATGTTGATGCAATCCGGTAAGTGTATTGAAAACCGTGCTCTTGCCCGTATTAGGATTGCCTGCCAGAGCGATGATGTAGTCAAAACCTGACATATCAATGCCCAGTTTTTCGAGATTTCCCGGGTGGTGTATCGGACATGTGCTGCAAGGATCTGCCATCATGAAGCTTTTAGTGGTTCAACAAGGACCATCGATGCCTGCTGATTGCGTAAAGCGATGATGGTATTGAGCATCCGGTAAGCACGAGGGTTTTTGCCTGCGCTTTCAAGCATCACTTCTATCTCTGTTCCGGGAACGACACCCAGATCCATCAGGCGCCGTTTGTGTTGCCGTCTGCAAACCGCTGAAATACCGGTTACGATGGCTTTACTACCCAACGGCACATCTGTCAGTGTCAGTGATTTTTGTTCATTGAAAGCAGTATAAGGTTGGGGTTTAACAGTGATATGACCCGCGAATGCCGGAATTAGTATTTTTTCTTCTCCATCGGCAATGAAACTGATCTTTTGGTGGTCGATTTGCAGCACTTTGATCTCCAGACCCGGGAAAAGACCCATGGCCAGCAATTGCTGATAAACGGGTAATGGCTCGTCTTCTACATGGATTATTCTGGCTATTTCTCCAGGTGTAACTTCGCTGAGCGGCACACCCTCAAATGCCGGCAATGTACCATCCACACCGGGAATGGGATCGCCATGAGGATCGAATACAGGATCACCAAGGCGAAATGCGATCTCATTGGCCTGGCTAAGGGTCATTTTATGTTCTACCTGGTCAGCATTGTTGTGCCAATGGTCTTCATGGTAGCCGGTCTCGTCGGCAAGGTATCTTTCCCAGATACGGTGTATGCGTATGACTTTTAAAGCGTATGCCCGTCCTTCGGTGGTCAATTGAAGTTGATCTTCACCGATTTTGGTGGCGAGGTTCATGGTCTCCATCCTCAACAACAGGGAATGAGTCTGTTCTTTACTTATTTTGAGTGATGAAGACAATGAAAGAGCTGTGGAGATCAGGCTTTTGTATTCGTTGTCGAACAAATGTTTGAGGGCGTCTTCGATGAGCGTTTTCTCTTCCAATTCAGGATTTTTCCTTGAAAACACATATTTGAACCACCAACGGTAAGCAGCGAAGAGCAAAAGAGCTGATGCCAATATCCAAAATGTAACTGTTAAAAATGATGCGTTCATATAAACACTTGATGACAAAATATATAAGTGTATAAAGGTTGGAATTGTTTAATTTTTCTCAGTTTTTTGATTTGATTTTTAAATGATTGAATCTGTTCCAAAAAGTATAAATCGCTACGAATGTACCAATAGAAACAAATACTTCAAATACTTTAAGGCTGTAATTTAGTATGTTATAAATTGTAATATTATATATGAGTTTTAAAACATTGAAGAAATGCCTTACCGGAGCAGGCTCAACCCTTAATTTTTTTGTCGGACACTATTGATTAAGAATAAAAAACACAGGGAACTGACATTTCAAGCAATGCTGAATGAGCATATGATTTTAGGTAAATACCTGAAATGGCCAGGAGTAGCTTTCTTTTTCAAAGAAAATCCATCGATTTGTCCCTTCTCAATTTAAAAATGAAAAAGAATTTATAAAAAAATAACATTCAGGAACTTATAATGGATTGTTTACGTTCAGGAGATTGCATAGAGAAAGGAAAAAACTACGAATGTACCCGAGTGTATCAAAAAAATAAAGAGCCCGAATAAATACTGCAGGTTTACTGGCCGGATTGGTTGACATTACACCATTTTTGAACATTCAAATTTCTTTTCTAAGTGGGGAAACGATCCGCATTGACCTGGTAAGGACAGGTTGAATGACTGTAATCTTTTGCCCGAACAAAAATGATCTTTTCACAAATTAATTTATTTAACATGAGTCAAAAAACCCAGGTACACAATTTAATCATTTTGGACGAAAGCGGTTCGATGAATTCCATCAGAGATGAGGTCATCCATGCATTTAATGCTTTGCTCAACAACATCAGGGACATTGAAAAACAATTTCCTGAACAGGAACATTTGGTCAGTTTTTACACATTCAACGGATCAGGGATCAAAAAGCACCATATCATGGAGCCGGTTGAACAAATCGAACAGATCGATCATCAAAAATATCAACCCAACAACGACACTCCTTTATATGATGCGATCGGACAGGGCATTGTAGATTTGAGAGCATCCGTGGAAGGCCGTAAGGACTGTCATGTTCGGGTCAACATTATGACGGACGGATATGAGAATGCTTCCAAAGAGTATTCGATGAAAAAGATCAAAGATTTGATCGAAGAAATGAAAAAACAAGGATGGACATTTATTTATTCCGGTGCAGACCATGATGTGGAAAAAGTGGCGATGGAAATCGCTATAGAGCGCAAAATAGTATTTAAAAAGTCAAGAAAAGGTATGGCTGACTGGATGGCGAATGAAAGGAATTTGATGATGAGTTACAGTTTTGATATTCACAACGAGCAATTGGTTAAGGATTGCGAGATATAAAACTGTGCTATCCGGATCATCCGGAATTTGACTGATTTACAATATGTGCTTCCCTAAGCTTTACAGGGGAGCACATTTTTTAATTTTCCCGGTAGCTTTGCCTCTTGTGTCTGCTCTTTGTCTTTCAATGAAAAAAAAATTGCAGTGAATGAGAAATATATACGGAAAACAGATCCAACACACTGTAACATAGATACACAGAGAGAATTAGAAGAAAATATCAGGAGGAAAAATATGCATTATTCCCAGTCAAAATAAAACACTTTTTTATTCGTCGCTGTTTTCTTGTTTTTGTGTTTCCTGTTTTTTGGCTGTTCACAGCGCTTTGAACCTGATGATTGATACCTTTTTTTGGCCGGAAGAAAATATCGCTATCCAAATAAAAACTACAGGCTTCTTCCTTAATAAACGAATACATTTTAATTATTTGTAGTGATTCAGGTGGTAAGATTATTTGTCTGATAGCCTGTAAGTTTCCCAAAATTGAGCAGGGACATTGAGGAATAGACAGCTAATTTGTGCTGATAACATGGTTTAACCTTGGTATAAATCATTAACTAATTGGCTTATGACAAAAAGACTATTTAGCTAAACAATTACAAATATTTTAAATATTGTGATAACATTGTGATGTGGAAAATTCTGTTTGCCGGGAAAGTTGAATTTTAAGAAGACAAGGACAACGAAGAGAACAATATAGATCATATTATAAAACAGATCAACTGGATGAAAAAGAACAATGTAATACTGGGATTATTATTTATCGGGGTGTTGATGGGTGCACTCGACATTTCTATAGTGGGGCCTGCCATTCCTTCCATCCATGATTCACTTGGCCTGGATGAGCAACAGGTATCCTGGATCTTTTCGATCTATATCCTGTTCAGCCTGATGGGCATCTCACTTTTTGCCCGGTTGTCAGACAAATATGGAAGAAGACCCTTTTACATACTTGCAGTCCTGATATTCGGTATCGGTTCATTGTTGGTGGCCATGGCACACAATATTGAATTATTGCTGATCGGCAGAGCTATACAGGGATTTGGTGCGAGCGGTATTTTTCCGGTTGCCTCAGCTACTGTGGGGGATATTTTCCCGAGGGAAAAGCGTGGCAGGGCGTTGGGCCTGATCGGCATGGTATTTGGGTTGGCATTTTTGACAGGGCCGGTGCTGGCAGGGCTGATGTTGAAGTATTTCACCTGGAATTCATTGTTTCTGATCAACATTCCCATAGTTATTCTCGTGATAATCGGAAGCATGAAACTTTTGCCTGCCAACAGGAGTCCGGATTCCAAATCCATTGACTGGCCTGGAATTGTTGCCCTGGGGCTTTTCCTGAGCGGATTTACCATTGCCCTGAATAATCTAAAGACAGCAGGGTTTTGGGAAACTGTTTTGTCCCTGTCATTTTACCCATTTATCATTGTAGGGTTGATCGCCTTTGTATTTTTTCTGTTGATTGAGAGAAATTCTGAGCATCCGATCGTGGACACAAAGCTTTTTTACCTGAAACAAGTCAGAATAGTTGGTTTCCTTGCCTTTGGAACGGGCTTGTACCAGGCTGCCTTCGTTTTTGTGCCTGGTATGACGGTGATGGTTTTTGGAGTTGAACCTTCCACTGCCAGTTTCATGTTGCTTCCGGTGGTCCTGGCGATGGCGATCTCTTCACCCATCTCAGGGCGGTTGATCGACAGGTACGGTTCGCGGATCATCATCAACATCGCTTTCGGATTGATGGCGATCGGACTGACTTTGTTATTTGCGGTGCCGTTGACTAAACCGATTTATTATTTTGCAGGTGTGATGCTGGGAATCGGATTAAGTGTCCTGGCGGGTTCATCTTTGAGATATATCATGCTGAATGAAGTTTCCGCGGGCGAAAGGGCGTCTGCTCAGGGTGTACTCACGATCATGATCAGTTTCGGGCAGATCATCGCCTCTGCGCTGATCGGTGCGTTCACTGCCGGTTACCGGGATAGCATCAAAGGTTATCAGATCGTTTTTGCAATACTGACTTTTATTACGATTTTGCTTGGTGTCAGTTCTTTGCGGTTGAAATCGAGGAGTCAGGAGAAGGAAATGTATACGGGGAAATAAGGTCTGTGTAAACGATCATATCGCTGAAAAGCAAAAGCAATTATGTTTTTTTTGTTACTCAGAGCGTGTGGTGAGATGGGAATACAGAGAATGTGGATATGTTGATGTGGGTATTGATTTTTTTCACCACATAGGCACATAGGTACATAGGTTCACACAGGAAATACGGTTTTTGACTTTAGAAATCAGGGATTCTTTTCCAAAAATGCTTCTATTCTTTTCACAATGATCTAGACAGAGCATACACAGAGCGTGTGGTGAGATGGCAAAACAGAGAATGTGTATATGTTGACGCGGGTATTGATTTTTTTCACCACATAGGTACATAGGTTCACAAAGGAAATAAGGTTTTTGACTTTAGAAATCAGGGATTCTTTTCCAAAAATGCTTCTATTCATTTCACAATAATCCAGGTAGAGCATACTCAGAGTGTAGTGAGATGGGAACACAGAGAATGTGGATATGTTGACGCGGGTATTGATTTTTTTCACCACATAGTAACATAGGTACATAGGTTCACACAGGAAATAAGGTTTTTGACTTTAGAAATCAGGGATTCTTTTCCAAAAATGCTTCTATTCTTTTCACAATAATCAAGGTAGTGCAAACACAGAGCGTGTGGTGAGATAGGAACACAGAGAATGTGGATATGTTGACGCGGGTATTGATTTTTTTCACCACATAGGTACATAGGTTCACACAGGAAATACGGTTTTTGACTTTAGAAATCAGGGATTCTTTTCCAAAAATGCTTTTATTCTTTTCACAATAATCAAGGTAGAGCATACTCAGAGCGTGCGGTGAGATAGGAACACAGAGAATGTGTATATGTTGACGCAGGTATTGATTTTTTTCACCACATAGGCACATAGGTACATAGGTTCACATAGGAAATACGGTTTTTGACTTTAGAAATCAGGGATTCTTTTCCAAAAATGCTTCTATTCTTTTCACAATAATCAAGACTGAGCATACATTTCGGGCACTAATGGATCTTTGCGCCTGCTAATTGTATTCCGTGAAACTTTCCAAAAAGCTTTCCACCTCGAAAGATCCGGGTTGACAGATACGAATACCTATCTATGTGCAACTATGTTACTATGTGCCTATGTGGTGAAAAGCCTGCGTTGTCTGAAGTTTGCAACTTCAGACAACAGCAGTATATTTGGTAAAAGAAACTAAAATTGTCGTAAAATTGGACTTTGATGATCAGACTTAAGTTTTGATCCCATTTATACATCATGGGCTAAAAGACTAAAAGACTATCCATCAAAACAATTACGATTTCATTACAGATTTTATACTTACATACTATGGGAACGAAGTATGCCAAATTAATGTGCCTTCACCGCGAGGACAGCACCAACAAAAGCCCGGTTGTTTTTGTACATGGTTTTCCGGACAGTCCGGGAATGTTTGCTGCCTATTATGCCCTGGAGGAAAGAGAACAGCCCTGGTTAAAGGGACGCAGTATCTATTGTTATGCATTTCCCAACAGGCATGACAATCCCGACTTCCCTCCACTCTGGCAACTGGCAAAGGGGGTCATGGCCCGGGAATTTGATCAGGCGATGAACGAACTTTCCCTTCAAAG
This sequence comes from Saprospiraceae bacterium UBA2365, assembly GCA_002344345.1. Lineage (GTDB taxonomy): Bacteria > Bacteroidota > Bacteroidia > Chitinophagales > Saprospiraceae > UBA2365. Next base: position 39,220 of record DDTL01000169.1, read on the forward strand.
CCCAACCGGCAAACTCATATTCCTTTCGCACGACTGGGGCGCGACTCATACCTGGCGGTGGGCGCGCAAACAGAAAAACCCGCCGATAGAAAAGCTGGTTGCCTTTTCGGTTGGGTCTTCCTTCCGATATGACATTTTCGAGCACGGACTGAATGCATTTACCTGGCTATACGGTCTCTGGTTTTGTGCGCCTTATTATCTCCCTTTTTTACGGAAGACAGTTAGCTGGTCCATCGTGAATGGTGCAGGGTATAGGTCGGATACCGCTGCCGGACTCTGGAAGGATACCTATCATTATTGGGACCGGCCTCGTTTGCTGTTGACGATATTACCGCAAGTCTTTTTCGGGCTTTTTTACCAGCCTGAGTATCTGGATTTCTCCTTTCCGGTGCTATATATGCGGTCGCCGAAGGACAGGATCGCTTCGACAGCAGCATTTGAACGCCTGGTACGATCCCGGCCTGACTGTCGCTTTGTTCTTTACGCCGAATATAATCATTGGTTCCCCGAACAAAACAGCGATGTTGTGTTACCGGAAGTGAGAACGTTTTTGGGGGATAACAGAGAGTAGAAGGGCTTCATGCTTGAAGCTTCGTGGAACAGCTGTATTTATTTTGGTTCCACGAAAAGTACGAATAGGCATAGCGCTAAAAATAGCTCACATCGCTTCCAATTTTTGCTGATAAATCTGCTGTTACAAAACTTTCACCCTGGATCCTGAAAAAAAGAAAAAAACACTTTGAACATTATCAAAAATGTAATAACTTTGTAACTACAAAAAATAAATTATGCAAGTATCGGTCATTAAAATTGGAAATTCCAGGGGCATACGATTGAGCAAAACGCTGTTGGAAAGGTATCAGATCAGGGATACCGTCGAATTGATCCTGGAAAAAGGCCATATCGTCATCATACCCAAAGCTGAACCCCGCAAAGGATGGGAAGAGGCTTTTAAACAAATGCATACATCAGGAGATGACAAGCCCCTCATGAATGATGTATTTGAGGATGAAAATTTTGAAGAATGGAATTAAAGCAATACCAGGTAGTTTTGGTAAATCCTGATCCAACCATAGGTAGCGAAATAAAAAAGACCAGGCCTTGTGTGATCATTTCACCCGATGAGATCAATAAATTTCTGAATACGGTGATCATTGCACCAATGACCTCACAGTCAAAAAAATATCCAACAAGGGTTGAAGTAAAACATGGTGCTAAAACCGGTTGGGTTGTCCTTGATCAGATCCGTACTATTGACAAGCAACGCATTATTAAAATTTCGGACACATTAACAGATACTGAAATTGAGCAAGTCAGGATGATCATTAAAGAATTATTGGTGGATTGAACTATCATGTGATAAGAGATCAAAAAAGCATGTAATTGTTTAGTTTGATAGTCTTTTAGTCGTTAGTGTATTAGCCAATTATGTGTTACCGGTGTCAAACCTCCATTTCAATGGCAAATTCAGAGTCGTTTGTTAGTAAAAACTCTCAGATCTTAAGCACTAAAAGACTAATCAGCTAAATAATTACAAAAGCATTATATTTATTAAATGAACAGAAAAATTGAATGAACAGCAGTTATAGAGAAGGAAGATAATATGTATATCTCACTTTGTCCCGAATTGGATATAGCAAGTCAAGGCGATACGCCTGATGAAGCCAAATCAAATCTTTTTGAGGCGCTTGAGTTATTCTATGAAATGGCCATTGGAAAAAATTAAAAAGCAACATGTTGACATTTATGGAGCTGACCCAACATTTAAAGCACATTTTTCAAATCCTGCATGCCAACAATGGCCATGATCTCAACCCCGGTGTCAATCAACCTGAAATAAATGGTGTCAGAGCCACAGGGACATTTTCTATATCCTGATTTGATATGTTCCACTGATTCAAATGCAAAGGGATTTTCTGCGATCTTCTCAAAATAATCAAAAAAAGTTTCAAAGTAATTATCAGCCCGGGTCATGCCAAACTGTTTGACATCAAAATGATGAATGCGGATCAGGTCCTCTCTTCCTTCATTACTCAGTCTGTATTCAGCCATTCATGATTGACTTTGAATGTTTCAGGATCTGCTCTTTAGTTTCAGTTGTAAATCCACTTCTTTCGGATTTTTCCAATTTAGCTTTGATCCAGTCTACCTGAGCTTGCTGTTTCCGGGCCTGTCTGACCAGGTCGTTGACCACTTCACTCTTACTGGAATATTCCTGGCTTTCAATTTGCGCTTTTAACCATTCATCATTGGGTTTTGAAAAAGATATACTCTGTCTTGGCATAGTTTTAAAAATTTGATGTAAAAATGCACCAAATATGAACCAAGTGCAAGTTTTTATCTTAGTTTTATAGGCAAACTATTCATTTCTAAACGTGGATTCAACACACATCCGGCTTTTCATCATCTTCAACAAGCTGCTTTCTCTGAAGTTTGTACCTTCATGACTATGCATTGAAGGGTTAACGGAAATAATGTTTTTCAGATAAAGGTATGGATCATACAAGTCTGAAGTTGCAAACTTCAGACAACGGGGTATTGATTTTTTTCACCACATAGGCACATAGGTTCATAGGTACATAGGTTCACATAGGAAATACGGTTTTTGACTTTAGAAATCAGGGGTTCTTTTCCAAAAATACTTATAATCTTTTCACAATAATCAAGACAGAGCATACATTTCGGGCACTAATGGATCTTTGCGCCTGCAAATTGTATTCGGTGAAACTTTCCAAAAAGCTTTCCACCTCGAAAGATCCGGGTTGACAGATACGAATACCTATCTATGTGCATCTATGTTACTATGTGCCTATGTGGTGAAAAGCCTGCGTTGTCTGAAGTTTGCAACTTCAGACGAATTTCTCAGGAAATTTTCGGATGTTGGAAATATAATATGAAGTTTGTACCTTCATGACTATGCGTTGATGGATCAATGTAAATTTTGGTCAACTGCTATTTGCATGGATATAATAAGTCCGTAGTTGCATACTTCAGAAAACGACGAAGAAGCAGCTATTGTCCCGGGTCAGGAAGCTTGTAAAGAATGGAAAATCGCCATGATGCAATACCTATTGCAAAAAGTACAAATTACCTTGTCATAAATACAAATTTACATTGCACTGTTCCAAATGATCTTTTCAAATGTGCAAATTACCTTTGCAAGGTTCCAAATTATTATTCCAAATGTACAAATTACCTTTGCAATATTCCATATTATTATTTCAAATGTACAAATTTTCCTTGCAATGTTCCAAATAATCATTGCAATGAACCTAATTACAATTGTATAAATACAAATTAGTTTATTATAAATACAAAGTACTATGATAAAAATACAAAGAAATTACCTGAATGCTAACGTCACCTTTGCCCGGTGCAACGAATGGAGGTATGGTCGCAAAAGCGGATAGACAAAGCCACCTTATGATCCGTATTGTCCGGGGCGAAACAGGAGAGAACAAAAATTTTACAGATTTCAGTTCAAAGGCGGGAAAGATTGGAATTATTTTCAGCGCTGAATTGTTAGGTTTATCCGGGCAGTAACGGGAGAAACCATACATTAGCCGGGAAAGCAAGTGTGATAAAACGGTACCCGCATCACCAAGTGTGGCAGCCGGCATACCCAAAGTGAAAAGTTGCTCGCATAAGGAACATTTTCCATGAAAGGAGGCGAAATTACCGGCGTTCCGGCACGCAACAGATCTTTTAACCAAAAAAAAAACGATATATGTTACCAGGACCAATTTACGTTTACGGGTGTCCGCAATGCGGCCACTATTTTGCCCGGGGCAGTATAGCCAGCGGAAATACATTCGGATCAAGATTGTATTCGGACGGGAAACGGATCTCCCCGATGTTGCCTGATTTTTCGGAATTGACCAGGTGTGAATCATGTCATAAGATCTTTAAAATCAGAGATGCCCGTAAAATCGGATCTTATGATTTCTGGAAACAGCCTGAGGAAAGATTTGCCAACGTTAACAGTGCGGAGGAGCTAGAGATCGCCGACTATTTTGAAGCGATCCGCCAGGGTATTCCGGAAAACAAAGATGAAGAGCACAAGCTACGCCGGGAAATATGGTGGGCATACAACGACCGTATGCGTAATGACGGACAGATCTTTTCAGATGACCAGGATGAAATACTGTGGAAAGAAAATCTGGAGATCCTGCTGGATCTGCTGGACCAGAATAAACCTGCAGAGCACCTGATGATGGCTGAAATACAGCGCAACCTGGGAGATTTTGAAGCATGCATGAATTTACTAAAAACCTTTGATCATCCCGATCTCAGTTGGGTAAAAGACATCATGACAGGAGAATGCCGGAGGGGAAACCGGTGGGTGGTGGAGGTGAGGTAAGGATTATACCAATTGTGAATGACTAAATTTGTTCATATAATGGTTTCAAAATAATTTTGATTTTTAGTTTATAATAAAAAATAAATGAATTAATTATTGATGATCCAAAGTTTGAATTTATTTGACGAATGTAAAATGGAGTGAGATTTAGGGAATTACTATGTATTTCTTGGGTTTTTGTTGCGAATGGGGTAATTTTATCGATGAAATTAGTAAGGCTAAATAAATTATAAATTTTTTTTAAAAAGGTTAGAAGTCATTAATAATCGAAATCATTTTTATATGAACATACCTCAGAATATTACAAAAGAAGACTTAATTAAAGCTGCAAATAGAATAATTGAAGAAGGGATTCCGCGTAATGCTCATTCAAGTACTTACGATGTTTTTTATAAAAATGAGTTATTGCCACCTAAATTGGTTGTTTCGTATGCAAATGTTTTTAGAAATGGAATTGAACTTGATAGAAACTCTTTCGACGGAGGTATTGGGACAGATTGTTTTAAATTACTTGAAAATTATGGATTTGAAATTATTAAGAAGGATAGTATTTATCCAATTTTAATGAGATTTATTGACCAATCAGAAACTGATGATTTAAAAACTTTAATTTATCCCAAGGAGCTAAAAGGATTAGAGTGTAAAGTGAGTTTTGGAAAAGGTGTCAAAGCTCAAATTCCATGGATTTCATTTCTTAAAAAACCAAATACAACCAACAAAGGAATATATCCAGTCTATTTGTA
>DDTL01000066.1 GCA_002344345.1 Saprospiraceae bacterium UBA2365
AGAATATGAATCAACGTTGTTCAAGAAAAACAAAATTTAAATTATTTGAAAAAAAATTATAATTATTAACGAATAATATTGAGCTTTGCGGCTCGTTTTAAAATTCAAGGACAAAACTAACAAAATTAATGAAAAATTCCCTAAAATTGGAGCTTGGTATTGAGTTGTTTAACGAAATATATACGATATTGTCAGGTAAAATAGACAAGAGTATATTTGAAAATTATGACAAAGATAAATTAAAGAAGATCGAAAAATTTTATGTTAATCATATGGAGGAAGTCGATGTTCAAATAGTTTACAATTTCTTGTCGTATTTTTCTATTTTTGGTATAGAATGTGGCAATGTAGTTGAAGATGATGTTGATGTTGAAGTAGATGTTTCAACTTATTATGGTTATATCCAAAATATTATACCAATAAAATGAAATCGATTGCCTTGTGATTTCCAAATCTTAAACAATTTATTGAATTTATAAATTGCTTTTTTTGCCTTTTTCTATATTGGAATATTTAATAAACTATTATCCTGTTTACAAAAAAGATTATTTTTAGACATCCGTTATATTTATCTGATTGAATATATCTAATATCCCTGCGCAGTCGACACACCTTTTGTCTTTTACCCATTTTTTACAGAATATTCCTAAATAATTATGATTCTGATTTTAACTGAAATTAAATAATGTCATTTTGTTCGGATAGTTTTTCAGATCTTTTTCCTCCATAGATCCACCATCGTACCCATCCTTACATTGAAATAGTCGCTGGACAAAGGTGTAAAAATATCAGTTATATTATCAAAAGCTATAAAGGCATGGAACCACTTGGCATGCAGCTCAGCACTCCACCCAAGGTTGAAATATGAATACCGGTTGATCGTATAACTCAGACCGGTATGGAAATAATCCGAAGGCTTATATTTACCCATGACCATAAATGCCGGATGTGAACGACCTGCTGAAAACCTGTCATAATACAAAGCGTTGATCTCCCACTGTTCAGTCGGAAGGTATTGGAAACCAAGGTACAACTGAACTGGTAGCGGGGTTTTGTAATTTTCTTCCAGTACTTCAAAGTTGAACAGATTTCCCAAAGTGTCGAAATCAAAAACTGAAATCGTATCGGTAAATATTCCTTCCAGATTGATGCCATTGATATCATAAGTTCCTTCGGAGATAATTTTTTTTGTGTTGTTTTTCCAGTTGATGGAACCCATATCCAGCAATGTTCCGGAGACCTTAAATTGATCATTGATCTTTGCCTCGAGGCCTAAATCAAGCGCCCATCCATCATTTCCCCAGAATTTGAGAGATTGCCAGACATTGTCCCAACTGTCTGAATATGAATTGGTATATATGTGATATTTATTGGTGAAACTCAGTTCATAAATCTTTTCGTCCGTATAGATGGAAAAAGTATTTTGGGGTGTGTAGACATTGGCGACTCCGTTGAGTTTTTTAATTTTAGCACCGAGACGAAGGTTGCCAATGGCATACGAGCCACCCAGATAGAGCTCATTGTACATCAACGCGTCAAGATAAGGACCAATATTCACATTTTTACCGATATACCCTGCATTTCCATTCAAAATCATGTCGATCAGAGTGTAATTGTAATCGACCTGCAGATGCGTTTTTAAATTTTGACCTATCTGAATTGAAAAATTGTTTTGACTGTAGTTGAAACCGAAAAGACTCAGTTGTCCCCCAAAAAGCATGCTGTTTTGTGTTTGAAGGTCATCCGTGAGCCTGGCAGATGAAATGCCGCCGGATCTGAATAGCCTCAAGACCGAAGATCCGTGTATCCCATGTCCGTAGTATCCGGACGGAAGCACCCAACTGAGTCTCGCATCCGTGGTTTTTGCAGGATTTAAATATAGATCTGTTCCGGTATTATTCATGTAATAACCCATTAATTCGGATTGTGCCTGCATACTGACAAAAGACGGAAAGAATAAGGCAAGGAATATTAAATTTTGTTTTATGCTCATTTTATTTTTATTTATGCTTAAATAATTGAAAATGCAGATAATATGTTTATTTTACAACAAGTGGCAGCTTTGCAGATTTTAAGCAAAACTCCCGATTTCTCCATTTTGTTACAGATGGATGATAGTTTAAGAAATAATTAAGAAACACTGATTTGCATCTTAGACTACCTTATAATTTGCTTAAGTCCGCTTTGAAACGCAAACCCATTTGAAGGTCTAACCCCATGTCTTTTGTGATCCTGATGTATGAATTTTGACTTCCGGGAGTAGACATTCGGATTTTTGCCAACACTTTAACAGAGTTCGCCAACAGATTTTTCCTCTCAGAGCCAAATCTAATGAATTCAGGTTCAGCTATTTCTCCCGGACTCACTGAGCCATCATGATTTATTATGCCGGCTACAAAATGTTTTTCGCCTCCGGTAAAAAGTGAATCGATGGTTAATCCGTTATTGTCAATGAAATAAAGTTGTGCAAAAACTTCAACCGGAAAGAGATTGGTAATGTAAGATTTTATTTCAAAATCACCTACTTCTTCCAGGTTTTTGACAGGGCTTTCGAAGTCGACCTCCTGTTCTATACGGAAGTTTTCTGCTTTGAAAATCAATGGCAATTCGACGCCCACACTTAGTAAGTAATAACTACTGTGACTATAGAAACCTACAAAAGAAGGATCATCTTCCGGATTCACGATGGCATCAATTTTGTAATTTACTCCGGTCAATTTTTGGTTAAAAGCTGTCGCAAAGTTTGAATTGGTCTTATCAAAATGAAATTCCGTGGTCTTAACCTGGCCGATCTCATCCAATTTTGGGTAGTCAAAAAATATATCGTTATCAAAAATAGTGCTTTCCAATTTAACAGTCTGACCACCCAATTGTGTAATTTCGAAACTCTCGATCAAAGCCTTTACGGGAAAACCAAAGGAATTATCCATTCTGACAGTAACCTGGGGATCAGCAAATTCCAATAAACCGCTTTTCCATTGCTTGAAAATATTGACTGGAATCTCCTGGTTGAGCTTTTGTATATTTTGCCCCAGATAACCCTGAACGAATTCGAATAGGAAATATGTGAATTGGAAATGTGCATTGTCCAAAAGTACTCTTTCACCATTGGGTTTACGCGCGTCATACCGGAATGTAAGGTGGTTGTTGGGCGAAACAAAATTATATCCGCGAAGCGAATACAAAGGCGTAATTAAAGTGCTGTTAGGTTGAATGGTAATGGTTTTTGAGAAAGTACCGGTAATATCAAAAGCTTCAGGTATGGAGACGGTGATTTGTACCGGCTCATTATAGTGCGACGTAAAGGCAAACCGTATGGAATCTCCTCTGATGGTACCTTTCTGGACATTATAGTTGCCCAGTTGGTCAAATCTGATCTGCAACATGCTGTCTATAAAATACAGTGCAGCAGGGAAAACGATTGGTTTAAAAATCTCAACTGCTTGTTTTCGGATTAATTCCGAACTATATTTCAAAACAATGGTACCATCTTCATCAAAATGAATGTCCAAGCCAGGATCCTGACCAGATAAGGCGGATTCAACTGTAATTTTGGAGTTGATCAATGGAATGGCATATTCAGCATCAGTTATTTTTGTCCACGGGTCATTGAAATCGTATAAATCACAACCCAAAAAACTGATCCAGCTGAATAGAAATAAAAAAAATCCTTTTTTGATCATAATGAATGATTTTAATGTCTGGAAAATACAATTACAGGAATACTCGTCTGTAAAATACCAAATTAACGGAAATTTGCATCCTAAATGTATGATGACCGAATTATTTTAAATGATGAGTCGAGCTTAAAAAAAATAAAGTTTGTAAAGTTAAAAGTGTAAATAATTGATATTGAACACTTTAACTACAAATCCAAAATTATCATAAACATTTAAAAATCAGCAATATAACTTTATGAACTTTCAACTTTATAACTTTTTAGACTGAACTCTATGATGATATAGAAAAAATGTTACAACCAGACCAGTTCATTCATCTCAGGGATGATGATATGGTCAAAACCATTGTGCCTGAGTTCAGATTTGAAAGCTTTCTGTGTTTCATATTCACCATGAACCAGCATGATCTTTTCTACATGTCCTTTTTGATTGCTAATAAAATCGAGCATTTCTTTTTTGTCAGCATGCGCAGAAAACGAATCCATTCTGACGACATCTGCCCTGACCATTTTGTCTTCTCCGAATAAATGAATGGTTTCAGGTTGTCTCATCAGGTGAGCGCCTGTGCTATCAGGAGAACAATAACCAACCATCAGGAAAGTATTTTTCGGGTCTTCCACGTTATTGAATAAATGATGCCGAATCCTTCCGGCTATCATCATGCCAGACGCACTGATGATAATCGCCGGTTTTCTGTTACTGTTGATGGCTTTGGATTCCTCAACAGACCTTGTGTAATGCAAGTCATTGAAACCGAAAGGATTACTGTCCAATAACATATAATCATGCATTTCCTTGTCAAAACACTCAGGGTGTGCAGTAAATACCGGTATGGCATTGATAGCCAATGGACTGTCAACGTAAACAGGAATTTTTTGCAATATACCTGCTGTAGCCATCTGATCCATGATATAAATGATCTCCTGAGTTCTTCCAATGCTGAATGCAGGAATGATCAGTTTTCCTTTCTTTTTTAAACAGGTATTTTCTATGACATGGAGCAATTGATCAAATTGATCTGATTTGGACTCATGCAACCGGTCTCCATAGGTGGATTCCATGATCAGATAATCAGCTTCAGGCATCGGGATCGGATCTTTTAAGATGGGTCGGTCCGGTCTGCCAATATCGCCGGTAAATCCTATGGTTTTTTCTGAACCGTTCTCTCTTATTCTTAGGGTTACTGTAGCGCTTCCCAAAATATGACCCGCATCCCGGAAGAATAAATCTACATCTTCATTGACTTTTATCCATTTTTCATATGGGCAGGAAATGAATTTCCTCATCGTAGGTTCTATATCCTCACTCGTGTACAAAGGAACCCTTGGTTCAAGGTCCTTTTTTTCTTTTTTTCTTTTATCCAGCAATTTGTCATTGTACCATTCTATATCCTTTTCCTGGATTTTGGCACTGTCGAGCAGCATGATCGCACAGAGATCTTTGGTCGCAGAAGTACTGTATATTCTTCCTTTAAATCCATCCCGAACCAGTTGGGGTAATCTTCCTGTATGATCCGTATGAGCGTGCGATACAATAACAACATCGATTTCCTCTGGCTTGAAATTCCATTTATTATTTTCCAACCAGGATTGTTTGCCGTGTCCCTGAAAAAGACCGCAATCCAGCAGGATTTTAAACCCGTTGTTCAGGGTGAGCAGGTGACATGAACCTGTAACCTGTCTGGCAGCTCCGTTAAATCTGATTTGCATATGGCATTTTTTATGAAAGACAAGTTTACGGTTTTTTAACTGGAAAGTGAAAAGAATGATTGAAAAACTGGTGGAACTAATTTGGAGTTGGGACAATTTGGAAATTTGGAAATGGGATAATTTGGAAATTTGGAAATGGGATAATTTGGAAATTTGGAAATGGGATAATCTGGAAATGAGAAGCTTGGTAATTTGGAATTGGAAGGGTTGTTATAAAGTAGATATTATTCAAATCAAATGATGGAAGTTGTTTTGAACCAGTAAAAAGATAGACCTTTTATGATTTAGTGCCGGTAATTTTCAAAATAAAATTCTGAAAAAACGGGTTTTTTAATGTTGTTTCAAAAAAAACGCGCACTAAAATCAATACATTATGAATTTGATTCAAAAATAGGGTAGTCGATATATCCTTTTGGCCCTTCTGAATAAAAGGTGTCTTCATCCCATGCGTTAAGCGGTGCATTTATTCTGAATCTGTTCACCAGGTCGGGATTGGAAATAAAAAGTTTTCCAAAGGAAACCAGGTCAGCAAAACCTTCCTGCAATATTTGTTCAGCGGATGCCATTTGAAACCCGTTGTTGATCATAAGTGTTCCCTGATACATTGACCTGAAGTGTTTTGCGATGGATTGCACTGTATTTGGAAGATGACTTAAATCCTGATAAGGTTCCAACAAATGCAGATAAGCAAGATCCATCAGATCCAGTTCTTTGATCAGGTACCCGAACAGACTTTTGGGATCTGAATCATAAATATCATTGCCTATTCCACCCGGAGAAAGCCTGATCCCGGTTTTTGAAGTGCCAATGGTTTCAGTTACAGCCCGAATGATCTCCATTGCAAAACGACATCTGGAAGGAATGTCACCTCCATACTCATCGGTTCGTTTATTTGATCCGTCGCACAAAAACTGATTGATGAGATAACCATTTGCTCCATGGATCTCAACACCGTCAAAACCCGCCTCAACAGCATTTTCAGCGGCCTGAGCAAAGTCCTTGACCGTCTTTTGGATTTCTTCAAAACTCATCGCTTTAGGGATCGGGCGGGGGAGCTTGCCGTTTTTTGTTCTCGCCAATGTTGAAGACTGGATGGCTGATGGCGCCAAAGGAAGTTGGCCATTGAGGAAAACCGGATGCGAGATCCTGCCAACATGCCAAAGCTGAACAAATATTTTTCCATTTTTTTGGTGAACTGCATCTGTTACTTTTTTCCACGCTTCCACCTGTTGTCTCGTGTAAATTCCCGGAATATCCGGATATCCAATGGCTTCCGATGAAACAGGCGCTCCTTCTGTAATGATCAGTCCTGCATCAGCCCGCATGCTGTAATATTGAACCTGCATTTCTCCCACCAAATTATCTTTGGCCCTGCATCTGGTCAATGGTGCCATCGCTATGCGATTGCTCAGGTCAAGATGCTTGCTTTTCAAAGGGCTTAAAAGAATTGAGTTCGACATTAAGTGTTAATTAATTAGTTGAAAATGTATTTACAATCCTGAATCCCTGGTTCCTGGAAATGTACAGAAAAGCATTTTTGCAGTGAAAACACAAAATTTTGGTCCACTGATCGGTTAAATCATGTTACAAGCCTAAAATATGGCTTCGAACGGAATAAATCCTTTTGGTCGTCCGTCGCGAAGAGCATTTCTTGGTTTGAAGTATTCAGGACTGTCAAAAATATGTTTGAGCAATTTTTCCCTGGTTTCAGGTTCAGCGAGGTGTGCGATGCCTACAGCATGTTCAGAGATGTTCAGACCTTTAGGATTAAATGCCCCGTTTTCAGTTACGATCACGACCGGATCTGCAGGAATGGCAGTGGTTGTGATCCCTTCAGGGCTCATGATGGAAATTTTGGATTTTCCTGAGTCCGTTGTTGATTTCATCGCGATGATCCCGAAACCCTGTTTGGCCTGATAGGAACCCCGGAGAAAATCTGCCTGGCCTCCAATGCCACTGTACACGCTTCTTCCTTTGATGGAGTCAGCCCAGATATTCCCGTGAAGGTCTACACCGATCGCGCTGTTGATGGCTAGCATTTTATGTTGTCTCGCAATATTCAGTACACTATTGGTGATATTACAAGGTCTGCTTTGAACAGAACTGTTAAAATTGAGCCAATCGTATCCTTCCTGCGAATTGGCGAGGAAAAGGGTTGAAGTCGCAAAATTCAGGTCAGAATATTTGTTCGTAACAATACCTTCCACGATGAGTTTTCTCATGGCATCGGCAAAAAGCTCAGTGTAAATGCCGATATCTTTTACACCTTTAGCAATGATCGCATCGGTCACTGCTTCAGGCACTTCTCCGATACCATATTGCAATGTGGTGCCATCTTCGATGAACAGTTCAGCTACCAGTTTGCCGATTTTCATGGAAATATCATCCGGTGGAGAGGCTGGAGAAACAGGAAGATCATAATCCGAGTCGATCAGAAAATCTATTTCAGATTCGTGGATCGTAGTGCCAAGAATAAATGGCATTTTGGCATTTCTTTCAGCGATCACCAGTCCACCTTTCGCTTTGGCAGTTTTAACTGCGGCCTGGAGACCTTCGACCGTAGTGCCGTAACTGTAATTACCTCCATTGTCCGGTCCTGATACACACATTAGAACGACATCCGGCATGAGATAATTCCTCAATTGGTTCGGAATGTCGGAAAGATGGATCAGCTGATAGGTAGCATGACCATCATTCAATGCTTTTCTCGAATAAGGGCCTGAAAATATAACTCTGTGCAGTATCCGTTCACAGGTTTCAGGAGAAAATAAATCCTGTATATCACCTAAAAGCAGCAAACTGAGCAATTCTATGTCTTTGATCTGGGTATTGTGGATCAGTTCCTTTAGCAAAACCTGCGGAGTACCGGCATTACCACCCGTATATACAACACAGCCTGGTGGAATGGTTTTGGGATTGATCGCTTCAGATATATTCTGGACTTTTTTCATATATGAATTTTAATTTTGATACGACAGTAAAAATATATTGAAAAAACTGAGTATTTCAATACCTGACTTCATTTTTGGTACGGTAGCACGATCGGTTTAAATCTTCATGCTGCCCAGGCAAAAAAAACATCAGAGTTTGAGTCTGTTCCGAAAAGTCTTTGCCCCCGGATCTTTCAATATCGGGACTTTTAATTTGTTGGTTTTCAATTGTTTCCTTTTAGTCTTGTGCTGATCAATGACGTCAGTAGGCTGGGGCGAAAAACGATTGAAAACCAACATATTGGACTTTTAGGAGCAGACTCAATATTGATTGAAAAAAATTCAGCACAAAAAATATTGTCTGGTATTTCCTTAAAGCATTCATTTTGTAGCAAAAAACTAAAAGCTTCTTACTTTTTTCCGGCATTCCGGTATTTTTCATTTTCGCACAAATATACAACACGACAGATAATTCCAGTGAATGAAATTATGAAAAATAGAAAAAATTAGTATAAAATTTTTAAATAGTGAAATAGTTTGCGCTATTGCAAAATAATTATTCGTAATTAAAAAAAATACAGATAAAAAATGTGGATGTGATTGATTGTTTTTACTGATAGTATATTGGGATTAATCTTCATTGGTATCATAAATGACTTTGATGTTTCCGGAGGCTAATCTCTCTTTTAGAAAACCTTTAACCTTTTCTTTTTCACCGTTTTTGAGAGGTGAAGACAATGAAATCATGATCACAGCTTGTTTCTGTGGTTTATGATCAGATGCTGTAAAAATATATGATTCTGTATAACCGCAGGAACTGATTTGAGGGAACAAAATGTTGAGTTCTTTGAGCAATAATCCACCGAGTTCGGTGGAAGCTTTCATGCTGTCGATGACTGCCTCCCTATCCCTTAATGCAGCACTCAGCCTGCTGATCTGATCCTTTAGCTTGAGCGCCTGATCCGTTGCCTCGTCACCTTCGTTGAATGTCAGACCCTGTTCAATCTGAATTTTCGCATTTCCAAGTTGAAAGTCAATTGCCTTTGAAATGATCTCTTTTTTCTGATCATTTGTCAATTCAGTTCCGCCATAAACAAGTCGGATTTTTTTATTCTTTTTATCGACATCGTTTTTAAGTAAATAATTTCCCTCAAAAAGGCTGATATTGGAAATGTATTTTCCGGAGTTGACAACAAACTTTTCCTGTTGGACGAGTTGGTAACCAAAATAAATACTCGGGATCAGAACTATTAAGATGACAACAGTGATCATATTGTTGATCGCTTTCTTCCTTTTCTCCGGAATGGTTCCCCGAATCGGGAAATTGAGGATCTGAGAAACCCATAAGGCAGATAGTGCGATGAAGATCGTATTGATGGTAAACAGGTATATTGCCCCAAAAAAGAAGGAAGGTTGAAAAGTTGCCAGACCATAACCTGCAGTACAAAGCGGAGGCATCAATGCTGTTGCAATCGCCACTCCAGGAATCACATTGCCTTTCATCCTGCTGCTGATCGCAACAATTCCTGCCAATCCTCCAAACAAAGCGATGACCACATCATAAATGGTCGGGCTGGTTCTTGCCAGTAATTCAGAATGTGCCGTTGAAACAGGACTGAGAAAAAAATACAAGGTAGATGCTGCAAGGCTGGCAAATACAGCAAAACTGAAGTTTTTGATGGATAAACGGAAAAGCTCTGTATCAAAGGTTGCAATGCTGTATCCCATACCGTTGATCGGTCCCATAAGTGGTGATATAAGCATGGCACCGATGATCACTGCAGTTGAATTCATATTCAGGCCCACTGATGCTACAATGGTCGCAAACATCAGGATCCAGAGGTTGGTGCCTTTGAAGGTAACACCTTTCTGAATCTCATTATGAATGATATCCGGATTTTCCAGATCTGCTTCCAGATTGAGAAAATGAAGGATATTGTGAAGTATCGAATGAGATTTACCTGAAAATAATTCCATTTTAAAAAAATTTAGAACGGGATATCAAAATATTTTGCTTTTTAAACAATTAAGCCATATAAATGATACCTGCAAAAATAGTTGTTTGATCCGATGTTTTATATATCCGATTTTTTAATTGATGTGAATTTGTTGTAAAGAATTCAGTACCTCATGAAGTATTCATTTTTATCGTTATATTTTATATGAAACTTGAAGGAAAAATTGTTTTCAAAGTAGGTAAAGGGATCCACTTGTCAGTATGGAGAACTTTGCTCGTTTTATGAAATTAACTATGCTGAATGCCTCTAATTAAAACGGAGGAAGGATCAGCTTTATTAATTATAATAGCTTTTTTCTATTTTTGATATACTTTTAAACGATTCAATTGTTAAAATGGTTTGTCTGTTGTATTCTTGCAGACAAGGTATATGTGTGGATTGATCAATTAAATTCTGATTTGTGGAGTATGATGTGATAATTGTTGGCGCGGGACCTGCTGGTGTAAGTTGCGCCTATGTGCTGAGCCAATCCGGTGCGAAAGTGGCCTTGCTGGAGAAATCGTCCTTCCCGCGTGATAAGATCTGTGGTGATGCGTTGAGTATAGATGTTGTGCATCAACTTGAATGGATCGATCCCCGCCTCGCTGCTGATTTTCAAAAACTTGAAAACAAATTACCCTCTTACGGTATTCGATTTGTTTCACCGAAAGGTTATAAACTTGATCTCCCCATCATAAAAAATGGGGTTCGAAAATGTGGTTATACCACTGAGCGATATGTATTTGATAATTTTTTATTAGAACAATTAAAATTGAATACATCTGTCGAAGTGTTTTTCAATTGTACCGTCAAAGATTTAAAAGTTGAGAACAACAGGGTTGAAATCAGTACAGATTCCGGTGTTTTTTACTGTAAAACAGTGGTAGGAGCTGACGGCGCTCATTCTGTTGTCAATAAAAATACCATTAAAAACCCTGTGGATAAAGATCATTTTAGTGCTGGATTGAGGCAGTATTACTCGAATGTCATTGGTTTTAACAGTGAACAAATGATCGAACTGCACTTTTTCAGGGAATTGTTGCCGGGTTATTTCTGGATTTTTCCTTTAACTGGTAACAAAGCCAATGTAGGTTTGGGTGTGCCTTCAAATGTTGTCAGCAGGGATAGACTCAATCTGAAGGAAGTATTGCAAAAAATCATTGAAAATGAGCCATCTGTGAAGGAAAGATTTGCAAATGCCATCCCGCTGGAAGAAGTCAGGGGTTATGGATTGCCATTGGGTTCCAAAAAAAGGCCTGTTTCGGCTAACCGGGTCATACTGACCGGCGATGCAGCGGGTCTGATCGACCCGTTTACCGGTGAAGGTGTGGCCAATGCCATCCGAAGCGGCAGAGTAGCTGCGGACATTCTGGAAAAGGCTTTGCGTGAAAATGATTTTTCGGCAAAGAGTCTCATGAGGTATGATAAGGAGTTGCACAGGAGAATTTGGTCAGAATTGAAGGTCAGTAATTTATTGAAAAAAATGGCGATTTATCCTGGTGTCTGTGATTTTTTGCTTAAAAAAGCTGAACAAAACCATTATGTTAAGAATTATTTGCATGACGCTCTGGCAGATGTGCACAAAAGAAAATTTACGACAGCGCCCAGGTTTTTGTTCAATCTGCTTTTCAGATGATGCATCTCAATGATTTCCAGAATCAATGCCAGATTTTCTTTTACAGGATGAATAAATAGACCATCCGTTTTTATCAGATTATTTTAACAAACGGGTTAGCTGGTTGAATGGTTTTCATCATATTTAGTTGATAATTGTTATATTTGTTCCCATAAGCAATCCTTCTATGGCATTTTTTACCGGACAATATCATTCTAAACTGCCGCACACCGAAACTTCTATTTTTGCCGTAATGTCAAGATTGGCACAGGAATACGGTGCCGTCAATTTGTCACAGGGTTTCCCTGATTTTCCCATCGATCCAGGATTGATCGATCGCGTAAATCACTACATGAAACTTGGATTCAATCAATATGCACCCATGCAGGGAGTTCCTGCATTACGGCAGGCCATTGTGCAAAAAATCGAACTGACTTATGGCGTCATATATGACTGGAATGATGAAGTCAATATCACAGCTGGGGCCACGCAGGCTTTGAATACGGTCATT
Organism: Saprospiraceae bacterium UBA2365; assembly: GCA_002344345.1. Classification (GTDB taxonomy): domain Bacteria; phylum Bacteroidota; class Bacteroidia; order Chitinophagales; family Saprospiraceae; genus UBA2365. Next base: position 12,443 of record DDTL01000066.1, read on the forward strand.
TCTACATTTATCCGTCAAAATGATGAAGTGATCATTTTTGAACCCGCTTATGACAGTTACGCACCATCTGTCAGGGCTTCGGGCGGAATTGTTGTAAAATATGCGATGCATGCACCTGATTTCAGTATTGATTGGAAAGTCATTGCCGGGTTGATCAATGATAAAACACGAATGATCATTATAAACAGTCCGCATAATCCAACCGGCAGCTTGCTCAGGGAAGAAGATATGAGGCAACTGGATTCCCTCACTGACGGCACGGATATCATAATATTGAGTGATGAGGTATATGAACATCTTATTTTTGACGGTCAAAAACACATCAGTGCATGCACACTACCGGGACTGCAATCAAGAAGTTTTATAGTAGGCTCATTTGGAAAAACATTTCATGCTACCGGCTGGAAAATGGGTTTTGTGATAGCCCCGGCAAACCTGCTGGCTGAGTTCAGAAAACTGCATCAATTCGTGGTCTTTACCTGCAATACACCCATTCAATATGCCATTGCCGATTTTTTGAACGAACCTGAGCATTATCTGAAACTTCCCGGATTTTACCAGGCAAAAAGAGACTTTTTTCTGGATGGAATTGCCGGATCAGGATTTGAAGTCATTCCCAGTTATGGTACTTATTTCCAGCTTTTAAGCTATCGCAAGATCAGTGATCTTCCGGAAATGACTTTCGCTCAATGGCTGGTGGAAAAGCATGGTGTTGCCGCCATTCCGCTCTCACCTTTTTATGAAGACCGGCGGGATCAGCAATTACTGCGTTTTTGCTTTGCAAAAGAAGAAAAAACACTTCAAAAAGCAACTGAAATCCTATGCAAGATCTGAAAATTGCTTTTATACAATCAAATCTGATTTGGGCTGATCCTAAAGCTAACCGCAACATGTTTGATCGGTGGTTCAGATCAATTCATTCCGATCCTGATATCATAGTTTTGCCTGAGACTTTCAATACTGGATTTCCGGTTGATCCAAAGGTGTTTGCAGAAAGTATGGAAGGTGAAAGTATGGCATGGCTTAGGGAAAAGGCAATTCATTCGAAGGCAGTTGTTTGTGCAAGTCTGTTGATTGGTACTGATGGAAAATATTACAACAGCCTGATCTGGATGAAACCTGACGGAACTTTTTCCAGATACGACAAACGCCATGTTTTTCGTATGGGTGGTGAAGACGAAAGCATCACTCCGGGACAGAAACTCATCACAGAAAACCTCAAAGGCTGGAAGATCAGGCCAATGATCTGCTATGACCTGCGCTTTCCCGTCTGGTGCAGGAACCAATATGTCAAAGGAGATCATGACTATGATCTGCTCATGTTCCTCGCCAATTGGCCCAAAGTCAGATCTTATCCGTGGACACAGCTCCTGATTGCCAGAGCCATTGAAAATCAGTCTTATGTACTGGGTGTCAACAGGGTAGGGATGGACGATACAGGCAATGAATATTCTGGAGATTCATGTCTGATCGATCCAAAAGGAGACATTATTGCAACTGCCACATCTGGTTTGGAAGAAATTGTGGAAGCTAGTTTAAGTTTTTATGTGCTTCATGATTTCAGAAGCAAATTCAATGTGGGTCTGGATTGGGATGATTTTGACCTGAAATAAAAAACATGCAGATGAGGTCAGTTATGAGCTTTACCATCTGCCTGTAGAATTAGTCGATAGGAATATTTATTTTAGTTATATCTTGACAATCCGAACATAAGCATTAACTTTAAAAGAATCCACATTGCAATAGCTGCCACAACAATCATAACTATGAGACTAACACCAAAATATGCACCGTGCTTTTCATCCGAAACTTTCGTTACCGGCTTAAATCCAAGATAAAGATGATATAAGCTGTAAATTCCTCCCAAAATCAAGATCGGTGCTAAATCAGGAAGAATATAAACCACTGCCGTAACCAAATATGGGGTGAAAGCATATCCTGCCAGTTTAATGCCATCATGAAAACTTACCTGCGTATTGAAATTCGGGGCTAAAATGCTGATGATCCAGCCACTGATGAAAATTCCGGCCAGAGCGCTTACGATGAAACTGATCGCCTGCCCGACACCCCAGCTTATCGATGAGCTGTATCCAAATGATCCCATACTGACCCCGATCAATCCATATCCTATAAATGAAGCGATGGCTCCGATCAGTATCAGTGGGATCAGGTAAGTAGACAACATCCTTTCCCAGGTGATACTTTCTTCACCGATCTCTTCCCAGGCTAATTTGGGTAGTAAAAGAATCCTTTTGACTTTGTTGATGATTTGTTCCATGTTTACCAGATTTTAATGAATGAAATTATAAGAGATTGCAATCAATCAAGCTAATATAAGCATCAAAAAATATTATTACACTGATTTTTCCATCCACTTAACCAATTTATTGTTTTGAGCTCAACAATCTTGTCAGCCATTCAAAGAAACAGTTCATGGGACATTTATCGGAATCATGTGCTAAACGGAACATCAGAAAAACTATCACTTCCTTAAAAAGATCTTGTTCAAAAGGATTTACCTTAAAATCCCGGCACGTGATCAGTTATGGATGTAATTGGGCATTGAATCTTTATCATAAATCAAATCTAAAATCGTTCTTAATTCTCAGATATTTATGTCCAAAAAGTATTCATGTTCCACCAACACCGCTGTATATACAAATGTATGAAATAATAAAACACGACGAACAAATTTCCGCATTTTAATCCGAGGAAAATGGTTCCAGCCTTCAAAGACAGGCCATACCAAATTTGAATATGCATTTATACTGCGATCAACCTGGAAATCTACCTGATTCAAGGATTATTTGCCTGATCAGGTCATTGAGCCTGCCACTATGTTTTAAATCACTGATTTTTTGAAACATGCGGTATTTCCAGTGATGACGGACATTGCTTGGTTCATTGATCTTCTCTTCATGTGTTTTTTCCCATCTGAAAGCTCCATCCATGGCCATAAGGTCCTGGATTGGAAATGTAGTCCACATGGCCGGTGAATGTGCATGTTGTCTGACGATCTGTTCACATAGCCAGGGTTCGGCAAAAAATGGAGCTTCGCCCGGATTCCCCAACTGTTCATTATAAAACTGCTGTATCAGGTTTCTGTCGCTTTCCCACCATCCTCTGGTTGTGGACATGTCATGTGTAGAAGTTGTACACACAGACATATAGGGGGCATCTGCCGGATGAGCGAACTTTCGTTTAGGGTCTTTGGACATACGTTGTATTTCGAGGCTCAGAATTCCGAGTTGGTCCATTACCGGATGAACACAATCAGGCACCATCCCGAGATCCTCACCGCATACAAGCATATCCGTTGCAGAAATGATTCCCGGAAGCTTGTCCATGGCTTTGTGATACCAGAAATCATCATGCCTTTTATAAAAGAAATGGTTGTACAATTCATTGAGTCTGTTCTGAGTGTCTATATCCATATCGGCAAAAGAACTCGTGTGCTGGAAGGTGATACGGGGTTGGAATTGATTATATCCACTTTCGATGAACAAAACATTGGCGATCAGTTCAAACAATCCATCGCGGATCCTTCTGTTTTTTTCATCGAGGTTTTCTTCGTCTGTATCCTTGAGAAAGTGATCATTGACCTTTTTTTGAGTATCAAATCCGGCCTTCATTTTAAAGGTTCGATAAGCTGTTTCTTCCAGAAAGTTATCAATCACTTCATCAGTGAACACTCCGAATAGGTGACCGAGCAAATGATGCCTGATATAAGGTTTGACCAACCGTTCGTAGTCAAAATCCAGTCCGAAAGACTTGATCTCGTCGGCTGTCAGGGGTAAGGCAGGATTGAACGTTCCCAGCAAGCCCTCTACAGCATGCTCAGGTATCTCCCAAATTCTGAAAAACCCCAGAATATGGTCTATCCGGTAAGCATCAAAGTATTCAGCCATTTTGCTGAGCCTTTTTTTCCACCAAATGTAACCGTCTTCAGCCATTTTTTCCCAGTTATATGTCGGGAAGCCCCAGTTTTGACCCTTAATGGCAAATGCATCAGGAGGTGCTCCGGCTTGTGCCCGAAGATTGAATAGTTCAGGTTCAGTCCATGCTTCCACGCTGTTTGGACTGATCCCGATCGGGATATCTCCTTTGAGCACGATACCCTGTTTCCTGGCATAAGATGAAACCTCTTTCAATTGTTTGTCGAGGTGATATTGCAAAAAATAATGGATTGATATGTCATCCCAGTCTTTTGTTCCTGGTTGGCATAGCTTTTCGATCGATTTTCTGTTATATTCGCTGTATTTTCCCCACTTCCTGAAATCAGCTGTCTTGTTTTTATCCCTTAAGAATGCATATGCCGCATAAGGAACAAGCCAGTCTTTGTTGGACTCAAAGAAAGCTACATAGGATGGATCTTCAAAAAAACTGTCTTTTTCCTGATCAAAAAGGAGCTTAAAATAAGCTGATTTAATCTTATGTACCTCGGGGTAATTCACAAATTCTTCAGCATTCAATGCTTGCTGTAGTTCGGAAAACTGAGCAATGGCTTTTTTATCCTTCAGTTTTCCCATTTTTTGCAAATTGAGAAAAACAGGATGTAGTGCAAATACAGAAATGGATTTGTAAGGATATGAATCCAACCATGAATGTGTTGCGATGGTTTCATTGACTGGCAGGATTTGAACCATGCTCAAGCCAACCGTTTTCGCCCAGTCTATCAAATCAGGCAGATCATTGAATTCACCTATTCCAAAACTTTCATCACTTCTCAGTGAAAATACAGGAACCGCAACACCTGCACCTCTCCAAGGACCCTGAGGATATTTAAAACCTACATCAGATACTAAATATCCTGCTATATCTCTCCATTCTGAATGATCTTCCAGAGATCTGTTGTGCCCGCTTTCAAAAGCCACCAGTTTCTTCATTCTGGTGTCGTAATAACCGTATTTATATTCTGAAGGGAAGGTAAAATGATCCAGATTGGCCGAACCACTCCAAACAACATCTCCAGCATCGCATCCAAGCAGTAAAGGCTTTTCTACATCCCAATTTCCCAACGCCTTTGATTCCCCTGAAACACAGATTTGATATCCTTGGGGAACAGCAGGAACTGCAATACTGAATTGAAGGATCTTTTTGGATTTTGAAGTGGCGCCCTTCAGATTTTTTTCGCGCTTGAAGACCACATCTTTAAGGGCTGAACTGAAAAGTACTTTTTCTTCGTTTACCGGATAAATCCAGTGGTCTTGGACAAAAAGTCCGTCCTGGTTCAAAGGCAGTCTTAATGTTCTGTTTTTTCCCCATTCCCAAATCATTTTGTCCCATTGATCCATTAGGAAATACTTATATTCCATTTCGGTCGTTCCCTCCGGAATATTGAGTAAAATTGTCCAGTTACCATTTTGGGAGTAATTCAGACGAATGGCTTTCACAATATCCCAATTCCCCAAAATATCGCCTTTCCCAGTGATAAATATATTTTCACCTGGTTTGGTATGGTAGTGTATTTTTAAAAAAATCTCCATTTTATTAAAGTGTTTTTCAGAACAAAAATCGGTAGTTTTTGAGTATTTTTTACAATTCAATTCATTTTTTTCCTTTTAAGGCAAAAAATCACATTAAAATTTTGTAAATGAATGCATTTTTTATCAAAAACATGCATTCTCAGGATGGTTAAATAAAATTCTATTATGCCATCGTTTTGTAGTGCATCAGAAAAAAAAATTACATTGAAAAAGTAATCTGACTCATCAACTATCAGGTTGATTGTTTTTTTTATTCAGTTCCTGCATAATAAAAGCATACTCCAGCGCCAGGTCTTTGATCCACTGAAATCTTCCTGATGCGCCCCCGTGTCCAAAATCCATTTGGGTGTGAAAAAGAAGTAAGTTTTTATCCGTTTTTCTGTCGCGCAATTTAGCAACCCATTTGGCTGGTTCCCAGTACTGAACCTGTGAATCATGGTAGCCGGTCGTCACAAGCATCGCAGGATATCCCTGTGTACAGACATTATCATACGGAGAATACGACAGCATGTACTGATAGTATTGTAAATCTTTGGGATTGCCCCATTCGTCGAATTCACCGGTTGTCAACGGAATGGATTCATCGAGGATCGTGGTAACCACATCCACGAACGGAACCTGTGCGATGATGCCACGGAACAGATCTGGGCGTAAATTTGCAACGGCGCCTACCAGTAAACCTCCGGCACTTCCTCCTTTCGCAAATAATTTATTTTTGGAAGAATAACCGGCTGTGATCAGATGTTCTGCACATGATATGAAATCAGTAAAAGTGTTCTTTTTCCTGAGTAGTTTGCCATCCTCATACCATTTACGTCCATAGAATTGTTCTCCCCGAACGTGTGCTATTGCAAATACAAATCCTCTATCCAGGAGTGGAAGGATGCTGATCCTGAAAACCGGATCAACTGTGATGCCATAAGATCCATATCCATACAAAAGTGCGGGTGCAGAACCGTTTTTCTTAAAATCTTTCCTGTATACCAGGCTGATAGGAATCCTGGTTCCATCCGTCGCCACGGCAAAATCCCGTTTTGTTTCATAATCTGAAGGATTGAAGCCACCCGGAATTTCCTGTTGCTTGAGCAAGGTGCTGCGTCGTGTTTTTGGATCATAATCAAAAACGGAACCTGGAGTAGTGAGAGAAGAATAACTGTACCTGATCAGTTCTGAATTGTACGCTTTATTTGTGCTCAGATTCACAACATATACTTCTTCATCGAAAGAAATATGGTGTGCATCTTTTCCATCCCATGGCCTGATATGCAACTGGTTCAACCCATCTTTTCTTTCAGCTATAACCAAAAAATCTTTGAAAACATCGAATCCTGAAATGAAAATGTCTTCATTGTGTGGAATGAAAATTTCCCAATGATCCAGGCCTGTTCGCAGGGTGCTGGTGCGCATCACGTTGAAATTCTCAGCATTGTGATTTGTCCTTATGTAAAAATGATCACCGCTGTGTTCTATGGAATACTCGAGGCCTTTGATCCTGGGTTGAAAAACGCTAAAAGATCCTAATGAATGATCGGCATTCAAAAAACGGTACTCACTTGTCAATGTGCTTTCTGAACCGATGACCAGATATTTTTGTGTTTTGGTTTTGTATATGAAAACGGAAAAAGTTTCGTCTTTTTCAAAGTAGACAGTGACATCTTCAGAAACCGGAGTTCCGAGTATATGCCGCCTGACCTTTTCAGAACGCAGGGTTTGCGGATTGCGTTGCACATAAAAAACGGTTAGATTGTCATTTCCCCAGATGATCCGACCCGTTGTCATAGGAATTTCGTCCTGTAGCAACGCTCCGTTCTCCAGGTTTTTAAAGAAGAGCGTATAATTCCTTCGGCTCACAGTATCAACCCCATAAGCCAGAATCCGGTTGTCAGGGCTGACCGAACTGCCGCTGATATCGAAATAGGAAAAAGCTTCAGCCATTTGATTGACATCCAGGAGTACTTCTTCCTTCGCATGGATGGAAGTCTTTTTCCTACATGAAATATAATATTCTTTACCTTCAACAGAACGTGTATAATAGAAATAATCATTGAAAAAATAGGGTACAGAATTATCTTCTTCCTTGATTTTGCCCCGTATTTCATCATACAAACTTTCCTGGAGTGGCAATGTTGGCTTCATAACCATGTCCAGGTAAGCGTTTTCTTCCTCCAGATAACGGATCACATCAGGATGATCCCTTTCATTCAGCCAGAAAAACTCATCAATCCTTAGGTGGCTGTGTGCGATCAGTTCTCTGGGTTTTTTAGGGGCTGATGGTGCAACGGGCATTTGGTCTTCAGGAAAAGTTTCTTTCATGAAATGCAATTATTTTTGGCAAAAATAACATTTTAAATCATTTGGAGAATTGAAGTCAATGAATGTGGTTGATTATTGACTCCTTAGAAGTTCCACTTTCGGGGCGGACTCAATGCAAAAGCCTCTCGTTGGTAAAATTGTCTGGTATTTTGTGATTGTGCTGGAATAAAGTATGAGTTCAGTTTATTAAGTATTAAAGTTGAAAGTTCATAAAGTTATATTGCAGATATTGAGATGTTTATGATAATTTTGCATTTGTAGTTTAAGTGTTCAATTTTGGGTCTGCTCAGAAAAGTCCCGCAGGGACGAAATGATTATTAACCGTATGCAAGCGATAGCGCAGCTTACGATCCCTGCACCACCTGTATTCCAGAGCCCTCCAAGGGCAACATTACAATGAATGTGACGCGTAAGCAGTAAAGCGTCTCAATTCTTTTAACAAACTGAAGTAGTTATGTGATCCGGAAGAAACTTTTGTACCGGGTAAAAGATGATCTCACCCCATGCGGGGCTGTAATCCGTTTTTATTATGTCCGTAAGCTGCGCTATCGCTTGCATACGCTTATCCAACTGTTATCCCTGCGGGACTGAATCTAAGGAAAGGGGTGAGTGTTTTGATAATTTGAATCACGACAATGAATGTCGTGATCTGCGAGATTCGAAAATTCGTAGCAATTCCCACATTGGTCATGCAAATATCCATTCAATCTACATTCGAAAAATACAGTTTGCAACGCGGATGACGCGGATGCTGTGCAGCGCGGATCTATGTTTGGAAAAGCGAGAGATTGGTAGAAGGGATCATTTGAAAATTGGATAATTTGAAAATTTGAAAATTCGTAGCGACCCCCACATTGGACATGCAACGATCCTTTTAATCCACGTTTAAAAAATACAGTTGGCAACGCGGATGACGCGGATGCTGCGCAGCACGGATCTATGTTTGGAAAAGCGAGAAATTGGTAGAAGGGACAATTTGATAATTTGAAAATTGACCTAGGTGTAAAAAAGATTTTCCCGCAGATTTTCGCTGATCTGTTTTCTGAACAGGAAGCTAAATTCTTCGCAGATCGGCGAGTTATGCGGGAACGAAAAAAAAAGGGTTTAACTTTTACTTTCCCTGATCTCAATGAAGTTGACAGGATTCCGGCTCAAGGCCGGAATGACAGCTCCAAAAAATAGAAACGAATACATTTGAGTCTACTCCGAATAGTCTTTGCCCCCTAAATCCCCACTGACGTTTTCAGTCAGTACAAGCACTGACATTTTCAGTCAGTACAAGCACTGACATTTTTAGTCAGTACACTCCTTAAAGGGGACTTTTAATTAGTTGATATTCAATCGTTTCCATTCAGTCTTGGGCTGATCTTTGACGTCAGTAGAAAGGAGCAAAAAAACGATTGAAAATCAACGAATCGCACTTGTCGTAGCAGACTCAAACTTTATACTTTTTAAACTCGAATCAAGTATATGAGTTCTCAGTGTTTTTAGCCAATGTTTTATGACTGGAATTAACACTAAAATTTCCACAGCAAATTTATTGTCAATTGTTCCAAGTATTCCCGCAAATCGAACGGAAAAATGGACGATTAATCTCTTCATCAAAATAATCCGTTTATTTTTATACTTTTGACCCATAATTTCCGTTTTATGCTTTTAAATAACGTAAGGATCATTTTTTATCAAAATTTGTAATTTGTATGAGAAGTTTATTGTTAACTATTCTGTTTGTAATGGGTTTTATAGTCATGGGAATATCTCAGAATGAGGACTCAACCATGATTAAAACACATAAGAAGATCATTATCAAAACCGTTGACCCTGAAGGCAATGTCCAAACAAAAGTTTTTGAAGGAGACGATATGAAAATGGATTCACCCAGACCATTTATAATTACCAAAGGCAGTGATTCCATCATTGTGGAAGTTTTTGCAGATAGTATGGTCATGGATGAATTTGAACCTTTTGAAATAGAGGATGTAGAAAAATTTCATTGGAATTTTAAAGAAGGGAAGGATTTTCCCGGTCAAGGCAGAAGGATGATGATTTTTGGGGATGGACAACCCGGATTTGAACCTATGGAACACCAGAATAAACCAAAACTTGGTGTGTTTATTGAAGAATCGGCAAAAGGTGTCAAGGTGACAGAAGTAGAAGAGTTTTCTGCAGCTTACTCTGTTGGAATTTTAGCCGGAGATGTGATCACCAGGGTAAACGGAGTGAAAATTACAAATGTAGAAGAGTTGCAACGGGAAATAGGATCAGGTAAACCCGGAAATATGACCGAAATTAAAGTCAGAAGGAATGGTAAGAATAAATCTTTTGAAGTGAGATTGCACGGTCAGCCAAAAATGAAGAAAGCATTCAGTTTTGTTCCGGAAGAAGGCATGTTCCCACCGGAAATGGGACGATTTGACTGGCAGGAAAGACAGCAAAACTGTTCAGGCAAGCATAAAGAACCAGTTTGTTGCGAGGGTTTTGGATTCAACGGAAGATGGCATCCTTTTGATCAGAAATGCTGTGAAAAGCATGATAGCCATTCTGGAAGAGGCTCTCATGACGAACATAAATGTTGTGAAAAACACGATATACATTCAGGTAAAGCACATCAGGGCGATCACAAAAGCTGCAGCAATCATGAAGAAAAAAAGAATTGTAACGATGAACAGCATCATCATGGTTCCTGTAAAGATAAGGAGAAAAAATAATTGAAGGGTAAAAAGGATTTGAACCCGTCTTTTTAGTGATCTTCACTGCAAAAATTATCAAATCAAAGAGGACTGGCCGAACACCAGTCCTTTTTATTTGTATCGCAATCCAAATTCCGGGTTTGTTTACAAAATCATTTTTACTGAAGATATACTTCCTGATAGTTTGTATCTTGCACAAAAATATGGGGCATACCGGATCTGATTTGATTAGGATCAGGGGATTTTTTTATCACCACCATTCATTTTTATTTAAGCTTGAAATTAATGAGTTGAAATTGTTATGGTGTAGGGTTAATTTTTTTGGGAATAAAATCGTAATGAATGAAAGTGCCATTGGCAGAAAGGATGCGGCCAAATTCGCTGGATGAATATATCGGCCAGCAACATTTGGTTGGCGAAGATGGTGTTTTATACCGAATGATCAAATCAGGTTCCATCGCATCCATGATTTTTTGGGGGCCACCCGGAACGGGGAAAACTACGCTTGCCAACATCATTTCTCAGACCCTTAAAAGACCGTTTATCCACATGACTGCGATCAACGCCGGTGTGAAAGACATACGTGATGCCATCGATAAAGCAAAAAAGCAACATTTTTTCAACAGTCCGAACCCTATCCTGTTCATCGATGAAATTCACCGGTTCAACAAAGCCCAGCAAGATGCATTATTGGGAAGTGTCGAGAAAGGTATTTTGACGCTTATCGGGGCAACCACAGAAAATCCTTCGTTTGAAGTGATTTCAGCGCTGTTGTCCAGGTGTCAGGTTTTTGTACTGCAACACCTTGACAAAAAGGATTTATTGGAACTTTTACATCTTGCATTGGAAAAAGATGCAGAACTAAAGCAAAAAGAGGTCGTTTTGGAAGAAACGGATGCTTTGCTGGCTTTTTCCGGAGGAGATGCCAGAAAACTGTACAATTGTCTGGAGATCGTCGTCAACCATTTCAAGGAAGCTGAAACCGTCCGTATCAATAATGAAGTGGTGGCAAAAGCCATTCAACACAATGTCAGCATCTATGATAAGTCCGGAGAAATGCATTACGATATCATATCTGCTTTCATCAAATCTTTGAGGGGAAGCGATCCGAATGCTGCCTTGTATTATATGGCCAGAATGATAGAAGGGGGTGAAGATCCGCTTTTTATATGCAGGCGAATGATCATCCTGGCAGCTGAAGACATCGGTTTGGCCAATCCGAATGCTTTGTTGATCGCAAATGCATGTTTTGAATCGGTGCATAAGATCGGGATGCCTGAAGGGAGAATCGTGATGTCACAGGCGGCCGTTTACCTGGCAACCTCACCCAAAAGTAATTCTGCTTACATCGCCATAGACCTGGCACTTCAAAAGGTGAAAGAGACTCAAAATTTGCCTGTCCCATTGCATTTGAGAAATGCGCCAACAGCTTTGATGAAATCGCTGAACTATGGCAATAAATATCAGTATGCGCATGATTTTGAAAAAAATTTTGTCCATCAGGAATTTTTACCCGAAGAGATTTCCAATACGGTTTTTTATTCGCCTCAGGAAAACCAGCATGAACGCAAATTCAGACAATGGCTTAGAGAACTATGGAAGGGTAAGTATGGTTATTAATCATTCATATACAAATAATTATAACTGTCAGCATACTTAGAAAAGTCTTACCCAATAAAATTGTCCGCAACTGAGTTATTTTGAATAAAATACAAATTAACTTTTATGTAGGAAGTTTTTTCCAAAAAATGTTCTTTATTTAAAGTAATATTCTATTTTCACAAATTCAAACTGATACATCATGAATTTTAATATTTATAGTGACGAAAATCTCAAAGTTATAGAAGGAAGTATAGCTGATTTCACTAAAAAATATATCGAACCAAACTACAAAGATTGGGATGAAGCTCAGGTTTTTCCTGTCAATACCATGCATTTATTGGGTGAGTATGGTTTTTTGGGAGCGGTCATTCCTGAGATGTATGGTGGGTCAGGTTTGAGTTATCAGGCATACGTATCTATTTTACAGGAAATATCGAAAGTGTGTGGCTCAATAGGATTGTCTGTTGCTGCCCACAATTCATTGTGTACCAATCATCTTTACATGTTTGGTAATGAAGAACAAAGACTGAAGTATCTGCCTGATCTTGCTTCAGGAAGATGGATCGGTGCCTGGGGATTGACAGAGCCCAATACCGGAAGTGATGCAATGAGAATGAAGTGTGTTGGGGAAAAGGACGGAGATTATTACATTATTAATGGCTCAAAAAGCTGGATCACGCACGGGAAATCAGGCGATGTCGCCGTAGTGTTGGTCAGAACGGGCGATTTGCTGGACAGCCGTGGGATCAGTGCATTTATCATTGAAAAAGGAACTCCGGGTTTCAAGCCGGGAAAAAAGGAAAATAAGCTTGGCATGAGGTCATCAGAAACTGCTCCTTTGCACTTTGATAATTGCAGGGTACACAAAAGTCAGCTTTTGGGGAATGAAGGCGAAGGATTTATTCAGGCGATGCAGGTTTTGGATGGTGGCAGGATCAGTATTGCAGCTGTAGGTCTGGGTATAGCCAAAGGAGCCTATGAGGCATCCGTAGCTTATGCCAATCAGAGGGAGCAATTTGGCAAACCCATTTCCAGTTTTCAGGCGATCGCGTTCAAACTGGCTGATATGGCGACCAAAATAGAAACGGCAGAATTGCTTACGCGCAAAGCAGCCTGGTTGAAGGACAGCGGACAGCCATTCACCAAAATTGCTGCCATGGCAAAATACAAGGCTTCAGAGATTTCAGTTGAAATTTCAACCGATGCCATTCAAATCTTCGGTGGATATGGATATACCAAAGATTACCCTGTAGAAAAATTTTACCGCGACAGTAAACTATTGACCATCGGCGAAGGTACCTCCGAAATTCAAAAATTAGTGATTTCAAGGCATTTAATAAAATAAAATATGTAGTTATTAGTATAATTCAAACTAATAATAAAGAAAAACCCAATTTGTATCTTAGAAATTTTGAGGAAATCAGAGTGAAAAAGGGGTTGCGTGGTTGCAACCCCTTAATTTTTTAAAAGATGTTTAACAATGCGAATCAATAGATTTAATGGATAATTTAGCACTGAATGTTGTGTATTCCATAGATATACTAAGCGGGAAAATGAAGTGATAGTTTGGAATTAGGAATAGGGTAAAGACCATTTTGATTGATGATGCTGACAAGGTTAACCTAAAAATCCGATGGCCATAATAAGTTTTGGCAAACTTTAATCCATAAGTGAATGCAGTGGCGAAAATTGTGACACACTGAGCCTTTTAGTTTTCGGGATTATTTCAAAAACTTAGTTTATTGCATTCAATAGATTTATATTACTTCTTATTTTTTGTCTGATCTATATACATTCTTCAACAAACTGAGAAAACATTCAGTATCCATAAGTAATATTTCAAAAAACAATGCCATGAAATGGAAAAATACAAGATTCACTTACAAATAGGCTGAAATTATGAATCTTTATGGAGGGAGATATTTATTCCTATAAAAACTGACCTTTTATAGATTTGAAATCATTTTTTTTTGGTATCTTAGGCCTTGAAACAGGATTTGGATATAAACCTGGTTGAGAACATCTGAATAGTAAACCTTTTACCTTTTTACCTAATAACCCAATTACCCGAAAAGGCAAAAGAAAAAAGACGACCGGAGGCCGCCTTTGATGTTTTCACAACGGAAAAATCCTTATTGTGAATTGCTTCAATATGTGGCTGCAAAATACAGTTTTTAATCATAAATACCAAATAAATGAAAAAAATTTTAGGGCTTGATCTTGGCGTAGGAAGTATTGGATGGGCTTTGGTGAATGAAGCAGAATTTGAAAATGAACACTCATCTATTATTAAACTGGGTATCAGAGTAAACCCTTTAACAATTGACGAAACCATTAATTTTGAAAAAGGAAAAAGTATCACTACCAATGCTGACAGAACCTTAAAACGCAGTATGCGGAGAAATCTGCACAGATATAAACTAAGAAGAGAAAACTTAGTCCAGGTTTTAAAAAAATGTGGAATTATCAATGATGATACCATTTTGGCAGAGAATTCCAATTATTCTACCTTCGAAACTTACAGATTGCGGGCAAAGGCTGTCAATGAAAAAATTAGTTTGCATGAGTTTGCAAGGGTGCTTTTGATGATCAATAAAAAAAGGGGTTACAAAAGCAGTAGAAAAGCGAAGTCAACGGATGAAGGTCAACTATTGGATGGAATGGATGTAGCAATTAAACTGTATGAAGAGAATCTTACTCCAGGACAACTCTGTTTACAAATTTTAAAATCCGGTAAAAAAAGACTTCCGGAATTTTACCGGTCTGACTTGATGAATGAGTTGAACAAGATATGGGATTTTCAATCGAAGTTTTATCCTGATATATTAATTGATGATTTTAAAAAACAGTTAGAAGGCAAAGGGAAAAACGATGCCTCAAAGAATTTTCTTGGGCGGTTTGGTATTTATACTGCTGATTTGAAAGGTCTCAATAAAAGAACAGAACTTTTTCAATTAAGGAGTCATGCACCATCAAAACAATTAACACTCGAAGAAGTTGCTTTAGTCATCAGTGAAGTAAACGGGAATATCCATTCTTCAAGCGGATACCTGGGAGATATCAGCGACAGAAGTAAAGAACTTTATTTCAAAAAAATAACTGTCGGGCAATATCTGATCCAAAAACTGGATGAAAACCCTCATTTCAGTTTAAAAAACAAGGTCTTTTATCGTCAGGATTATTTGGATGAATTTGAGAGAATATGGGAAACTCAGGCAAAACATCATCCAATTTTAACTCCGGAATTAAAATCTGAGATCAGGGATATCATCATTTTTTATCAAAGAAGGTTGAAAAGTCAGAAAGGATTGATCAGTTTCTGTGAGTTCGAAAGCGAGATCATTGAAATTGAAGAAAATGGAAAAAAGCGAAAAGTTACCATAGGCAACAGGGTTTGTCCACGTTCTTCCCCATTGTTTCAGGAGTTTAAAATCTGGCAGACTTTAAACAATGTAAAGATCAGTTCTGGAAAAGAGCATTGGGAGCGTGATCTTGATGAAGACGAAAAGCTCATGCTGGCAGAAGAACTTAAGTTCAGGGATCAACTCGTTGACAAGGATGTGATCAAAATGCTTTTTCCGGGAAGACAGGATATCTCCATAAATTTCAAAAAGCTGGATGGAAATAAAACCATTTCTGCTCTGTACAATGTATATGCAAAGATCATTGAAATGAGTGGTCACGATGAAGTGGATTTTTCAAAAACTACTTTTTCTAAAGTTCATGATTATGTGCAAAAGGTATTCAATGGATTGGGCTTCAATACCCAGATTTTGAATTTTGATTTTGAAGGGGATCAAATGGATCCGGATAAACATGAACTGTATCGTTTGTGGCATTTGCTGTATTCTTATGAAGGGGACAGCAGTAAAACCGGAAATGAAGGTTTGATCAATGCGATTTCACGAAGATATGGATTTGATAAGGAATACGCTGCAATGATCGCTAATGTTGTGTTTCAGGACGATCATGGAAGTTTAAGTGCAAAAGCAATTCAAAAAATTCTTCCTTTTCTAAAAAGTGGATATGCATTTGCTGGTAGAAAGGAAGGAAAATTGAAAGAAAGTGCATGTGAAGAAGCAGGTTATAAACACTCAATAGATTCTTTGACAAAGCACGAAAATGAACAAAAGGAATTATTGCCAAAACTGGAAATCCTTCCCAAAAACAGTCTCAGAAACCCTGTAGTTGAAAAAATTCTCAATCAAATGGTCAATGTCATCAATGCCATCATAGATGAATACGGTAAACCAGATGAAGTCCGCATCGAACTTGCCAGAGAATTGAAAAGAAGCGCTAAGGAAAGGGAATCGATGACCTCGAACATCAATAAATCAAATATTGAACATGAAAGGATCCGTTCATTATTGATCAATGAATTTGGACTCAGGCATGTGAGCCGGAATGACATCATCAGGTATAAATTGTATGAAGAACTGGAATTCACTGTTAATAAAACGCTGTATTCAAATACATATATCCCGCGAGAAAAACTTTTTAGCCACGAGTTCGATATAGATCATATCATCCCTCAATCCAGATTATTTGACGACTCATTTTCAAACAAAACGATTGAGTTAAAGGATGTTAATATAAAAAAAGGTAATCAAACAGCTATTGACTTTGTTTTACAGGAATATGGTGAACAGGAATTGGGTCAATACCATGCACGTTTGGACAACATGCTGAAGAACGGGAAAATTTCACCAGTGAAATACAAAAAGCTTAAGATGAAGGGTAGTGAAATTCCCCAGGACTTCATCCAAAGAGATATCCGGGATACTCAATACATCGCTAAAAAAGCAAAGGCCATGTTGGAGACCATAGTCAGAAGCGTGGTATCCACCACAGGTTCCATTACGGACAGACTCAGACAAGACTGGCAACTGATAGATGTCATGAAAGAACTCAACTGGCAGAAATATGATAAGCTGGGGTTGACCGAAGTGTTTGAAAATGAAGAAGGACACCAGATTCGGAGAATAAAAGACTGGACCAAAAGAAATGATCACCGGCATCATGCCATGGATGCATTGACAGTGGCGTTTACGAAAAGAAGTCATATACAGTATTTGAATAATCTGAATGCCAGGAGCGATAAATCTTCCAGTATATATGGAATTGAAGCTAAAGAATTGGACAGGAATGAAAAGGGTAAACTGCTGTTCAAGCCGCCTATACCGGTAAAAGAATTCAGGGCAGAAGCCAAAAGTAACCTCGAAAGCATTTTGGTTTCGATTAAGGCAAAAAACAAGGTCATGACCAATAATGTCAACAAGATCAGAAAACATGGCGGTCATGAGTCGGTAGTTCAACTCACTCCCAGAGGTCAATTGCATAATGAAACGATCTATGGAAGCAGACTGGAATACGTGACTAAGACGGAGAAAGTGAATGCCGGATTTGATATGGAAAAAATACAGTCCGTTGCGAACAAAAAATACAGGGAAGCCTTGATGAAACGCTTGGAACAATTTGAAAATGATCCAAAACTTGCTTTCACAGGGAAAAACAGCATTACAAAAAATCCTGTTTGGATCGATGATATGCGAACAATAAGCGTTCCCGAAAAAGTGAAACTTGCCACTTTGGAAAACATGTATACGATCAGAAAGGAAATCTCAAAAGACCTTAAGATCGAAAAAGTGGTGGATAAAAAAATCAGAAAGATTTTACAGGAAAGACTGGATAAATATCAAGGTGATGCCAATAAAGCTTTCAGCAATCTGAATTTCGATCCGATTTGGCTGAATGAAGAAAAAGGGATCAGTATCAAGCGCGTTACCATAAGTGGTGTCTCCAATGCAGTTGCGCTCAGGGCGCGCAAAGATCATCTGGGCAACAAGATCATGGATGAACAGGGATTGAGTTTACCTGTTGATTTTGTGAGTACCAGCAATAATCATCATGTAGCTATATTTAAAGACGGTAATGGTAATTTGCAGGAACATGTTGTATCCTTTTTTGAGGTGGTGGAAAGAGTCAGGCAGGACTTGCCTGTCATCGATAAACACTTTAATGAAGATGAAGGATGGCAGTTTTTATTTTCTATGAAACAGAACGAATATTTTGTATTTCCGAATGAGCAAACCGGATTTAATCCTATTGATAAGGATCTTTTGGATGAGAACAATTATCCTGCAATCAGTCAGAATTTATTCAGGGTGCAAAAAATATCAACAAAAAACTATATGTTCAATCACCATCTTGAGACAAAAGCAGTTGATGGGGAAATGTTAAAGAATAAAAAGCAGTTAGTAGATATTACTTTTAAATCAATTAGAACCCCTGCAAATTTGGAGGGAATTGTAAAGATTCGAATTAATCATATTGGTAAAATTATTTCTGTTGGCGAGTATTAGGTTCATTTTTATTTAGATTCAGTACAAATATCACAAATTCAATAGTTTAAGGGTCATTATTGATTTTCAGGCAAGCATTTTGCTGTATTAAAAAAGGAAGTAAACCTTGCCTGTGTTATGATCAAACAAACCCTTTATTTTGGTAACCCGGCTTATTTGAGTCTGACCAATAAGCAATTGGTCTGGAAATCTGCGGAGAATAATCAAGATAAAAAAATTCCGGTATTTCTCAGGCAGGAAACGGAAAGAACGATCAATATCGAAGATGTTGGTTTTATTATACTGGATCACAGTCAGATCACTTTGACACAACGGCTGATGTCTGAATTGATGGAATGCAATGTTGTATTAATGACCTGTGATCCATCGCATCACCCCAATGGATTATTTCTGGCTTTGAATGGAAATACATTGCTGACAGAACGGCATCAGACACAGGTGACCGCTTCCATTCCATTGAAGAAAAATTTATGGGCACAGATCATTACCCGGAAAATATACAATCAGGCTTGTTCGCTGAAGCTTTCTACCGGGCTAACAGATGAATACAGATATCTGGCTAAATTGTCAAAAACGGTCAAAGCGGGAGATTTGACCAACAGAGAAGCCATGGCCGCATCTTTCTACTGGCCACGGTTAATGCCTGAACTTGGAGGTTTTATCCGTATGAGAGAAGGTTTTCCTCCAAATAATTTTTTCAACTATGCCTATGCCTTGCTTAGGGCTTCTGTTGCAAGAGCCATTGTTTCCACCGGTTTGATTCCGAGTTTGGGGCTTCATCATAAAAATAAGTACAATGCATTTTGCCTGGCAGATGATATGATGGAAGCTTTCAGGCCGGCGGTGGATGCCGAAGTGGTTAAAATCATCAGAAAACATGGAGCTGATCGTGAATTGGATACAGAACTAAAGAAAGATTTACTTGGTATTTTGACGATGGATGTAAAAATGGAAAAGGATAAAAGTCCGTTGATGGTCGCATGTACAAGATCTGTGAGGTCTTTATACAACTGTTTTGAAGGCAGTACGAGGAAATTATTGTTGCCGGGATTGATCATGGAATAGGTTAATTGAAATTTTTATTCATTTGAAATGCAAGACAGGATAAGCGCATACAGGGTTATGTGGTTGATAGTTTTATATGATTTGCCAACCAATTCCAAAAAGGAAAGGAAGGATGCAGCCAGGTTTCGAAAAGAGATCATGGCCTATGGTTTCAAAATGTTTCAATTCAGTGCATACATCAGACACGTTTCGAGCAGAGAACATGCGGATGCATGTAAAAAAAGCATCAGAAAAATTCTTCCAAAGGAAGGATTTATCGGAATGTTGGAGATCACGGATAAGCAATTTGAAAAGATGGAATTATTTTATCAACTGGTGAAAAAACCGGTTCCCAATGCACCAATCCAACTCACTTTATTCTAAATTTCGTTTTCATTCATAGGCTAAATAGAAATAAAAAAATCCTTCATTAAGAAGGATTTTTTTATATTGAATAACGGATTTTCTATTTCATTTATCGTGTTAAAGCCTTTATTTACAAGGGTTTCAGCATCATCAGCTAGAAAACCCTATTTCAAAGATACATACTGAAAGCAATTCACAACTTCCCAAACAATAAACCTATTAACGTATGGCTAGAAAACCCTATTTCAAAGATACATACTGAAAGCAATTCACAACTGCGAAAGAAAAGTACTTAAAATGGTACTTGCTAGAAAACCCTATTTCAAAGATACATACTGAAAGCAATTCACAACTTTCTTTTACAAGCCTATGTTTTGCAATAAGCTAGAAAACCCTATTTCAAAGATACATACTGAAAGCAATTCACAACCCACTTACGGTAATTATAACATTGCAATTGGCTAGAAAACCCTATTTCAAAGATACATACTGAAAGCAATTCACAACCAACGGGAAGTTGTTGGGTTTAACCTGCCCGCTAGAAAACCCTATTTCAAAGATACATACTGAAAGCAATTCACAACCCTTTAGGGGAACACACATTCAACTATCCGCTAGAAAACCCTATTTCAAAGATACATACTGAAAGCAATTCACAACAAAGCGAGATCGACAGTCAGGCATTCAGCGGCTAGAAAACCCTATTTCAAAGATACATACTGAAAGCAATTCACAACCCACACGCTGACACAGTAGTCAGTTACCGTGCTAGAAAACCCTATTTCAAAGATACATACTGAAAGCAATTCACAACGAATAAAGGGTTCTATAACCAATTGCAATAGCTAGAAAACCCTATTTCAAAGATACATACTGAAAGCAATTCACAACTGCGATGATGAATGTTTTGAATTTGACCCGGCTAGAAAACCCTATTTCAAAGATACATACTGAAAGCAATTCACAACCGCCAGTTGGGTGTTCTGATCTTCATATCAGCTAGAAAACCCTATTTCAAAGATACATATTGAAAGCAATTCACAACAGCTGCCAGTGATGACATTTTACTATTTCAGCTAGAAAACCCTATTTCAAAGATACATACTGAAAGCAATTCACAACGACGCAACTTGACTGTTATATGGAACTTTGGCTAGAAAACCCTATTTCAAAGATACATACTGAAAGCAATTCACAACCATCTTGTCGCCTGTTTGATTTAATAGTATGCTAGAAAACCCTATTTCAAAGATACATACTGAAAGCAATTCACAACTTGCACACCGGGCAATTTGTAGCCGTTTGAGCTAGAAAACCCTATTTCAAAGATACATACTGAAAGCAATTCACAACAGATTGTGTCAAATTAGTGGATTGGAACATGCTAGAAAACCCTATTTCAAAGATACATACTGAAAGCAATTCACAACTTCAACAAAGCGAGTAAAAGAAAAAGACATGCTAGAAAACCCTATTTCAAAGATACATACTGAAAGCAATTCACAACAACTTCGACAGTAATTAAATGATCTGTATTTTTCCATTGAGATATGTTTTGATCTTTATATGGATTGGTTTGAGCGTTTAGCAAAAAGAAAAAGGGTTGCGTCAAAGCAACCCTTATTATTTTCAGCATTCGCTTGTGCTGATCACATATTTTTGACGATTTCCCGACCGAATTCAGAGCAACTCAATCTGGTCGCTCCATCCATAAGTCTTTCAAAGTCATAGGTAACTCTTTTGCTTTTGATGGCGCCTTCCACACCTTTGAGGATCAGGTCGGCAGCTTCATTCCAGCCCATGTATCTGAACATCATTTCGCCTGAAAGGATCACGGAACTTGGGTTGACTTTATCCTGTCCTGCATATTTGGGAGCGGTACCATGGGTAGCTTCAAAAATAGCAATTCCGGTGTCATAATTGATATTTGCACCTGGTGCGATCCCGATACCACCTACCTGTGCGGCCAAAGCATCAGAAATATAGTCTCCGTTAAGATTGAGGGTGGCGATGACATCGTATTCTGCCGGCCTGGTAAGAATTTGCTGGAGGAAGGCATCCGCGATCACATCTTTTATGATCAATTCCTGGCCATTATGATGGATGACCTGCCATGGACCGCCATCCAGGTCTTTACCCCCGTAGGCTTTTTTTGCCAGCGCATAACCCCATTCCTTGAATTTACCTTCAGTAAATTTCATGATATTACCTTTATGGACAAGGGTTACAGAGCTTTTATTTTGTGCCAGTGCGTAATCAATGGCGGCCCTGACAATCCTTTCAGTTCCTTCCTGTGACACTGGTTTGATCCCTAAAGATACGGTTCCAGGGAAACGGATGCCAGTAACTCC
Source organism: Saprospiraceae bacterium UBA2365 (assembly GCA_002344345.1). GTDB lineage: Bacteria > Bacteroidota > Bacteroidia > Chitinophagales > Saprospiraceae > UBA2365. The sequence goes on from DDTL01000066.1 coordinate 34,657, forward strand.
CATTTCATTGATCAGGAATGATTTAAGCTTTTCCAGTTCTTCTGTTCCATGCAGATACTCGATACCGGCATAAATATCTTCTGTATTTTCCCTGAAAATAATCATGTCTACCAATTCGGGATTTTTGACTGGAGAAGGAACCCCTTCAAACCACATCACCGGCCGAACACATGCAAACAGATCTAGTTTTTGCCTGAGTGTTACATTGAGTGATCTGAATCCGCCTCCGACGGGGGTTGTAAGTGGCCCTTTGATCGCAACGAGATAATTTTCAATATCTTCCAGCGTTTTTTCAGGGAGCCATTCACCTGTTTGCTCAAATGCTTTTTCTCCTGCCAAAACTTCGTGCCAATGGATTTTTCTACTTCCGCCATAAGCCTTTTCTACAGCGGCATCCAACACATGAACAGCTGCAGCCCAAATATCTGCACCTGTGCCATCTCCTTCAATAAATGGAATAATGGGGTCATTCGGTACCTGGATTTTTTTGTTTTTAATTGTGATTTTTGATCCCGACATGTTATAAGATTTAATATTAAAAAAAAAGCTACCTGGAATAATCCGGGCAGCTTTATCAATAAGTTCCGATGAAGTAAATCAATTACTCAGCGCTTGCTGCACCCCATTTCTTTTCTCTGTATGCAGCGCTCAAAATCATGTCCCTCCTGACTACAGAAGGTTTGGTGAATTGTTTCCTCCTTCTCAATTCTTTGATAACTTTAGTGGACTGAAACTTTCTTTTGTATCTTTTTAACGCTCTGTCGATCGTTTCATCATCCTTTACATTGATAATAAGCATATAATCAGATATTTTTATTTTTTAAATTGGTTGGCAAAGGTAAAAATATAATTGTGAATTTTCCAAAATTTTTTTTGAAAAGATGTGAATTAATCATTGAATTATCAAATTCGAGCTTTAAAATTCAATTTATCCATTCAATTCCGCCATTTACCAGCTTGATTTTTTGGCTTTTATATAATGATCCGACAGCTTTTTTGAAAACTTTTTTGCTCACTCCGAAGGCTGAATAGATCAATTCGGGAGAACTATTGTCATTGAAAGATAAAAATCCTTCATTTTCTATTAATTTTTCCAAAAGAATTTCTGAAAAATCCTTTACGGTACCATAACCGGATCTGTTCAGGCTGAGATCAATTTTTAAGTCTTCCCTTAGTTTTTTAATATAAGCTTTGGATTCAAAGCCAATTTTCACATCGGTGTTGTAAACCTCGCTGCTGTATAACATTCCTGTGAAGGAGTGATTGATGATCGCTTTCCAGCCTAGCGGAGTCAGATCATAAATCAAAATATCCACCTCATCTCCTTCATTGAATTCCGGTGGCTCCTTGGATAAAAATTTATGGATCTTTTGTGATGCTGCCAAACGGCCGCTTTCTTCGTCAAAATAGACGAAAAATACATAGGATTTTCCTACCATCAATGGATTTTTCTGCTCTTTGAAGGGAACAAAAAGATCTTTTTCTATATTCCATTTGAGGAATGATCCGAACTTGCTGTTGGAAGCGACTGTAAGCAATGCGAATTCCCCAACCTGCGCTCTGGGTTTCAATGTAGTAGCGATCAGTCGTTCTTCTGAATCGAGATATAAGAAGATGTCTACTTCCGATCCTATCTCATGGTTGTCAGGAACATACTTTGAAGGCAGCAGTATTTCACCCAATTCTTCGCCATCGAGGTAAACCCCGAAAGGAACTTCTTTGACTATCTTTAAACGGTTGTACCGCCCTATTCCAATCATATTTGTTTTTTTTGCCGTTAGCTATTCACCGGCTTTTTGTTTTAATCTGGAAATCTCTTTGTTGAGGGATTCGATCAGCAATTCCTGCTTTTCATTTTCTTCCCTGCAATTGTCCAGCTTGGTTTCAAGGGTTTTTAATTCCAGTTCTTTCAATTCCGCTTCACCGGAAACCACGTTGTCAGTTTTAGATTCAGTGGTACCGTTTTCTGAAGGCTCCACAGCTTCTTTGGAATCATCATTTCCAATATGAAAAAAATCTTTTGCCTGCTGTATAGGGTCATGCCCGTTGTAATAGGAAGCTCCCATATATGCCAACGGTGCCGCCAAAATAAAGAAAAAGAAAAACTTAGCGCAGCCTGTTAGTTTGTATTTTGTTGCCATTGAATTTTGATTTTTTGCAAAGCTAATAAATAGTGCTTATAATGAATAATGGACGGTAAAGGGAATTTTAAATCAGGATTTACTTTTATTAATTCTTTTATGCTAATCGGAGAAAAATTGAATTTTCAAACACGATCATCTTAGTTTTTAAAAATACTTTAGTTTGAGTCTGCTCCGAAAAGTATTCATCGCCACGAATGCACCTATAGATACATATCCTTCAAATACTTGTAGTCAGCAATATAGTATGTTATAAATTTGAATCTACTCCGAAAAGTCTTTGCCCCCTAAATCCCTGCTGACGTTTTCAGTCTGTACATGCCAAAAGGGAACTTTTAATTTGTTGGTTTTCAATCGTTTCCCTTTAGTCTTGTGCTGATCTTTGACGTCAGTAGGTTGGGGTAAAAAACGATTGAAAATCAACAAATTGGACTTTTATGAGCAGCCTCAGGATTGTAATCCAACCCGAAAATTGTAAAAACCAATTTTTAAAGCCTTGTATCTGATCACCAGCCGCCGCCGGCGCCACCACCGCTGAATCCACCGCCACCGAATCCGCCGAATCCGCCGCCACCACCACCGAATCCGCCACTACCACCGCCGAATCCGCCACCGAATCCGCCAAAGCCTCCGAGACCACCAACGCCCCAACCGCCTCTTCTGGTTGTTTTATATTTGCCCCGGTCTGTGTATCCTCCGCCTGTTTCGCCACAATCTCCCCGTTTCACACATCTGAACAATGCAATGATGATAATGAAGAGTATTATAAAAAAGATCACAAAAGCTACCACAAGTCCCGGACCGGGGTTGATGTTTTGTCCGATACCTAGCCCGGTAAATTCACCGCTACCAAGCGACATGATCGCTGAACTTGCTTCATCCAGTGCCTGATAGTATTGCTGTTGCCTGAAATTGGGAACAATGATATTTTCAATGATCCTTTTGGCCATAGCATCCGGAAGAAAGCCTTCAGTTCCACTTCCAGTCTGAATAAAGACCTGTTTGTCTTCAAAAGCTACATAAATCAGGATCCCGTTGTCTTTGTCTGACTGTCCGATACCCCATGTCTTCGCCATCCGGTAAGTATAATCAAAGATCTCTTCCCCTTCTGTGCTTTGTTCAATGACGACAGCGATTTGCGTGGATGTAGAATCATTATAGGCTACCAGCTTATTTTCAAGTTGTTGGATTTCTCCCGCATCCAGTAAACCGATGAAATCGCTCACCAGTCTGCCAGTGGGTTGAGGCAATTCTTTTGCCATGGTCAAATGAGCAATGAAGCTCACAAGCACCAGCACGATTGTTTTAAGCATAGCTGATCTCATCCGGTAGTTCATTTATGTCGTTATCCTGATAGGGAAAATGCTCCTGAAGCTTCAACCCGATTTTTTCTATATTGGAACTCAATCCTTCCACAATGTTTCCAGACCTGAAATGACCTTTCAGATCTTCTACGATATCATCCCAAAAATTTTCAGGTACCACATCATTGATCCCCTTATCTCCAAGGATCGCAAATTGTTTTATGTCCGGTACAATAAAAATCAACACCCCGTTTTTCATGGCGGTTTGATCCAGTTTGAGTGTTTTGAACGCCTTTAGCGCCGCATCGATCACAGGAACCTTGATCTTTTTTTGGAAATGGACACAAATCTCACCTGAAGTATTCAATTCAGCTCGCCTGATGCTCTCGATCAACCGGTTTTCATCCTCTTTTTCAATGAATTTTCTGGGATAAAACATAATCTAGAATTTTACTTCAGGAGCTTTTTCTGCACCTTCAGCTGCTTCAAAAGTCTGTTTGGAGGAGAAACCGAATAATTTGGCAAAAAGTACGCCCGGGAATCTCTTTACAGCTTTATTATATATAGTTGCTTCGTTATTGAATTCATCACGGGCTACTTTGATCCTGTTTTCAGTTCCTTCCAGTTGAGCCTGCAGTTCCAGAAAGTTTTGATTGGCTTTCAGATCAGGGTATTTTTCAACGGTAACCAACAGCCTTGAAAGTGCGCTGGTCAGGCCTTGCTGGGCTTCCTGAAACTGAGCCATATTCTCAGCGGTCATGTTTTCAGCATTGATCGTTGTTTGCGTTGCTTTGGCGCGGGCGTTGACAACTGCTTCCAGAGTTTCACTTTCGTGCGCAGCATAACCCTTCACTGTGTTTACCAGGTTAGGGATCAGGTCAGCTCTTCGCTGGTAAGAACTTTCAACTTTAGCCCAGGCATTATTTACATTCTCTTCTTTATCAACGAAGCCGTTATAAGAACTGCAGCCCTGGAAAAAAATCAATATTCCGACAATAATCAATACAATCGCTGTGGTGTTTTTCATATTTAAAACATGTTTTAGTGATCAATAAAATTAAATGCTATTTATAAAAGTTACAAAAAATATAATTTTCCTTTTTTTAGAGTTCGTTTTGCTATCAAAAGTTGCTAAAACCGAGTTCAAAGGTACACTAAAGATTTTAACTTTGCCTGAACAGGATAATAGTCAAACCTTTTTTTTGAATTAATAAATCTGTATTTAGCATAAAAAGTTCAAAAAATTCAGATATTCGCGATGAATAGATCTTATTATTATACCAATTTATTTTTTTTCGGGATTAAGCCATGAGTATAACAGGAAGAGTATCTGACCGTTTTTTATATCTGCAGGGTCAACACCTGGTGCTGAAGAGTTGGGTGGTCTCATCTGTCCTTTTTTTAAGTTTATGCCTACGTATGTACGGGCAACAGACTTTTCAAAATTCGTTGTTTTACCTCGATCCTTATGATATGAACCCTGCTTACATAGGAATAGATGATCGGATCAGTATGGTGGCAAGATACCGTCAGCAATGGATGGGACTGGAAGGAAGTCCCGGGTTTGCCAGATTCAATATACATGTTCCGCTCCGGGATTATCATGCAGGTTTTGGTCTAAAACTGGCAAGCGAAAGTATAGGTGTCATGGAAGATTTTACGCTGAGTTTTTCGGGTAATTATTACGTTGAAACTTATTTCGGAGCCATTTCTGCGGGTATTCGGGGTGGTTTTTCAGGGAAAAACATAGATGGTTCAAAATTGGTAAGTGCAACCGGGATTTACGGATCAGATCCGATTGATCATCAGGACAATTACCTGTCAGAGATCAGGGCAGGAGAATTTTTTCCTGTTTTGGGCTTTGGTCTGAATTTTTTTTCAAATAAATTGGAAATAGGAACGGTATTTGATTACTATCCGGTGGTGAGTAAACGGATTGACAAATTTCTGTGGAAAAATCAGCCGATGATTACCTTCCATGGAAAATATTACTTACCTTTGGTTCCTCACTTCAGGATGGAAGCATTCTGGATGTTGAAATCGGATCTGATCCAATATCAAAATGATGCCGGATTGCTGGCAGAATGGAGAGATCAGTTTTTTGCAGGGTTGACTTTAAAAGGCTTTAGCAGACTGATACCGGATGTTCTAAGTATCAGTGCAGGTGCTTACCTGGGTCATTCAATCAGCATTGCATACAATTATGAACTGGGTTTTTCCACCTTGAATCAGTGGGAGAACGGATCGCATGAAATCATTGTCAGATGGAGAATTGACAGTTTTTTTGGGGCAAAGAAAAAGGAACCCATTATTCACAGTCCCAGATTTTATGAATAGTATGATCCGATCAAAAAAAGGAGATGCATTCGCAAAATAGCTTTTACTTTTTTGCGTTGTATATATTATCGTAGAAGATTAACAAAATTTAAGAAAAATTTCACTATTTTTTTACTTTAACCGTGAATATGATATATTTACGGCCTTTTAAGTGCGTAGACGAAGATTATTAACAGATTGACTATGAAAAGAACAGCGAATTTACTAATGGGACTAGTATTAGTCACCTTACTTATCACATCTTGTGGTAAGAGAGAAACAGGCCAGTTGACAGGTGTTCAAGACCGTCCGGCCTGGAAAGGAATCAACCCTTACGGTATGGTTTATATCCCTTCTGGTCATTTGCATGTAGGGCAGAATGATCAGGATATGTTTTCTTCAAATATCCAAAAACCCAAGTCAGTTTCCGTAGTTGGATTTTTTATGGACGATACCGAAATTACCAACAACGAATACAGGCAGTTTGTTGAGTTCGTCCGCGATTCTGTTGCCCGGGTAAAATTGGATATGTGGAGAGAAGCAGATGATAAAGGCAATGAATATCTTGATAAAACCCAGGAAATCGATTGGAGCGATGATATGCTGGATGATATGTTTTATCAGGGTGACATGGCTTTTGACGGCAAACGCGAGTTTAACAATGAGTTGCTGATCTACAGGTATCAGTGGATAGACTGGAATAAAGCAGCTTCCAGAGCTGAAAAAGCAAGAACTTCCGTTATCAACAAGGAAGAAGTAGCTATTTATCCGGATACACTGAGCTGGGTCAGGGATTTTGCATATTCCTATAATGAGCCATTTGCAAGGAATTATTTCTGGCATCCAGCTTTTGATGATTATCCTGTAGTTGGCGTAGACTGGAAAATGACTAAAGCTTTCAATCACTGGAGAACCAAATTGTGGAATACCTATGAAGGAAATGGTGTAAATACGGAAGAATTCCGTTTGCCATTCGAAAGTGAATGGGAATACGCAGCAAGAGGTGGTCACGAATTGGCTGCTTATCCATGGGGTAGTTATTATGTCAGAAACGCAAAAGGTTGTCCTTTGGCCAACTTTAAGCCTATGAGAGGTAATTATGGTGAAGACGGTGGTATCATGACTGTTGTGGCGGATGCTTATTTTGCCAATGATTACGGTCTGTATAATATGGCTGGCAACGTAGCCGAATGGACTGAGTCAGCGTATTATGACTATTCATATCAAGCCGTACACGACCTCAATCCGAATATTACTTTCAATGCAAAGGATACTGACCCTGAAGCGTTGAAACGTAAAGTTGTAAGAGGCGGTTCATGGAAGGACATCGCTTATTATCTGCAAAACGGAACAAGAACGTACGAGTTCCAGGACAGTACAAAATCCTATATCGGTTACCGTTGTGCATTGACCTATCTGGGTCGTTCAATCAATGATTTTTAACCTGTTGCCCCGGTATATTGTACACAATGAATTAACTTAAATATTAACTTTTAAATTTTAATCAAATGAGTTTCGTACACACAAAAAGCTTTAAATACCTAAAAAATTTATTGATCGGTTTGGGAGCATCCGTAGTTATGATCGGTGCTTTGGGAAAATTGAACAACTACTCCTGGGGCGGATTGGCCATTACGGCTGGTTTGGCTACTGAAGCATTCCTTTTCTTCTTTTTAGGGATTATCGGACCTGACAAAGACTATTTCTGGGAAAAATTGTACCCGGGATTGGATAATGTTGGATCCAACATCGCGCCTTTAACAGCTGGTGATCTTGGAAAACCAACTGCAGGACCAAGAGGTCTGGATGCAAATGTAGTGGAAAACAACCTGAGCAGCATGCTTGAAGAATTGCAGGCAATGTCAAAAAGCCTGGGTTCACTGAAAGCTTTGCAGGAAGTTGACTTTTCAGAAACAGGCGACCAATTGAAATCCATGCATAACTTCTACACAAGAATGAATGATGCTATGGCAACCTTGAATGAAACTGTTGAAGATACAAAAATGTATAAAGAACACATGACAGCATTGAATAAGAATCTGACTTCATTGAATGCAGTTTATGGAAACGTTCTTTCAGCTTACAGAGGATAATTAACGCGATCTTTTGGGATTGTGAATTATATTTAATCACATAAAAATAATAATATTATGAGTATACCAAAGGAACCGCGGCAGTTGATGATCAACGTTATGTATATCGTATTGACCGCTTTGCTGGCATTGAACGTGTCAGCAGAAGTGTTCAACGCTTTCGATATGGTTTACGAAGGTCTCAGCAAATCCAGCGCAGCATTGGATCAACAAAATACAGCCATACCTGAGCAAATTAAAGCAAGGGCCAAAGCAAAACCTGAATATGCCAGGTATGCAGAAAGAGTGCCTACAGTTAGTCAGTATGGTAAAGAAATTACAACGTACATTGACGACATGATGATTTATCTGATCGACCAAAACGGAGATAAGGATGGTACGATCAGTGATGGTGACTATATCTTTATAGATGGTGTAAAAACCAAAAAATTCAAAGGAGAAAGAAATTTTGATATTGTAACCAACTACCTGATCAATCAAAAGAAGGGTCAGGAATTACATGACAAGATTTTGGAATATAGAGAAAAATTCCTCTCTTTGATAGATGAAAAGGACAGGGCTACTTTTGACGTCGGTTTGAATATCGACGATGAGACCTGGAAAAAGTCACATATGAGAAGAAATGACTGGGCTGACTTTACTTTCAGCCATATGCCATTGACTGCAACTTTACCTATTTTTGCAAAATTTAAGAACGATGCCAAATCTGCACAGGCAGCTGTATTAAATTATCTGCTTAGTAAAGTTGGGGGTGAAGATGTGGTTTTGGATAGATTTACTGTAATGTCATCACCCAAAAGATCTTATGTGATCAAAGGTGAAACATTTGAAACAGAAGTTTTCCTTAGTGCCTCTGCTTCTTCAGCATCCAACACTGGTGTTAGCATTTCTATCAACGGACAAAGAGTTGCGGTTGACCAGAATGGTGTTGCTATTTGGAAAGCTGCTGCAACCTCGCTGGGTAGAAAACCTTATACCGCAACAGTAAGCGTAACTAACCCTGTGACAGGAAAAACTGACAGTTATAAGAGAGATTTTGAATTTGAAGTTGGAGAACGTTCTGTTACCGTTTCTGCATCCAAAATGAATGTTTTCTATATTGGTGTTGAAAATCCGGTAGAAGTGGCTGCAGCAGGTATTTCCAGCAACGAATTGAAAGTATCCATGAGCGGTGGAGGTGGAGGAAGCATTTCCAGAGCATCAAATGGGTCATATAATGTGACTGTAAAGACTCCAACCAGACCTGGTGAATTTGCCAATGTGGTTGTCAGCGCACCTGGAGTGAATTATTCTTCTCCTTTCCGCGTAAAACCTATTCCGATCCCTGTTGCAAAACTGGGTGACAATTTAGGTGGTCAGATCAATGCCGGTGCTTTCAAAGCACAACGAGGTTTGATACCGACTTTGGAAGGTTTTGATTTTGATGCTAAATGTCAGGTTGAAGGATTCAGGATCGTAAGGGTACCAAGAAGAGATGACCCGAGACCAGCTGTGAATGCAGGAGGTTCTTATAAAAATGAAGCTCAAAATCTTGTTAATCAGGCAACTCCTGGTGACAGGTATTATTTTGAGAACGTTAGATGTAAATGTCCGGGTTGGCCGGCAGCAAGAGAGGTTAACTCTCTGACATTCCTTATTCAGTAACAGCGGAAGATTTTTTCCGGTTTTAATCTGTGAAATATAAAGATATTATTTAGGGGGACTGTTGAAATTTCCATGCATAAAATATTTTTTGGCATTGGTGTTTTAATATTGATTTTGAAGCCCTGTTAATTTATAAATGAAATTTGAAATGAAATTATTGTTGAAAGGTATATTGTCCGTTCTATTGGTGGGTTTTTTGACCTTTTCCTGGGCTCAGCGTGCTGACGATGTGATCAAAGAATCCAGTCAACCACTCAATGAGAAATATCTTGATGATATTGTGGAAAGAAAACTGACAATTGAGAGCAGGGTGGTTCCTTACGAACCATTGAGAGAAGCTGATGTGCCTTGGCAAAGAACTGTATGGCGGGTCATCGAAACCAGAGAAAAAATGAACATTCCTTTCAGACACCCTGAGAGATCTTTGTTCACAATTCTCAAAGAAAACATTGACAACGGAAATCTTATTCCTTTTGACGATGACAGGTTTACAAATCCGCTTAGTCAGGAAGCAATTGCAAGTCAGTTATACAAAATTGACACGAATACTGTTTATGATCCTGAAACTTATGAGGAGACCATTGAGATTACAACTACCGAAACCAATCCTGATGATATCAATCGATACAGGATTAAAGAGATCTGGTATTTCGACAGAAAACATTCTGTGGTGAAAGTCAGAATTCTGGGGATCTCTCCTTTGAAAGAAGAATGGGATCATGAAATGGGCGTGCTCAAATATGAGATTCCTTTGTTCTGGGTGTATTATCCGGAAGCAAGAGAATTGCTTGCTAAGGAAAAAGTTTTCAGCGATTTCAATGATGTATTCCCGATGACCTGGTATGATTTGTTTGAGACAAGATTTTTCTCAAGCTATATCATGAAGGCAAGTAATGTACTAGATCTGAGATTGGAACATATGTTCACAGGATACGAAGAAGCCGGTCTGGATGTTTTGCTCGAATCAGAAAAGATCAAGAGCGAATTGTTCAACTTCGAACATGATCTTTGGGAATATTGATCAATTGATATGATATTTTAAAAAGCTGGTGATTGATTCATCAGCTTTTTTTTTATTCCTTTCAGTTTTGAACCTATTTGCTGCTAAATGAGGAATTTTCCCTGCTTTAACGCACATAGCGAAATTATTTATACTATTTTGCGTTTGTTCAATACAGAGTGATCACAGTTAAAATTTGGATGACGGATTTTCATGTATTGGAAGATCAATACTTTTTCGTTCAATGATCCAGGTTTTAAAAGCAGGCCTTATTTCTTATCAAAGGGACAGCTTTGAAATTTCGCTCTCAAATGTTTTTTTTAAGATATTTGCCTAATGAAACTTCAAAAAAAAATAAAGATTTTTTCTTTTATCGTTATCACTGTTTTAACAGTGGGTTTTTCTGCTTGCTATAAGCCCGTTTATTACAATGGAAAAGAACCGGTTTTGAGTTTTTCTGTGGATACCATCCTGTTTGATACTGTTTTTTCTACCGTTGGATCAGCTACCAAAACACTGAAAGTGTATAATTCTTTGGACAAAACCGTGTTGTTGAAATCTGTATATCTGGCCAAAGGGCAAAATTCTAAATTTCGTTTAAATGTCGACGGAATTGCTGGAAAGGAAATAGATATGGTGGAAATAGCACCACATGATTCTATTTATGTTTTTGCCGAAGTTACCATAGACCCGTCACAGCCATTGTCTGCAAGTCCTTTTGTGGTGGAAGATGATTTGGTCTTTGATATGAACGGGGTGGAGCAAAGGGTAAAAATGCATGCCTGGGGACAGGATGCCAACTACCTTACCGGAAAGTCCAAAGGGAAGGTTTTTATTACGACTTGCGACATGGGAACCATGGTTTGGGATGACCCAAAGCCTTACGTCATATATGGCACGCTGTTGATCGATAGTTGTACCGTTCGGATCCCGGAAGGAACAAGGATCCACGTTCATGGCGGTTTTGCCAAATCCGAATCCGGTGTAGAGTATAATGACGGTCAGATCTATGTGCTGGAACATGGAAAACTTCAAGTCGAAGGAAGTTTTGAAAAGCCTGTAATATTTGCAACTGACAGACTGGAGCACAAATATGATGATATTTCAGGATTATGGTCCGGTATTTACATTTTGGCCGGCAGTAAAGGCAACAAAATACAGCATGCAGTGCTTAAAAATGCCAATATCGGGGTTTATGTCGATTCATTGGCAGAACTCAACATTTCATATTCGAAAATATTGCACAACATCACGGCAGGAATCTATGCCAGGCATGCCAAAGTGGAAGCCACCAATTGTCTGATCACAGATTCGGGTGCTTATGGGGTAATATTGAGTTATGGAGGTGAATATACATTTAAGTTTTGTACGATTGCAAAATACAGCGGTGAATCATCTGCGGTGGTATTGGGCAATCATCATTGTCTGGATGTTTTTTGTCAAACGGATCTGATCCATCCGGTCAAGGCTGAGTTTTACAATACCATCATCCATGGATCGAATGAAGATGAGATTTTATTTGACAACGGATGTTGGCCGGATTATTGCAACAATGCCGAAAATTTCCAATACAGTTTTACCAATTGCCTGTTTGTTGTGAAGGATTTGATTGGGCCAAAGTATTACCCGGACTTTTTTGATTATACACAGGATTGTCTCAATGGAGCCGGTGAAAACCCTTTGTTCATCGATCCGGATAAATATGACCTGAGACCTGATTCGCTTTCTATCGTAAGGGATAAAGGCATTCCATTGATGGGAATTGAATATGATCTGAAGGGAAATCTGCGGGATGGCGATCCGGATTTGGGGTGCTTTGAATACCGGCAGGAATAGTGTTTTAAGTATTATTAGATTTTTGAAGGCGGGAAATCGGATTTGACGGATGGAGCGGGTTTGCGCGTTGATCAGGTGATTTTTTATGTGTCTCGGAACAGGATTATTTCCAAGCGTTGTATGAAGTTTACGACTTAAGACAGATATGAGATGAAATATCATTTTGGAGTTCGAGTGAAATGAAGTTTGCTACTTCAGGAAGAAAATTTTAGGCAGAATTGTGATCGGACGGTGTTCAGGCATCGGGTCAGAGGGATACAAGTCTGAAGTTGCAAACTTCAGACAACGGGGGACAACGGAGAAATGAATAGAATACAGATATAGTTTCACCAAAGCAGAGTGGAAGAAAATTGTTGAAAACTGGAAATGAAAATTTAAGTCCTTTGAATTATTATTAAGTTATTTTGATTTTTCTCGAAGATCAATTTAAGCTAAGTTCATTTTTTTTCAGATCCAAAGTATTTCAGATAAAATGAAACTTTAAATGATAATAAGCTGTTTAAATAAAATAATCATATGAAAATGGACGGAATTTTTTATCTAACGGATGAACATAACAACAGGAAGTTTGTACAGATCGACCTTGAAAAATATGGCCAGATATGGGAGGATTTTTATGATGGCTTATTGTCAGAAACAACAAAAGGAGAAGAGACTTACCCATTGGCTGAAATTGTTGAAGCTCTTGAGAAAGATGGAAATCTGAAGAAATATGTATGAGGTCAAAATCAGGAAAACTGCTTTAAAACAGCTATCAAAAATTCCTTTAAAAGATGCACTGAGGTTATCTAAAGAATTACAAAAATTAGCAGTCAATCCTAGACCTGAAGGCAGTATAAAGCTCCTGGGCTTTTAAAATCAGTATAGAATCAGAATTGGAAATTACAGAGCAATTTACAGTATAGAGTATGAGGTTTCTATTGTAGAAATAACAAAAATTGGCGATAGAAAAAGTATTTACAAAAAAGAATAAAATTTATATCTGGATTACAAGTCGCAATGCATTTATTGATTGAAAAATATAAAAGTTGATTGAGAAAATCGAAAAATCTGTACCAATTAATCAACGCTCTTCCTCCTCGCCACCCGGACGAAAAGCAGCAAAACAAAACCTGTAATAAATAAAAAGGATAGCGACAGGACACTCATTCTCAAACCTCCGAAAATGTGATTGACCAGACCAAAAAGGAAGGTTCCCAGAATAATGGATACCTTAATGACTATTTCGTAAAAACTAAAATAGGAAGTCAGATCCTCGGGATGATCGTCCACGAGTTTGGAATAGGTGGATCTGGATAAGGACTGAATGCCTCCCATGACCAGACCTACCAGGCCGGCGATCAGGTAAAACTGGGTTTTGCTTTCTACCAGAAAAGCAAGAACAGTGATCACTATCCAGATCAGGATTTGCAGGAGCAAAGTCCTTTTATTTCCCATCCACCTGGATACCCAGGCAAAAATGTAGGCCCCGAATATGGCGATAATTTGTAGCAATAATATGACGATGATCAGTTCGGTAGTTTCAAATTTCAATTCCTCTCTGGCAAATACAGATGCCAAATAAATGACGGTCTGCACGCCCGCGCTATAAAAAAGCATGGAAAACAGGAATAAACTCAGGTTTTTACTCTGCCTTAATCTGTTGAAAACCAATACGATCTCCTGGAATCCTTTCAGGATCATGGAACGAGTGATGGCTCCTTTCTGACCTTTGGGCAGTCTGTTGAAAGTGATCTGGGAAAAGCCCAGCCACCATATTCCCACAAAAACAAATCCGAGCCGGTAGGGTAGGTTGCTGAATTCAGGCATGCCGAACCATTGCGGTTTTTGTGAAATGAACAGTATGAGCAACAACAACAAAACACTGCCGATATATCCCAAAGCATATCCTTTGGCACTGACACGGTCATACTGATCCGGTGTCACGATCTCTGGCAGATAAGCATTGTAGAAAACCTGACCGCCGGCAGCGCCGATCGTTGCAATGGCAAACAGTCCGGTTCCTAGCCAAAGAGTTGCATCTCCGGTGAACAAAAACATGCCGGCACAGGCAATGGCCCCCATGGTAGTGAAAAATTTCAGAAAAAACATCCGCTTTCCTCCAAAATCCGCAATTCCGGACAAAAAAGGAGATAGTATGGCAATGATCAGGTAACTCAGGGAAACCACATAGGAATACAACGAACTGTTACTGACTGAAAAATCCCCGAACAACCTGATATCACTTCGTGTAACGGAGATAAAATAAACCGGGAATATGGCGGTTGCAATTACCAGGTAATAGGTAGAATTGGCCCAGTCGTATATGGCCCAACCATTGATGACTTTTTTATCGTTTTTTGGCATAAGCAATTTTATAAGTGCAAGATAAGGATTCCTGCCAGACTGAAGAGAAATTCAACCAAATATTATTTTGAATACAAAAATCTTTATGTTAGCTTTTTTTATCTGTACGCTTTTGTATCTTTCGCAATATTTTAAAGAAATGAATATATTAATTCTATCCAGAAATCCCGCTTTATACAGTACTCAAAGCCTGGTGCGAGCAGGCGCTTCAAGAGGACATTTCATACAAGTGTATGACCATTTCTATTGTGATTTTTACATTGAATCCGGCAATATGAAAATCTATCACAACGGATATCAGGTTAATGGCATACATGCGATCATCCCAAGAATTGGCGCTTCTGTCACCGATCTGGGTTCATTGCTGATCAGGCAATTTGAAAGTATGGGAATCTATTCTTCCCTATCATCAGACAGTTTGCTCAAAGCACGGAATAAATTGTCCGCTCTTCAGATCCTTGCAGCAAGCGGCATTCCGGTGCCAAAGACCATTTCCACAGCATACTCCGAAGATCTGAGCGGATTTTTGTCCCTGATTGATGACTACCCGCTGATCATTAAACTGGTCAACAGTACCCATGGTATAGGTGTGGTAAAGGCTGCAACCAGAACTGATGCCGTGGCGATCATGGAGGCATTCATTCAAATGAAAGGCAGGGCTTTGGCTCAGGAGTTCATCAGAGAATCTGAAGGCATTGATATCCGGTCATTTGTCGTTGGAAATAAAGTAGTTGCTTCGATGGAGCGTCGTGCACAGGAAGGTGAATTCAGATCCAATCTGCATCGTGGCGCGGAAGCCGTCAGTATTGAATTGACACAGGAAGAAATCGACATCAGCCTGCAGTCTGCTAAAGCACTAGGATTGAACATTGCAGGTGTAGATCTGCTTCGTTCAAAACATGGTCCGGTGGTCATTGAAGTCAACGCATCACCCGGTTTGGAAGGGATAGAAGGTGCTACTGGTGTAGATGTGGCCATGGAAATTATCAAATTCTTGGAGAAACAGGTTAAAGAATGATATTCTGATGATCCAATGATCTGATTTTCAAATGATCTGCTGATTTGATGGTGAAAAGACCTGCTGAACTG
Organism: Saprospiraceae bacterium UBA2365; assembly: GCA_002344345.1. Taxonomy (GTDB): domain Bacteria; phylum Bacteroidota; class Bacteroidia; order Chitinophagales; family Saprospiraceae; genus UBA2365. Next base: position 50,426 of record DDTL01000066.1, read on the forward strand.
ATGTTGATATGATCAGTGAATTCTTGTCAATGCCTGAGGCAAACAACCCGACCGAATCAACAAATCAAAAAAATGAACAAAACCTTGCTATGAAAATTCATAACACTGAGATATCCGAACCTGGTTATACCAAAGTGAAGATCAGGGTGGGAAATTTGCCATCGGGCAATGAGATCAATATCTTTGCCCATGTATTTCATTCCGGGAAGCCAGGCAAAACAGGATTGATCCTGGCAGGTATACACGGTGATGAGATCAACGGGGTTGAGATGTTACGAAGAAGCATTGACATGAAATTATACGAAGGATTGATCAGTGGAACAGTGATCGTGATACCTTTGCTCAATATTTTTGGGTTTATCAATTTTAGCAGAGAAGTGCCGGACGGAAAAGATATCAACCGGAGTTTTCCAGGCAACAGCAATGGCTCCCTTGCAGCACGTGTGGCCAGAAAATTTACTAAAACCATTTTGCCCTTAGTCGATTTTGGTATTGATTTTCATACCGGGGGTGAAAGCAGGTTTAACTATCCTCAGGTTCGGTTTTCACCAAATGATGATCGTGCAAAACTATTGGCTGAAGCGTTCAACGCACCTTTTACGATCGCTAAAACCAAACTTCCGAGGACGTTGCGCAAAACTGCTTTTGATTTGGGTAAACCGGTGATCGTTTTTGAGGGTGGTGAGTCCAAAAGACTGGATGGATTCGCTATGGAGATCGGTATAAAAGGTATCAGAAATGTCCTGATCCATGAAAAGATTTTGGATGGAACCCCTGAACAAGTCAGCAAATCGGTCAATATTTTGCGAAGTGATTGGTTGCGTGCGCCTGAAGCGGGCTTATTTGTCTGGAGTAAACGTTCAGGTGTTTTTATTCAAAAAGGTGATCTTCTGGGAGAGATCAATGATGTATATGGAGCTAAATCGACCCTGGTGAAAGCTACGAGCGAAGGATATATTATTGCGCACAACAATGCACCAGTTGTCAATGCCGGAGATGCACTTTTTCATATTGGTTACGAAATTTAATCCAATCATTTTGAGAAAAATTATAATAATATTCTGGCTGGTTCTGACAGGACTCTGTAACGTGAGCGGCCAATCTGCTGACAAACTGATCCAGGAACTCAGGACATCCTCTGCTTTGAGGGGAAGCGTTCTGGGTGTACAAATTGTCAAACTGGATTCCGGTAATCCGGTTTTATCTTTTCAGAGTGAAACACGGATGATGCCTGCTTCTACTCAAAAACTCCTGTTCACGCTCGCTGCTCTAGACCAGTTGGGAGCTGACTACGTTTTTAATACAAAATTGTTTATTTCGGGTAAAATTAGTAGTTCAGGAACGTTGAAAGGCGATTTCCTCATTTCATCAAGTGGTGACCCGGGTTTTGCTTCTAACCGGGGCAATGCAAAAATGAATGTCGACCTGGTTTTTCAAACCATTCATAAAACCCTTAATAAATTAGGTGTTAAACAGATAGATGGAAATCTGGTTTTGCAGGTTCAAGATGGTGCTGAGGCCGTGGCAGGGAGTTGGCATTGGGAAGATCTGAGTAATTATTACGGTGGAGGTGCCTGGGGATTTAATTTTATGGAAAATGAATATTCCGTATATTTTAAGCAGCATCCAAAAGTTAGCCAACTTTGTCAGATAGAAAAGGTTGTTCCGGAAATTCCCGGACTAAAACTGACATCCCGGGTGTTTTCAGGTCCTCCGGGAAGTGGTGATCAGGCTTATATCATGGGTGGGCCTGAAGAACTGACCAAAACCATTGTTGGTACGATACCTGCAGGAAAGGCTTCATTCAGGGTCAAAGGAAGCATTCCGGATCCACCTGTTGCTTTTTTGCGTATGTTAAAGGTTTTTCTGGATAGAAAAGGCATACAGTCTGGAGGAATGAAAATCCGTTATGGCAAGCCACCGGTCGAAAGGCTGGTTGGAAAATTCTCTTCCAGGCCTCTCCGGGACCTGGCCAGAGACTGTAATTTTCACAGTATCAATCTGTATGCGGAAAGCTTTGGAAGGGCTATGTTGCAGGCAAAGCAAATTGAGACATTGACTGGCTATCCCAGCCCTCAAGAGTGGAAAAAACTTTTTGAAGTTTACCCTGTTGGGATGGAAGACCTGCAAATCAGGGATGCGTGTGGTCTGTCTGAAGGAAATCTGATAACTCCTGACATATTGACCCGGTATATTGTTATGTTTCATAATAAATTGGGAATGAGCCAATTGAAGTACGTTTTACCACGTGCAGGTATGGAAGGAACTGTCAAAAGTTTTTTGGAAAATCAGCAGATAGGACAGCATATTTGGCTCAAAAGTGGATCCTTAGAAGGTGTTTTGAATTACACGGGCATTTACAGATCAGCGGCTGATAGCAAATATTATGCTTTTGCCATCATGGTCAATCACAGCATCGCTCCTCAGAAAGATGTCAGGAAGTCACTGGAGCAGTTTTTAGTCAGGGCAATGAATAGCCGATTCGACTGATGTTTTTGAAACTTTGTTTAAGTTATGGAGGCATGCGATGACCTGAGTTGATTTTTTAAAAGGATCATTCAGATTTGTTTTTAAAAAATCTTGTTAACTCTTTTTAATAGACCCATCCGATCTGTACGTCTATCAAAATGAAGTATACTTTCGGTCAATTTGTTTTATTCACTTTCTTTTACTTCCGATTATTATAGTAATTTTGGTGGATTGAAAGTGAATTTAAAGTAGAATTGATTGTTTATGAATCGAATATCGTGGTGGATGCGGGTTTTTATAGCGATTTTTCTTTTTGCAGGTTTAAATTCCTGTAAAGAGAATGACGCTGTTAAAACAGAACAAAATACATTATCGGAAAATACGGTGGAAGATCCAGTGATCCCAGTGAAGCCCAACATTAACAAAGACAGGGATATATGGCAAAAACCCAGTATTGTCCTGGACCTTTTGGGTGATCTTTCTGATAAAACTGTTGCCGATATAGGGGCAGGCACTGGATATTTTACTTTCCGAATCGCGCTGAAAGCCCAAAAAGTCATTGCCATAGACATTGACACCTTTTCCCTGGAACTGATCAACACATTCAAAAGGAATCTTCCACCTGAATTGCAGGGGAAAATTGAAACCAGACTTGCAGACCCCGATGATCCTCAACTAGAAAAGGAAGAGACTGATATCATCGTGATCATCAATACCATCTCAGAGATATCGGAAAGGAAAGATTATCTTAAAACGCTCCTGCCTGGATTGAAAAAAGGAGGAAAACTGGTTATTGTTGACTATAAACTAAAAAAATTGCCCATTCAGGAAGCGCCTCCACAGGAACAAAGGGTGCCTTTGAATATTTTAGAAAATGAACTGGCCCAGATCGGTTACGATCCCGTGATTTCTGACGATACTTCACTGGATTACCAGTACATCGTTTTTGCCCATAAAAAATAGAGATGACAATCAAACAGGGTGTTTTCGGTCAAAAATCAACCATATCCTGCTTATTTATTTACGATCAGTTCGTCTCTTCCCGGTCCTACAGACACAAAAGCTATGGGTGTTTGGAGCGCTTCGATCAAAGAAGACAAATAAGATTTGGCAAGTGATGGCAATGCCTGAATGCTGTTTGCTTTTGAAATATCTCTGTTCCAACCCGGAAAAGTCTTGTAAACAGGTACAATCGGAAACGCATCCAGATCGAAGGGAATTTCCTGATGGTCTTTACCCTCATAATGATATGTGGTGGCAACTTTGATCTCTTCAAAAGAGCTGAGTACATCCAGTTTTGTCAATGCCAGTTTGGTCACTCCGTTGATCATAATGGCATATTTAAGAGCAGGAATATCCAGCCAGCCGCACCTTCTGGGACGCCCGGTCGTAGCCCCGAATTCATGACCTGTTTTCTGTAGTTGGTCTCCATCCGCATCGAACAGTTCAGTGGGGAATGGACCACTTCCGACGCGTGTAGTATATGCTTTGGTGATGCCTATGACTTCCCCGATCATGGATGGAGCCACGCCCAAACCAGTACTCACACCTGCAGTGATCGTATTGGAAGAAGTGACATAGGGATAAGTTCCGTGGTCGATGTCGAGCATGGTGCCCTGAGCTCCTTCAGCGAGTACCCTTTTACCTGCTTTCAGTTGGGCATTGATGTAATAATCTGTATCGACAAAAGCATAAGTGGACAATTTTTCAATATTTTCAAACCAACTTTGCTCCAGTTCTTCAAAATTGAACTGATCCACTTTGGGTAAGGATTGAAGGATATGAAGGTGTTTTTGCTTCAACGTTTCATATTTTTCCTTAAAACTCGGCAATTCGATATCACCAACCCTCAGACCATTCCTTCCTGTTTTATCCATATAGCTGGGGCCGATACCTTTAAGAGTAGAACCGATTTTGAATTTTCCTTTACTAAGTTCGGTTGCCGCATCGATCCATTTATGAGTAGGCAATATCAAATGCGCTTTTTTAGAGATCAGGAGCTTATTCTTAACATCTATTCCCTGATCCTCAAGACTCCGGATTTCCCGGATGAGGATCGATGGATCAATCACGACTCCATTGCCGATGACATTGATGATATGGTCTCTGAAGATGCCAGAAGGCATGATGTGAAGCACGGATTTTTTGCCATCTATGATAATGGTATGTCCGGCATTTGGACCACCCTGGAATCTGGCAACTATGTCGTATTGGTTTGACAGGTAATCCACGATTTTCCCTTTGCCTTCATCGCCCCATTGCAGGCCCAGAATTACATCTACTTTCATTTATGCTTGTTTCAGTTTTCCTCAAATCACGATTTTCTCCTGTTTTGGATAATTTGAAATCGACTTTAATGTGATATCAGGTATTAAAAAAAACACAAATATATCAAACCGGACAAGTAATTCAAAGATTCATACCGGATATTCATTTTTTATCTTATAAAGCAGGAAATTCAGACCGCAACGAATGAGGAATTGATGATTTGAAGATTTGAAGATTCAATGCGAATGATGAATTTCAGCATTTTGGAACAATTCAGACTGATCAGGCAACCTTTGATCTGAAGTTCATATATGAATCTTGTTGATGAATTTCATGATCTTTGAGGATGAACAAAAAATAATTTTTCAAAATATCTCTTAGTGCTCAGCCGAATTCATCTCTTTCTGGCATTCTTTGCAAATGCCATGTATGATCAGCGCGTGGTGGTGTACGGTGAAACCGAAAGTTTCGTGCACCATGTTTTTGGTTTGTTGAACCCTTGGGTCGCAGAATTCGATCAGTTTGCCGCAGATATCGCAAATCATGTGGTCGTGTTGTTTGGATCCGAAGGATTTCTCGTAATGCGTTGTGTTTTTGCCAAATTGTTGTTTTCTGACAAGATCACATTCCACGAGGAGTTCAAGCGTATTGTACACGGTAGCCCGGCTAACACGGTAGTCCCTGGATTTCATCTGGATATATAAAGCTTCAGCATCAAAATGATCTTCCCGGGAATAGATCTCTTCCAGTATGGCAAATCTTTCCGGGGTTTTACGATAGTCGTTTATCTGAAGGTAATTTCGGAAAATTTGTTTTACCCTTTCAAAAGTTTTTGTTTTTTGCTCCATAACAGATGATGCTTTATTTTTCAACCCTGGTAACACTTGTAATCCCTTCTATCTGTTTAAGCCGAAGTGTCACAATGGCCAGCTGATTCTTGTTTTTTATATAAATACTGATCCTTCCTTCAAAATAACCCTCCTCTCCGGATATATTAAAAGAGCGTATATTCAGTCCAAGGTTTTCAGAAATTTCATTGATGATCTTTTTGATGGTTCCCGGTCCGGTATCAACACCAACGATGCTCAACTCGGCGACAAACTCTGATTGTTCACTGCTCGCCCATTCAGTTTGTACAATCCTGTATCCATAATTGGCCATCAGATGGTTGGCATTGGTACAGGATGTCCGATGTATTTTCAAACCGCTTCCGGTGGTAATGAAACCAAAAATATCATCTCCCAGAACCGGGTTACAACAACTGGCAAATGAATAATTGAATTTGTCCCCCGGTTCACCATTGATATAAACAGATGTGGGAGAACTTTGTTTAGTTGTGTTTGGCAATTTGATGGTTTCAGCCAAAAGTTCAATTGTACTTGTCTTTTTCTCTTCTTTCTGGATCAATTTGGGACCTTCAATATCAAAAGTCTTCAACCTTCCAAGATCTACTTTTTCTGTTGCGATCGCGAAAAATAAATCGGGTCTGGATTGAAAACCAAAATATTTGACCAGCATGTCAATGTTCTCATCGTAACTGACCTTGAGGTTTTTAAGCTTTCGTTCGAGCGTTTCTTTACCGAATTCTCCCATTTTCCGCTTTTCCTCCTTCATGGCAGAGCGGATTTTTGCTTTAGCTTTACCAGTAATGACGAGTTTTAGCCAGTTCTCATTGGGTTTTTGACTTTTGCTTGTTGTTACGGTGATCTTGTCCCCGTTATTAAGCTTATAACCCATCGGTACCAGGTTGTTGTTGACTTTGATGGCAACTGCCTTGTAACCGATGTCAGAGTGAATATCAAAGGCAAAGTCCAGTGCAGTCGCACCTTTTGGGAGGATTCGCATATCTCCGTTAGGGGTGAAAACATACACTTCTTCCTTGAATAAATTGGTCTTGAAATCACTGATAAATTCAAGTGTGTCCGTGGAACTGTCCAGCAAGTCGCGAATGCTGTCCAGCCAGCGGTCATAAACATTGATCTTGTTGGTCTGTCCCTTGTATTTCCAGTGTGCCGCATATCCGCGTTCCGCAATGTCATCCATTCGCTCACTTCTGATCTGAACTTCGACAAACTTTCCCTGCGGCCCGACTATGGTCGTATGCAAAGACTCATAACCATTGCTTTTGGGGTTGGTAACCCAATCTTTCAGTCTTTCCGGGATCGGTGTATAGACATCGGTGATGACAGAATACACCTGCCAGCACAGGCTTTTTTCCTGCTCTTCAGGTACATTGATGATGATCCGTACGGCAAAAAGGTCATAGATCTCTTCAAAAGTGACCTGTTTGGTCTTGATTTTGTTGTAAATGGAAGAAATCGATTTCGGACGTCCCAACACCCTGTATGGAACGTTCAACTGCTGAATTTTTTCTTTGAGCGGGTCGATGAATTCGGCGATGTACGCATCGCGCTCGTCCTTGGACTGATTGAGTTTTTGGGCAATATCATTATAAGTTTCCGGCTCTTTAATCGCCAGTATGATGTCCTGGAATTCTTTTTTTATATTGTATAGACCCAATCTGTGAGCTAACGGAGCATAGATGTAGGCTGTTTCTGCAGCGATTTTGAGTTGTTTGTGCCTGGGCATCGACCCGATGGTCCTTAGATTGTGCAGTCTGTCCGCCATTTTGATCAAAACGACGCGTACATCATAAACCAAAGTACTAAGTACTTTTTTATAATTCTCGGCCTGAGGTGATTCCACATTGTACAAACCATCCAGTTTGGTCAGTCCATCAACAATTTTCGCTATTTTAGGGCCAAAAAGATCGGCAATCTCCTCCAGACTGACTTCGGTATCTTCCACCACATCGTGCAAAATAGCGCTGGCAATGGCAGTGGGACCAAGACCTATTTCATTATAACATATCCGGGCAACTTCAATGGGGTGATGAATGTATGGTTCTCCGGATTTTCTGCGCTGAAACTTATGGGCATCAACTGCCAGATCAAAAGATTTTTTGATCAGTGCATAGTCCTCATCCTCGAGCTTAGGCACGATGCCTCCGACGAGACTGTTGAAATCTTTTTCAACAAGCTTAAGTTCTGCAGCAGTTGTAGCAATGTCGCTTTTACCCACCTTAATCAGATTTAATATGCAAAAGAAAAACTAAAATAGCATATTATTACCATAACCAGACTATTTTCATCCAACTATATTGAACGGGTACCCGATTATGCCACTGGTAAAAAGGGTTTTTGTCGGTTCAATGATATGATATATGAATGAAAAAAGAATTTATTAATTATCATCTGAAATATTCAAAAGGTTATATATTTGCAGTCCATTTGAACTCAGAGACCATTGAAGTATAGAAAAATTACTTTTTTTTGTTGTTTTGGCTTTCTGATCATAGCGGGTGTGGTGAAATTGGTAGACACGCTAGACTTAGGATCTAGTGCCGCGAGGCTTGGGGGTTCGAGTCCCTCCACCCGCACTTTTTTGTAAAAGCTATTGGCAATTTGTAGCAAAATCAAATCAGGCTGCATGTTAAGACAGAAGTTCTGCAATCAATCTTCATTAATTGAGAAAAATTTAACCATCACCGGCTTCCTAAGTATGTATAAAAATGCTCCGGGATCAGCTAAGATTATTAAGCTGGATAAAAGAAAAAAATAGTGGCCGCCACTCTTAGTGAATGCCTTTTATAAATGATGGATTAAAACTGAAAGAAATATTTAGTAATTTCAGATATAATAAGTGATATGATTTAAAATAATATTTTTAAAACAAATCGTTTTTGATATAAAATTTTGGATGCATATCAGAAAAAGTGTACAAATGATCTGACCCGGAAATGGGTAATGATAACTCGATAACATATCTAAAAAGATAACTATGCAAATTAATAAAACATCAATAGATGAACTCCAGCTTCAGGTTGAGTTTTTAATCGAAAAAAGTGATTACGAAGAAACACTCGGCAAAAAAATGCGTGAAAAGCAGAAAAGTTCGAGTTTTAAAGGTTTCAGGATCGGGAAAGTGCCTGAGAATCTGATCAGGAAAATGTACGGCAACACCCTGCTGGCAGAAACTGTCAACGAAGTATTGGGCAAATCCATGGATAATTTTTTTGAAACAGAAAAAATTGAATATATGGGTGAACCAATCCTTGCCGAAGGACAAGACCCCGTTGATCTGGATATCAATCAATTGAAGGACTATACTTTTATCTTCGACCTTGGGCTGAGACCACAATTTGAGATCAACGGTGTTTCCGAAAACGATGCCTACACCCTCAGATCTATTCTGATTGACGAGAAAACCATAGACGATGAATTTGAAATGATCAGAAGAAGGGCTGGAAAACAAGAGTCCGTCGAAGATGGCATTGAAGAAAAGGATATTTTGACTCTGAAAGCCAAAGAACTGGATGGTGACCTGTTGAAATACGAAGGTTGGGAAACCAGTTTCAGCATCATGGTTCAGGATATTGCAGGAGAAGACCTTAAAAAAGAGGTGTTGGCGAAACAACAGGGAGATTTTATACGTTTTGATATATACAATCTCGAAAAAGACAGAGATGAAAGTTTTGTTAAAAAACATTTCCTTTTCCTGGATGAGAATGAGGAAAAAGAAATTGGAAGAAATTTCGAAGCTGAGATCAGGGAAGTGAAAAGATTGGTGCCGGCAGAACTGGATGAAGAGTTTTTCCAGTTTCATTTTGGAGAAGAAGTAAAAGATGAAGAAGCAGCCAGATCGTTTATCAAGGATGAATTGCAAAAGTTCTACGAAACTGAAGCAAAACAATTCCTCAATATGAATATTATGGAGGAAGTTTTGGCTGAAACAGAAGTCCGTTTTCCGGAAGCTTTTCTGAAAAGATGGCTCTTGCAGATGGATAAGAACAAGGAAATGGAGGAATCTGTTTTCGATAAACAATTTGAGACTTTCCTCAAAGAGATGAAATGGCAGATGATCGTGAGTGAATTGGGCAGGAAGTACCAGATCGATGTGGAAGTAGAAGAAGTATCCAGACAATTGCAGATGAGAGCCTACAATTATCTGAATTCACAGATGGGTTATGCCGATCCTGAAATGATCAGGCAGATTTATGATTACATGATGAAGGATAAAAATCAATATCAAAAGGCTGTTGAAGAACTTATGACAGCGAAAGTATTTGATAAAGTCAGAGAGATCATTCAGCCTGTGCTGCAGGAAGTTACAATCGATTCTTTCAGGGAAGAAGTGAAGGCATTGAATGAGCAAATAAAGGAAAGAAACTTAACAGAACATTTTTAGAACCCGATTGTTATAACTAAGCAAAAAAAATAAGCGAATGGATTACGGCAAAGAGTTTTTTAAATACGCTACCATGCATCGCGGAATGAGTTCCATGCATCTGGAGAAATACCTGGGTTCGACTATCGTACCTGATATTAATGCTTTTACGCCTCAGGTGATCGAGGAAAGGCAGATGAATATTGTAGGAATGGACGTTTTTTCCAGGTTGATGATGGACAGGATCATTTTTTTGGGTGTACCGATCAATGATTATGTTGCCAATGTGATCCAGGCTCAGATGCTATTCCTGGAATCAACGGATGCCAAAAGAGACATACAGATGTTTATTAACAGCCCGGGTGGATCAGTTATCTCAGGTATGGGCATCTATGATACGCTTCAATATGTAAGTCCTGAAATCGCGACGATCTGTACAGGGATGGCTGCATCCATGAGCGCTGTATTGCTGGCAGCCGGGACCAAAGGCAAAAGGACCTGCCTCAATCACAGCCGCGTCATGATACACCAGCCGATGGGCGGCATGCAGGGTCAGGTGTCAGAAATGGAGATCTCATACAAACTAATCAAGCAGTTGCAAAAGGAACTGTATGATATCCTGGCATACCACACGGGTAAGACATTTGAAGTCATCGAGAAAGATTGCGACAGGGATAATTGGATGACAGCCACTGACGCTAAAGATTACGGTCTGGTGGATGAAGTACTTACCAGGGATAATCCTAAAAAGAAAGATTGATCATTTTACAGCAAGATAATTTTTGAATCCGGTTTGGAATGAAAAAAGAAAAAGTCAGGTGTTCATTTTGCGGGAAACCTAAAGATCAAACCCTCATGCTCATAGCAGGCATTGAGGGTCATATCTGTGAAACCTGTGTGGAGCAGGCCTCAGAAATCGTCAGGGATGAGATCGGCAGGAAACACTTTGATCAAAAACATTTTGATATACCGGAAGTGACCCCCATGCAACTTAAAATTTTCATGGATCAGTACGTGATAGGGCAGGAAGATGCCAAAAAACATCTGTCAGTTGCGGTGTATAATCACTATAAACGATTGAAACTGGGGCCGAGAAATGATGTTGAAATCGAAAAATCCAATATCATTTTTGTCGGTGAAACAGGCACTGGTAAAACACTGCTCGCAAAAACGATCGCCAAGTTCCTTGAAGTCCCGTTTGCGATAGTGGATGCAACGGTTTTTACGGAAGCCGGTTATGTGGGTGAAGACGTGGAAAGCATGTTGACAAGATTGCTCCAGGCTTGTGATTACGATGTGGAAGCTGCACAACGCGGTATCGTATACATTGATGAGATCGATAAAATAGCCAGGAAAAACGACAATCCGAGCATTACCAGAGATGTTTCGGGTGAAGGCGTACAACAATCTTTGCTCAAAATACTGGAAGGAAGCGATGTAAATGTGCCGCCTCAGGGTGGAAGAAAACATCCCGAGCAGAAAATGATCACCGTGGATACCAGGAATATCTTATTCATAGCCGGAGGAGCTTTTGACGGTATATCCAAACACATTGCCAGAAGACTGAATACACAGGTGATCGGTTATAGTCACCAACAAAATGAAAGGGTGGATAAAGAAAATTTGCTTCAGTATATCACGCATAAAGACCTGAAATCCTTTGGGTTGATCCCTGAACTGATCGGTAGGTTGCCTGTGTTGACTTATCTGGATCCATTGGATGAAAAAGCGCTCAAAAGCATCTTGACAGAACCGAAAAATGCGCTTATCAAGCAGTATAAAAGCCTGTTTGCACTCGAAGGCATCGAACTGATCTTTAAGGATGAAGCGCTCGATCTCATCGCCCGCAAATCAGTAGAATACAGGATCGGAGCACGCGGCCTTCGCTCCATTTGTGAAGCGATCCTGACTGATGCCATGTTTGAATTGCCCTCCAAAAAGAACGTAAAGAAATTTGTTATTGATGTCGAATATGCCGAGGCCAGACTCTCGCACAGCAAACTAAGCAAGATACAGGCAGCGTGATGAGCTGTGAACTGTGAACTGTGAACTGTGAATTGTGAACTGTGAACTGTGAATTGTGAACTGTGAACTGTGATCTGATGTGAACAAAGGAACAATTCGAACAAAGAAACATCTCGAACAATTAGATCAACTCAAACAAACTCTGTCCAACAGAAATTCAGGCGTATGCACTTTCATTCAAATGATACCATTATTGCTCCGGCAACAGCAGTTTCCAACAGTGCCATTGCTTTGATCCGCTTGTCTGGCACGAATGCCGTAGCTTGTGTAGCCAAACATTTTTCTGGAAAAAACCTGTTTGAAATTTCACCCAATACTTCTGTTTTCGGAAGGATAAAAGATGGTAAAAATGCGGTTTTGGATGAAGTGGTGGTGACGGTTTTCAAATCGCCACGCAGCTATACGGGTGAAGATGTGGTGGAGATCTCCTGCCATGCATCACCTTTCATTGTGCGTGAGATGATCAGCCTGTTTTCTCAGGCCGGTGCGAGGCTGGCAGAACCGGGTGAATTTACACTTCGCGCTTTCCTCAACGGGAAAATGGACCTATCCCAGGCGGAAGCGGTGGCAGACCTGATCGCATCTGAGTCTAAGGCCGGTCACAACATTGCACTCAGGCAGATGAATGGTCAGATCTCTTCCAAAATGGCTGTTTTGAGAGCCAATCTGATCGATTTTGCCAGTTTACTGGAACTCGAACTCGATTTTTCGGAAGAGGATGTGGAATTTGCAGACAGGACGAGGTTGCGGCAGCTGGTGGAAGAAATCGATGGAGAGATCAGAAACCTGCTCAACTCATACAGCACAGGTAAACTGATCAGGAATGGTATCCCAACTGTGATTTCCGGGAGGCCCAATGCCGGGAAATCCACCTTGCTCAATACGCTTTTACAGGAGGACAGGGCCATCGTTTCCGACATTCCGGGTACAACGAGGGATACCATCGAAGAGGTTATCCAGATCAATGGTGTGCAATTCAGGCTGGTCGATACGGCAGGTATCCGCAAGACCAGCGATGCCATCGAGGCCACCGGAGTTCATAAAACCTACGAAAAGATCAGAAAATCAGCCATAGTGATCTATTTGTTCGATCCGGGCGCAATCACGGTTGAGGAGATCAGGCATGACCTGGAAAATCTTCCTGAAACCGAAGCGGAGATCATACTGGTGGCCAATAAATCCGACAAACTGTTGGCAGGAAATGAATTGGAAGCATTTACCAGCGCATTTTCCGCTTATGAGTTGATCTCCATCAGTGCAAAACTGGAGCACAACATCGATACCCTGCGCAATACCCTGTATGAAAAAGTGTTAGGGCAGACCAATTACCAACAACAGGTGATCATCAGCAACGGAAGGCATTTTGAAGCGCTGAGCAAGGCCAGGGAAAGCCTTGAAATAGTGACCAGTGGTCTTGCTGAAGGTTTGCCTTCAGACCTCGTTGCCCTGGAACTTCGTCAGGTATTGTATTATGTGGGCAGCATCACAGGAGCCATAGGCACGGAAGATGTATTGGGAAATATCTTTGGAAAGTTCTGTATCGGAAAGTGAAGTTGTTTTCCTTTGATTATCTAATGCCTTTTATTTATTGACTTTATAGCAATTTTTCACCCTGATATTTTCACTTATTTTGTTGTTATTTGACTTTTATTTGTTGCTATTTTGTATATTTGTATATCATTAGCAACAAATAGCAACAAAAATGAAAGTGCATTTAAGACAGAGGAAACAAACCAAAGATGGCAGTATCAGCCTATATCTGGAATTTTACAAAGGAACTACCACAACACCTGATGGAAAATCCAAAGGTTTAAGGGATTATGAGTATCTGAATTTGTATTTGATCGGTAATCCTAAAAGTCCTGTGGATAAGCAGTACAATAAGGATACCTTGAAACTGGCTGAAAGCATCAAAGCCAAAAGAGAACTTGAGATCAAAAATGGTTTGTATGGCTTTTCCAATGATTTTAAGCAGAACACCAATTTCATTGACTACTTCAAAGACCTGATGGAGAAAAGAAAGGAGTCAAAAGGTAACTATGGAAATTGGGACAGCTCATTGAAGCATCTGGTCAAATTTGCAGGCACAAAAATTTCATTCAGGGAGGTTGATGATGATTTTTGTGAAGGTTTTAAAAATTATCTGCTAAAGACTAACAGCAAATCAGGTAAACCATTGTCGTCTTCAGCAGTATCATCCTATTTCAATAAATTCAGAGCTGCCCTGAAAGAAGCAGTAAAGAAAAAAATCATCCTTTCCAATCCTGCCATAGATGTAAAAAATCCAAAAGTTGTTGAGAAAGAAAGGGAATATCTGACGTTGGATGAATTGAGGGCAATAGCCAAAACAGCATGCAGATATGATGTATTGAAAAGGGCGTTTTTATTTTCCTGCCTGACCGGATTGAGATGGTCAGATATTCAGAAACTAAAGTGGTCAGAACTGCAAAAAACTGATCAGGGATGGAAGATCACCTTCCATCAGCAAAAAACCAAAGGACTTGAATATCTTGATATTTCTGATCAGGCCAGATCCTATTTAGGTGAAACAGTTATACCGGATGAAAAGGTTTTCATAGGACTGAAGTATTCTGATTATATGAATGTGGCTTTGATGCAATGGGTACTGAAAGCAGGGATTACCAAACACATCACTTTCCATTGTGCCAGACATACTTTTGCAGTTTTACAATTGTCTTTGGGAACAGAAATCTATACATTATCCAAACTTTTAGGCCATTCAGAAATAAAGACCACTCAAATATATGCTAATATTGTAGATGAGAAAAAGAGGGAAGCGGCAAATAGGATTCCGGATATAAATATTTAAATCATGGTTGTTTATAATGAATTATTCACAAAACTGAAAGAATTATTGTTTCCAGATTATATTTATTATAATACTGAACAATACTACATGGATGAAAATGGGTTTATTATAAGGGATAGTAAAATGAATGATGGTAAAATTAACTATGAAATACATGATGTAATACCTCAAAATGTAAAAGCTGAGATTGAACTTATAATCAAAATAAATAATATTGATAAAGAAATAATGCAAAAAATAATTAGTCAATTAGAAATGAGCAAAACTTTCTTTCAAAATAGAAGCTCTAAAGGCCTATTATGTTTAGATAATCCAAATTTTAATGATAGGTACAATGAGTATTTAATAATAGTAAAAGACAGGCAAAAGCAACTTATAAATATTTATGAAGAATTAAAATTGAAGTATTTTCCAATCAACAAGAAAATTTCATATAAATGGCAAGTGAATCCAGATATTGAAATTCCTGAACTTTATAACCTTATGATTAATGAATATGCTTTAATAGCACCGGAAACAAAACTTGAGCAATTTATTGATATTTTCACAGGGAAACCAATAGCTGATTTAAAACCTGTAAGATGGCATCAAAACAATGCAACAGAATTGTTATATTTTATCACGAAATTGGAGGAGACAAATAATATCTCATATAATTCAAAAAAATCAGATTATATTAAATTAACAGCATGCTTTGTTATGCCTGATGGTAAACCTTTTAAAGCATCTTGGAAACAAATTAAAACTAATCTTGATATTAGTTTGTCACCTGAAAAGATTAAAGCAATTGATGATCTATTAATTAACTTTTAAATTATTGACTTCACCTTCACCTTCACCTTCACNNACCTTCACCTTCACCTTCACCTTTACCTTTACCAAAGCCATAGGTAAACGCCTATATTTTCAATGTTTTCAGAAATTGCCCTTGTAATTACATAACAGGGCTTATAAGTCCATTTTATTCACTTAATAAAGTAAAAAAAATGGAAATTTTTGAAAGATTTGATGAAAGACTAAGGAACATAGAATCCTTATTACTTTCACAGAAATCAGTATTGAATTTTGATGAGGTAGCAGTCTATACAGGACTATCCAAAAGCTATCTCTACAAATTGACTTCCACAGGTGGCATCCCTTGTTTTAAACCACAGGGAAAGCATATCTATTTCAGTAAGCAGGAGATAGATGATTGGTTATTGCAGAACAGGAAAGCCACTAATGATGAGATTGAGGATCAGGCAGCAACTTTTGTCACTTTAAAAAATGGAACAAGATGAAATATTACAAATTTGTTTTGCTTCCAGATGCAGTGAGAGCTGCAAACAAAATCAAAAGTAAAGCCAGACTGGATTGTGTATCCTTTACCGATCCAATGGCAGGGAAAGATTGTGGATTGACAAATTTTGTCAATCACAAAGGGCAGCTATACTTTTATAAAACAGCTTGCAGGGATTTTGTACATACAGACAGCAAAAGACTTGCAGAATGGAGTTTAACAGGCAATGGCTTGAATTTTAGCAGTATTTATATGGATGATCTGGATTATCCTGAAATAGGATATGGCTATCCAAATGCTAACAGACTTTTGAAAGATGGCAGTCAAAATCCGATGTTTCCATTCAGGAATGATGGCTATTTATTTTTGACCAATAAGGACTATTCAATCATAGAAGTACTGATCATTGCAGGTGGCAGAAATTTGATTTCATCTTATTATCAAAAATTGATAGATGGAGGTTTTGATGATGAGATAATCAGATTAAGAGAGCAAGCTATTGAATTTTATAAATATGATGCAATCATCTTATAGTAAGATGTATTCATTGACATATTTAATCAATAGCTATGTATGATACAGTAAATTTATGGCTATCATCAGATAATGCAGGCAATTTTGACTTATCCAAAACCTTGCAGAATTTGTCAGTAATAACAGAACATTTCAAAGATGATGGTCAGGTTTATGTAAGTGGCTATTTGAATAACTATAAGGTCAATATATCAGAGCAGGGAATATCTATGAAGGGCAGCCTTGCAAAATATTTCCTGCCTGATAACTTTCATACTTTGACCAGGTCAGATAGTGTCAGAGCTTTTGAAATGATGTCAGATGAGCTTTATTTACCTATTAAGAAAGCCACAATAAACAGGATTGATTTTGCACAAAATTTCCTGATGAAATATGAACCAGAGGCATATTATAATTTTTTAGGGGAATGCCAATATTATAACAGGCAGCCACAGTCAAAAAGCCTTTATTACTCAAATGGATTAAGGCAGAAAGTATTTTACAACAAAATTGCAGAGGGCAAAGCCAAGGGATTGATACTGCCTGATGTTTGGAATGGGCAGAATGTTTTAAGGTATGAACTGAGATTTTTAAGCAGACTACCAAAGCAATTTAATCAGGCGAAAATCACAGCAGGCAGCTTGTCAGATGAAAAGTTTTATATGGCTATCTTTGATAAATGGCTTGCAGAATATGAATCAATAAATAAACTAAATTTAATTCACTTTAAATTATCAGAAATGAAGAGTCCTAAAGACTTCTGGAAGCAAATAAACCTGATGGCAATAAATATGATAGGTCAGGATAAAATAATGCAGGAAATTGAAAATTTAAGGTATCAGAAAGCCTTTAGCAATAAGGAATACTATTCAAGATTAAAAAGAGAAATCAAAGAACTATGCAAAAAACCTGAATTAACAGTATCATCTGAATTGGTTGAAGAACTTGATAAAAAGATCAGGTTAGCAATGAAACATTACAGATAAGTGAATTTCATTAATTGACAAAAATTGTCAATCTATAATAGTTTATAATAGTTTAGTTATGGCAAACAATACAGGAAAAAAATATGGTGGCAGAGAGGCAGGAACACCAAATAAACTGACCAGGGAATTAAGAGCAGCACTCAAAAACATATTGCATCAGGAAATTGAATTGCTGCCAGAACATTTTGAAAAATTAAATCCAAAAGACAGATTGGAATTGTTGGTAAAATTACTTCCTTATGCACTGCCTAAAGTTGAACCGGAAAGTTATCAAATAAGTGAAGGCGGTTTGATGGATAGTTGGAGAGTCTGAGGGACAAGAGATCCTTGTCAAATTGTAAGCTGTCAGGGATAAACCCATATTAATCTCTGTTGCCTTTCAGACCGGCATCGGTGCGTCAGAATCACTAAGAATAAATCCATATTCTATAGAGAATTTTAAGCATGAACCTGTCATTTTAATGTTTATGAGATATAGAAGATTTTTTTGTTGAATTTTTGTGTATATTTACCACTAACTCAATTCAATTCCGATGAAATATTTAAACATATTCAATAATACCCTTATTTTGAAGCCACAAAATCAGTTTCTAATCTTATTAATAATAATAAGGTAAATAACTGTCATTTAATAAATTGTGTATTTATATAGAA
>DDTL01000173.1 GCA_002344345.1 Saprospiraceae bacterium UBA2365
CGTATACTTCAAATACTTTTAGTCTGCAATTTATATGTTATAAATATAAATATTATAAATATGTTTTAAAAAAATTGAAGATATCCCTTTTCGGAGCAGACTCACATTATAATAATAGAATTAAAATCTTTTGATGAAAGACAATTTTAAAATAAAATTCGGAGAAAAACTGGGCTATGCCCTCGGAGACGGTGCAGCCAACATCGCATGGAGAGGTGTTGCCACATTTCTTTTCATTTTTTATACCGATGTTTTTGGTATTTCACCTGCAGTAGTGGGTATTCTTTTCCTTGTAGCCAGATTCGGTGATGGGATCAGCGATGTAATCATGGGTATCATCGGAGATCGGACGAATTCTAAATATGGTAAATTCCGTCCCTGGATCTTTTGGTCCGCCATTCCTTTGGGTATATCGCTTTCATTACTCTTTACTGTACCTGAATTCAATATGACGGGTAAAATCATTTATGCTTATACGACGTATATCTTGTTTACGCTGGTTTACACAGCCAACAACATCCCCTATGGAGCGCTGATGGCTGTGATGACCCCTGACAACAGAGTGCGGACAGTGCTTGGTTCCTACAGAATGGTTGGTGCATTTGCCGGCGGCATGATCGTTCAGGGAGCTTTACTTTTACTTGTTGCCCATTTTGGAAACATTAACCCAGATATCACTCTGCGTCAGTTAGATAAAGAAAAATTTGAAGTCACTGTTTCATCCCCTGAGGATGTAGAAAATGTCAGGATCAAAACAAAAGATGGTATCGCAGCATTTTCCACGCATCAAACGGCTGAAAATTCTCCGGAACAAGAGTCAGTCAACGCACTCAGTTTTTCGATGAAAGCGGACTCAGTATATGCTTTTATCGCTCAGGGCGAGAAGGGCCTGAATGCTTCGAAAATCACCCTAATCGACCAAAAAAAGGGATATAGCTACGCAATGTATGTCATGTCAATACTCCTTTCCATCCTTATGTTCATCACATTTGCCAGTACGCGTGAAAGGGTTCAACCACCAAAAACTCAGGTATCAAACCTCAAACATGATTTCAAAGACCTGATCAGAAACAAACCTTGGCTGGTTTTACTTTTTGTCGGTTTATTGTTTAATGTTTATAATTCGATCAAACAAGGAATTGTGGTGATCTATTTCACACACTATATCAATGATCAGTTATTGGCAGGGTCTTACCTGGTAGCGCTGATGATAGCCTCTATCGCCGGAGCCCTTGCTACTGCATACCTTGGCAGGTTTTTTGGAAAAAAGAAGTTATTTATGGCTGCACTCATTCTTTCTTCAGCAATCAATGCCTTATTTGTTTTTTGCGGTACTGAGGATACTTTTTCCATTTTTATAATCGGAAGCCTGTCAGAGTTCGCATCCGCTATCTTCCCCACCCTGTTTTTTGCCATGCTTGGTGACGTTGCAGATTTTTCAGAATTCAAAAATGGAAGAAGAGCTACAGGCCTGATCTACTCAGCAGGATCATTTGCTACAAAATTCGGAGGAGGCATTGCCGGAGCGATCGTGGGTTTGGTGCTAAGCGCATACCATTACAACGGACAGGCAGGGCAATCTGTTCAGGGTGCATTCCCGGGCATCATCATGCTCATGAGCTGGATTCCCTCGCTCATTGGCTTGCTCACAGCTGCCATTCTGGCTTTCTACCCGCTTTCACAAAAGAAAACAGATGCGATCAGTCTTGAATTACAAAACAGAAGATCGTCTGAATCAATTGATTAAACAGTCAAAAAAAATAAATAATGAATTTTGGATATTTCGACGATAAAAATAAAGAATATGTCATCACCAGACCGGACACACCCTGGCCCTGGATCAATTATCTCGGTAATCATGAATTCTTTTCACTGATTTCAAACACTGCCGGTGGTTACGCTTTCTACAAAGATGCAAGATACCGCAGACTGATGAGATACCGTTATAACAATATTCCGATGGACAACGGAGGCAGATATTTTTATATCAATGACGGAATCAATATCTGGTCACCCGGCTGGAAACCCGTCAAAACCGAACTGGATCATTATGAATGCAGACATGGTCTGGGATATACAAGGATATCCGGCACCAAAAACAAATTAAAAACTGACATAATGATTTTTGTTCCGATCGATGCCAATTGCGAAATCCATCAGATCACCATTAAAAATATCGGAGATGAGGCGAAATCTCTTAGCCTGTATTCATATATCGAATGGTGCCTTTGGAATGCAGAAGATGACCAGAACAATCTTCAGCGCAACCTCAGTATCGGAGATGTCGAAATCGAGGGTTCAACTTTGTTTCACAAAACTGAATATAAGGACCGAAGAAACCATTTTGCCTTTTACCATGTAAATGAGGCCATCAATGGCTTTGATACAGATAGGGAACAATTTGTCGGATTGTACAACGAACTTTCAGCTCCCCAAAAAGTTCTGGAAAAAAAGTCCGGCTATTCTATTGCCCACGGTTGGTCTCCCATCGCATCGCATCGCCTGGATATGGATCTGAAGCCAGGAGAATCCAGAGACATGATTTTTGTTTTGGGTTACATTGAAAATGATCCGTCCGATAAATGGGAAACCAGGAACATTCTCAACAAAACCCGATCAGGAGACATGATCAGCCGGTTTGACTCGGTTGAAAAAGCTGTCAGTGCTTTTTGCGACCTGAAATCATACTGGGAAAAATTGCTCGACGTTTTTACGGTCAGAAGCAGTGATGAAAAACTTGACAGAATGGTCAACATCTGGAATCAATACCAATGCATGGTCACTTTTAATCTTTCACGGTCAGCTTCATTTTTCGAAGTAGGAATTGGTCGTGGAATGGGGTTCAGAGACAGCAATCAGGATATCATTGGATTTGTTCATATGTTGCCGGATCAGGCAAGGCAAAGGATCCTGGATATTTCTGCGACTCAGTTTGATGACGGCAGCGCATACCATCAGTTCCAACCATTGACAAAAAGAGGTAACAGCTCCATTGGAGGGAATTTCAATGATGATCCGCTTTGGCTGATCCTGTCAACCACTGAATACATCAAGGAAACGGGTGATTTCAGTATATTGGATGAAATCGTTCCATTCGACAATGATCCGCTGAATCAAGCATCTCATTTCCACCACATGAAAGCTTCATTTTACCATGTAGTAAATAACCTTGGACCACACCGACTGCCATTGATTGGAAGGGCGGACTGGAATGATTGCCTCAATCTGAATTGCTTTTCCAACGATCCAGATGAATCCTTTCAAACCACAGAGAACCGCACAGGAAGAACTGCTGAATCATTAATGATCGCTGGTCTTTTTGTGGTTTATGGTAAGGAATTTGCCCGACTTTGCCTTCAAATCGGAAAGGATCAGGAAGCAGCTGACGCACAAAAACATATTGATGAAATGATTGAGGCAGTCCGGATGTTCGGCTGGGACGGAGAATGGTTCCTCAGAGCTTACGATTATTTCGGACGCAAGGTTGGCAGCAGGGAAAATGAAGAAGGAAAAATATTTATCGAATCACAGGGATGGTGTTCCATGGCACAAATAGGTCTGGAACAAGGTATGGTAAAAAAATCACTGGATTCTGTAAAAAAATACCTGGATTGCGATTATGGTATAGTACTGAATCACCCTGCTTTCACCAGGTATTACATCGAATATGGTGAAATATCTACTTATCCGCCAGGATATAAAGAGAATGCAGGCATTTTCTGTCACAATAATCCTTGGATCATCATTGCAGAAACCATGCTGGGTCGAGGTGATCAGGCATGGGATTACTACAAAAAAATATCTCCCGCTTTCCTGGATGAACTGGTAGAGTTGCACAAAACGGAGCCATATGTCTATGCTCAAATGATAGCAGGAAAAGATGCAGCCTGTCCGGGTGAAGCAAAAAATTCATGGCTGACAGGAACCGCAGCCTGGAATTACCATGCAGTGACCAGATACATTCTGGGCATCATGCCGGATTATGAAGGACTGTTGATTGATCCATGTATACCAAAGGATTGGACCGAGTACCAGGTGAACAGGAAGCTTAGAGGCACTTTATTTGAAATACATGTATCAAATCCTGAGGGAATTTGCAAAGGGATCAAAAGTATCAAAGTTAATGGATCTGAACTGCCCACAAGATATATTCCTTACCGTCCCGGTGACACTCTTCGGGTGGATGTCACTATGGGAACCATTGAATAATCATTTTACTATTTCGAAAGGATGAAATGTTATCTTTTGAATGAATAATCCTCCTGACAAATCAAATTTTCCCCAAGATCATGTAGATACTACTGAATAATTTCAGGATGGTAGCTGATGTGTTTCTAGATCGGAATAAAGAATAATAAATAAATGACGCAATAAATGTTTTCTGATAATTTTTTTTGTGACTCAAAATGTCTGATCATTTTTCCTGGATATCGTTGTTTGCAAAAGGTGTCGAAATAATAATGCGAATCAAGGGTTGAAAAAAAAGCTCCGAAAATCCTTTATTTGGCCTCAATNNAACCCTTGATTCGCATTAATAAATGAAATTCAGTTTTTTTGGTTACTTTTTAATTCATTAATAAATAAATTAAAATATGATCACAAGTCGTAAATTTATGCAAAATGTGCCCATATTCTTCTTCATTTTCTTTCTTCATAACTTCGCAATCGGGCAGGAAGTCCCTTACAAAGACCCGCTGATCCTGTATAATCAGGTTGGATACATCACCATTGCACCAAAAGTACTTCTTACATCTCATCGTGTGGAACTTGTAGAAATGTATGATCAACAGAACATTAAAGTTTTTTCGGAGAAGCCTGAACCGCCATTGTACTGGAATTTAAGCGGAGAGTCTGTTCGCAAACTGGACTTCACAAAGATCCAAATTCCAGGCATTTATAAACTTGTCATACCCGGAACTGATCAAATATTTGAAATCAACATCAACGAAAAACCTTTCTATGAATTGGCTAAAGCTGTTCAAAAAGCATACTATTATAATCGTTCCGGTTTCGAAATAACTCCTGAATTTGGAGGGATCTGGTCCAGGCCCGCCGGACATCCTGATACGCTTGTTTTCATACATGATTCAGCATCAGACAGTAACAGGCCAACCAACAGCACCATTCCGAGCTCCTTTGGATGGTATGATGCAGGTGACTACAATAAATATATAGTGAACAGTGGGATTACCATGTTTACTTTATTGACCGCATTAAATGATTATCCAGAATACTTTAATGAGCTGGAAGTCCATATACCTGGCAATGAAGAAGGTTTTCCTGATCTGCTTACAGAAATTCTGTTCAACCTGAACTGGATGATTTCCATGCAGGATCCCATCGATGGCGGAGTATACCATAAATTGACCAACAAAAACTTTGACGGAAGTATTTTACCACATCTTGCCAAAGAAAAAAGATATGTAGTGGCAAAAACTACTGCTGCCACGTTAAACTTTGCAGCAGTGATGGCAAATGCATACAGGGTATTGAAGAAATACGAGGGCTTTTTGCCGGGACTGGCTGATGATTGCCTTGAAAAAGCCAAAAAAGCGTGGAATTGGGCCGAGAAACATCCAGCATTGGTTTATAAGCAGCCATCAGATATCTACACCGGCCAATATGGTGACGAATCATTGAATGATGAATTTTTTTGGGCTGCAACGGAACTTTTCCTGGCTACCATTGAAGAAAAATACATAGACAAGATCACATCAAACTTTGCAATGCCGGATGTGCCGGGTTGGCAAAATGTCAGAACACTTGGCTATATTTCTCTTTTGTCAAATCAAAAAATAGTTGCCGGACAATTAAAAATGCCATATTTATCACAGTCTTTCCTCAATTTGGCAGACAGCCTGGTTAAAGTTTCGCAGGATTCTCCTTATGGCATCAGCCTGGGCAAATTCGATTGGGGGAGTAATTCAACCGTTGCCAATGAAGGCATGATCAAAATGATCGCTTATAAACATACAAAAAAACCGGGATATTTAAAATCAGCAATTTCAGATCTGGATTATATTTTGGGAAAAAATGCAACCGCATATTGTTTCGTTACAGGATTTGGCACAAAAAAAGTCATGAATATCCATCATCGGCCTTCCGAATCGGACGGTATCAGAGAACCGGTGCCTGGCTTCCTCGCAGGTGGCCCCAATACAGTCGTGATGACAGATTGTTCTCCAAAAATAGCCCGAAGCAAATGGCCTGCCAAGTCCTATGTAGATCAGGCTTGTAGCTATTCTACCAATGAAGTTGCTATAAACTGGAATGCACCATTGATATATTTATTGGCTGGAATTCAAAACTTTTACTAATTGGCAGTATATTAGCACCTATTATCGTATGAAAAAATTATTTATCAATCATTATTGATCCATGTTATAACGAATGAAAAATCAGGGAAAACATACAGTACAACCAAATTTTAATTCGACAGAATTTATACATTCTATATTTGAATTTATGAATGATTGTATTTGGAAAACAGAAGGAATACTGACAATTATAAAATGATACTTATAACGAAAACAAATATATACGACAGGGCACTTTCAGGTCCATTTGAAAACAATGAATGTTGCAAAATTTGATTTGTAACAAAACAAAGAGGAATGTTCGAAAAGAAAATAAATAACTTACTTATGAGAAAAACAATTTTGTTATTAATCGGAATCCTGATCTTAGGCATCAGCTATAGTCAGAATTTACAGAAAAGCAGTCAGAGTGATTACGATCCCCGAATAGAGGTATTGCTGAAAAAAATGACCCTTGAAGAAAAACTTGGGCAATTAAATCAACTTTCCAACCCATATATGTCTACCGGAACCAGTGCTTCACTGGAAACCAATAAAAACTATGACCAAATGGTACGCGAAGGTAAGATTGGCAGTTTTTTGAATGTTTTAGGCGCTGAAGAAACCAAACGTCTGCAAAAAATAGCAGTTGAAGAATCCAGACTGGGCATTCCGCTGATCTATGGTTTTGATGTGGTTCATGGATTTAAAACAATTTTCCCGATCCCATTGGGAGAAGCTGCCAGCTTTGACAGGGAAGTCATGGAAAAAGGGGCACGGATTGCTGCCATTGAATCTGCTGCCAACGGAGTGCATTGGACTTTCGCTCCGATGGTGGATATTTCCAGAGACCCTCGGTGGGGAAGGATCATGGAAGGAGCCGGAGAGGATGTTTTCCTGGGTGTTGAAGCTGCCACAGCAAGGGTTAAAGGCTTTCAGGGAAATGACCTGGCAGCTGACAATACCATTGCCGCATGTGCAAAACATTTTGCAGCCTATGGCGCTGCCTATGGTGGCCGCGACTACAATATGGCAGACATGTCTGAAAGAATGATGCGGGAAGTATACCTGCCTCCTTTTAAAGCTGCCGTTGATGCAGGTGTGGCTACTTTAATGTCGTCTTTCAATACCAACGGAGGGGTGCCTGCTTCCGGTGACCGATGGCTTCAAACGGATGTATTGCGTGGAGAATGGGGATTCGACGGATTTGTGGTTTCTGACTGGACTTCAGTCACTGAACTGATCTATCACGGCATTGCAGAAAATCCCAAAGAAGCCGGTTACTTAGGCCTGAATGCCGGAGTAGATATGGACATGATGGGAAGTCTGTACGTCGATTACGGAAAAAAACTTATCGAAGAAGGCAGGATCACTGAAGCTCAGATCGATGAAATGGTCAGACGGGTTTTGCATATCAAGTACAAACTGGGTCTATTTGATAATCCTTATCAATATACCAACGCTGAAAAACAAAAACAACTTACTTTACATCCAGATCACCTGGCTGCATCAAGAGATGCTGCAAAACGTTCCATCGTTTTGATGAAAAATAAAGGAAATTTGTTGCCTCTTTCCAAAAATATAAAAAAAATAGCAGTCATCGGACCATTGGCAAAAGATAAGGATGCTCCTTTGGGCAATTGGAGAGGAAGTGCAGATCCCAATTCAGCAGTCTCTTTGTTCGAAGGTCTGCAAAATGCGGTCGGTAATAATTCAGAACTAATATTCGAGGAAGGCGCCAGATTAACCAATAATAAACAACAAGCATTTTTTACCCAACTCGAGTATAACACTTCGGATCGCAGCGGTTTCAAAAAAGCGATCGCTGCCGCAAAAAAATCAGACGTAGTCATTTTAGCCATAGGCGAAACTGCTTATATGTCTGGAGAATGCAGAAGTTATGCCAACATCGAATTGAAAGGCCTGCAATTGGAACTCCTGAAAGAAATTAAAAAAACAGGCAAACCTGTTATTGTAGCTTTGTTCACCGGGAGACCTCTTGTCCTGACTGATGCAGTCGACCATGCTGACGCCATTCTGAACTGCTGGCTACCCGGATCCGAAGCAGGAAATGCGATTGCCGATGTAATTTTTGGAGATTACAACCCATCAGGTAAATTACCGGCATCCTTTCCTTATCACATCGGACAGATACCTGTATTCTACGAGGAATTAAATACCGGAAGACCTTATAAAAATGAACCAAATGGTTTTAGCACCAAATACCGTGACATTCCGAATGCACCATTATTTGCTTTTGGCTATGGCATGAGCTATACCAATTTTGAATTCTCCAACCTGGTAATCAGCCACAAGGTACTAAAAATGAATGAGTCTTTGACCATTAAAGCAACCCTGTCCAATACAGGAAAATACGATGGAGAAGAAGTGGTTCAGTTGTATATCAGAGACCTCGTGGGAAAGGGTGTTGCCAGACCGCTGTTGCAATTAAAAGGGTTTGAAAAGGTGATGGTCAAAAAAGGCGAAAGTATGGTTGTTAGCTTCACCATTACTCCCGAAGACCTGGCTTTTTTCAGACTTGATAAAACCTGGGGTCCTGAAGCCGGAGCTTTTGAAGTTTTTGTGGGCAATGCATCCAATAATCTTCCATTGACAGGAAAATTTGAATTGACGGAATAATAAGGTGAATCAAGGGTTAAAGTTAATTCTGCAGATAAGCAGGATTTTCTTACTTTTTTGCCTCGATCCTAATGGATGAAAGCTAGAAAATCCTTTATCTTCCTTTAGGATTGAGGCCAAATAAAGGATTTTCGGAGCTTTTTTTTCAACCCTTGATTGGCATTAATAACTAAAAAGTCCGCCAGCATTATGCATGACTGCCGGAC
>DDTL01000096.1 GCA_002344345.1 Saprospiraceae bacterium UBA2365
CCATTACAGTTAATCCAAAAAAAAAATAACTCATTATTTCTATATATGTCTCTGTTTTTTAGTTTTGCAGCTATTTCTTGGAAAAAATAAATTGAATTTTTAGAATACTTAGCTGATATTCATTAAAAAGCTAATTGAATATTCTGCTATTTACAAATTTTAACATAAATTATTACCCTATAAATACAATACTCGTTATCTTTAAAAATTAATATCACAGGGATTTTTTAAAACCTTTGTTAAAAAAATGTTGAAAAAAGTTAGAGCAGCGATCACAGGTGTTCATGGTTATGTGCCGGAATACATACTGACCAATGAAGAACTCACGACCATGGTAGACACTTCAGATGAATGGATCGTGACACGTACGGGCATTAAAGAACGGAGGATATTGAAAGATCCGGGGAAAGCGAGTTCTGACCTGGCTGTTAAAGCCATCAATGGTTTGTTGGAAAAAACCAATACACGCGCAAGCGATATCGACCTGGTTTTAGTGGCTACTGTGACACCGGATATGCAGTTTCCCGATACAGCTAATATCATTCGTGATAAAGTGGGCATCACCAAAGGTTTCGGATTTGACATCAATGCTGCCTGTACCGGTTTTATTTATACATTATCTGTTGCAGCAAAACTCATTGAAACAGGTGTTGCGCGGAAAGCCATCGTTGTGGGGACAGAAAAAATGTCCACGATCGTTGATTACACGGACAGGAATACCTGTATCATTTTTGGCGATGGCGCCGGTGCTGTTTTGCTTGAACCAAATTATGATGATTTCGGTATTATGGACGAATTTCTTAGAAGTGATGGCTATGGCCGCCAATTTTTAAATATGGAAGGTGGAGGATCACTGAATCCTGCGTCACACGAAACCGTTGATGCCAGGCAACATTACGTTTATCAGGATGGTCGTCAGGTATTTAAATTTGCCGTAACGGGTATGCAGGAAGCTGTGACAGAGATCATGTTGCGGAATAAACTTCTCACTCAGGATGTTAAATGGCTGGTTCCGCATCAGGCGAATATCAGGATCATTCAATCAACAGCTGAAAAGGCTGGTTTTCCGATGGATAAAGTGATGCTCAATATCGAAAGATATGGAAATACAACTGCTGCGACCATACCACTATGCCTCTGGGACTATGAAGATCAGCTTGTGAAAGGCGATCAGCTCATTCTCGTGGCGTTTGGTGGCGGATTCACCTGGGGATCCATCCTTATAAAATGGGCATATTAATGGCAACAGAGATTTGTCTGACGAAAGGTTAATTTCATAAATTCCATAAATATAATTTTTCAGGAAGGAACATATTTTTTAAATATATTTGCATTTTTTTTAATTAACAAAGTTTTATGGCAACAACATCTGATATCAGAAATGGATTATGTATCAACCACAATGAGGATATTTTTTACGTAGTAAAATTTCAACATGTCAAACCTGGCAAAGGAAATGCTTTTGTCAGAACCAAACTAAAAAGTATGACCACCGGCAAAATCATCGATTTCACCTTCCAGGCCGGACATAAAATCGATACGGTACGAATTGAAAGGCGTGTTTACCAATATCTATATAATGATGAACTCGGATATCATTTCATGAACAATGAAACCTTCGACCAGATCGCTATTTTGAAAGAAATGATATCAAGCCCTGAATTATTAAAAGAAGGTGACAATCTGGAAATTCTTTTCCATGCAGAAAAAGAAATACCGTTGACTGTTGAAATGCCTCAATATGTCATTCTGGAAGTAACTTATACAGAACCCGGAGCCAAAGGCAATACCGCTACCAATGTTACCAAACCGGCAACGGTTGAGACCGGTGCAGAAATAAAAGTACCTTTATTCATCAATCAGGGTGATGTCATAAAAATCAATACAGAAACGTTTGAATACATGGAAAGGGTAAAATAATTGCTCCAATGCTATAAAATGGTCATTATATATTACAATTGTATAATGTGTAATTCAGTAATAAAATCATTGTTTAACACATTTTAATGTAATTATTTTCAATTTATTTTACATAGACAATCGAAAACTGATCCAACTTTTGGTTTTTTATCTTGTTTCTTCAATATTTCCTGAAAGTAGATCAAGTTAAAGATCATACCACACCATTGATCATGAAGATAATCAAAAGGTCTCAACATTTGATTTTATATCAAGGGATTATTGATCATATCTGTTAGACATTGGATCGTTGATTAACATAAAAACAATTCAAATGACCGGATTTGTTTATTAATCTACCTGTTGAAGTCGAATTGTCTGTTATCATCTTTTGAGAATTCGAAACCCAATTGTCACATATGTCTTCCATCATTAATAATAATAAAATTTTTGATGTTCTTTGAATGATAATTTTGATTTTCCACAACGGGCAGCTATTTTGCGAAAGTTTTCCAAAAGTGAGATAAAAACAATTCGATAAAGTCGCTGTTTTTTCCGTTAAATGATGCTTTACTCATCAAACCGATGATGCTCGTCTGGGTGGTTGGTACAGCATTATTTTCCCGGTAAACTAATGAGACTCATGTTGAAATTTTTAGTGTAATAACTGTTTAAAAATTCAGTAATTATAAAAAGTGAATCTGCTCCGAAAGGTCCAATTTGTTGATTTTCAATCTTTTTTTGCCCAAACCTACTGACGTCAAAGATCAGTACAAGACTAAGGGGAAACGATTGAAAATCAACAAATTAAAAGTACCCTTTCAGGCGTGTACTGACTGAAAACGTCAGTGCGTGTGCTGACTGATAACGTCAGTGCGTGTACTGACTGAAAATGTAAGTGCCTGTACTGACTGAAAACGTCAGTGGGGATTTAGGGGGCAAAGACTTTTCGGAGTAGACTGAAAAGTTATGTGGTAGTTTTCAGCATTATTGAATAACTTTTAGGTGTTTTAAAGATCCAAAAAAATAATTTTTTTTATGAAACAAAATGAATTGCAAGAGATCATCAAATTGATTGATGCCAGTAATGTAGCCGAGTTTAAAATGAAACAAGGCGATTTTGAATTACAGATCAGGACAAAGGACTATTATAAAGCTGGGAAAAGTATTCCGGTATTTCAGAGTTCTCAACCGGTCCCGGCAATAAATGAAATCATACCTTCACCATCCTCTCCACCAAGCGTTGCAGCTGCCACTGCAGGTGCAACCGCCATCGAAGCTACTGAAATACAAACAGTTAAATCGAATCTCACTGAGATCAAATCTCCGATAGTCGGTACATTTTACAGATCTCCTTCTCCGGATAAGCCAGCATTTGTCAAAGTTGGCGACACCATTGAGGCAGGTTCAATCGTATGTATTGTTGAAGCAATGAAGCTGTTCAATGAAATAGAATCAGAAATATCCGGTAAAATCGTTGAGATCCTTGTTGAGGATGCCACGCCTGTCGAGTATGATCAGGTTCTTTTCAGAGTAGAAACCAAATAAAATACATTATTTCAAGATTATTTTTCATAAAGATCATTTTCCTATGGCTGCCTCAAATATAACATTGAGTCGCTTTGGATTATTTAAAATAAGCAGTGTATGTTTAATAAAATCCTCATTGCCAACAGAGGCGAAATAGCTTTACGGATCATAAGGACCTGCAAAGAAATGGGTATTAAAACTGTAGCAGTGTACTCGACCGCAGATGCAGAGAGCCTGCATGTCAGGTTTGCTGATGAAGCTGTTTGTATAGGCAGCCCAAGGCCTGTTGATTCTTATCTGAATGTTCAGAGGATCATGGCTGCTGTTGAAATTACAAATTCAGATGCAGTGCATCCCGGCTATGGATTCCTGGCTGAAAACGCTGATTTTGCGAGTATATGCGCTCAATATGGCATCAAATTTATTGGTCCTACAGCGGATATGATCCGTAAAATGGGTGACAAGATCACAGCCAAAAATACCATGAAAAAAGCCGGTGTACCGGTGATTCCTGGTTCTGACGGATTGATCAAAGACCTTAAAAAAGGTTTGGAAATTGCACAAAAAATCAGTTATCCTGTGATTTTGAAAGCGACAGCCGGTGGTGGAGGCAAGGGAATGCGGATAGTCTACAGGCCGGAAGATTTTGAGGATCAATGGGCAAAAGCCCGCCAGGAATCCAAAGCAGCCTTTGGAAACGATGGCATGTATGTGGAAAAATACATAGAAGAACCACGCCATATAGAGTTTCAGGTTATCGGGGACCAGTTTGGCCGGGTGGCACACTTGTCCGAAAGAGATTGTTCCATACAGAGAAGACATCAGAAACTGGTAGAAGAGAGCCCTTCTCCCTTCATGACCCCCCGATTGAGAAAAAAAATGGGAGAAGCTGCCGTTAAAGCGGGTAAAGCGATCAAGTATGAAGGCGTTGGTACTGTCGAGTTTTTGGTGGATAAAAACCAGGACTTTTATTTCATGGAAATGAATACGAGGATACAGGTAGAACATCCCGTCACTGAAGAAGTGATCGATTATGACCTGATCAAGGAACAAATCAAAGTTGCTGCAGGCATCGCCATTTCAGGGAAAAACTATATACCCAAGCTTCACGCCATTGAATGCAGGATAAATGCTGAAGACCCATATCGGAATTTTGCTCCGCATCCTGGCCTTGTCACAGCTTTTCATGCAGCTAATGGTCATGGGGTCAGGGTTGATACGCACGTATACTCCGGTTACCGGGTACCACCTTATTATGATTCCATGATCGCAAAACTGATTTGCAAAGCTCAGACAAGGGAAGAAGCAATCGCAAAAATGAAAAGAGCTTTGGATGAATTCATCATTGAAGGTATCAATACTACCATACCTTTCCACCAACAACTAATGGAAGATGAACGGTTCAAAAAGGGCGATTTCGATACCAGCTTTATGAACAGCTTTATTCTGAAAAAATAATTGATATATTTATTTTATATATAATTGCCTATAATTTTGATATTTATAAGAATTTTATTGATTTTTAGCCATTATTGAGCTGTTAAGCTGATCATCAGTCTTTGAGTTAGGATTGATAGCATTGATTTACCATAGCATTCAACAGGTAGTTGAAATTGAAGGTTAGACCAATGCATTAATCCTGGGCTGAATGACTACAGTTTGCATCACAATAAGCTAAACAATTTCAGTTGATCACATAACAGAATTTGGTAAAATGATGTTTTTAAGTCGGAGAAGTGTATGTTGGAAACGGATGGATTTACAGCACAGACCCAAATGAATTCACTGAGATTTGGAATACCTGGAAATAAAAGTTGTATCTTTTCTGGTTGAAAGATCAAATCAAGTTTTTGCCCCTGTATCATATTAAAGATCATGAAAAAGTAAACGGTTGAAAAGGTTTCTGACCATATTTAAAAAACTGATACCTTACAGGAAATTCTTGTTGGCAAGCATTTTGTTCAATATACTCACTTCCTTTTTTACCATTGCAGGCATTCCCCTGTTCATTCCTTTCTTCGAATTGATTTTCAATCCTGAGGGAAACGAACATCGCTCCCTTGGAGAATCAATTGATTTACAGGACAAAGTAATGAATTATATCAGTGATATCATCATGGACACAGAACCTGCTGAAGCGCTGAAGATCATCGTACTACTGTTTATTCTTTCCTTTTTGCTCAAGAACATTTTCCGGTATCTTTCCATGTTTTTTATGGCACCGTTGCGCAATGGCTTCATCAGGGATTTAAGAAAAGAATTGTTTGAAAAACTGTTAAAATTACCTGTGAGTTATTTTAAGACGGAAAAAAAAGGAGACTTACTTTCCAGGATGAGTATGGATATCCAAGAAGTGGAAAACAGCATACTGGCTATTTTTGATGCATTGATCAAAGCGCCTATTCTTATTCTGGGCAGCCTTGGCTTTATGTTGTTTATCAGTTATGAACTGACGCTGCTGGTTCTTTTCCTGATGCCTTTTACAGTTTTTATCATAGGTGGACTATCGAGAAAACTTAAAAAACAATCCGGACAGGCTCAGCAAAAATTAGGTGAGATCCTGTCAGTCATGGAAGAGACCATAACAGGTATGCGTGTGATCAAATCCTATAATGCAGAACATTCGGTTTCAGAAAAGTTTAACCGTACAAACAATCAATATGCACAAATTTCAACCAAGATATACAGACGGAGAGACAGCGGATCGCCACTTGCAGAAGTTTTGGCAGTGATGGTCATAGCCGTCCTTATGTTTTATGCAGGTAGCCTCGTTTTCCATCAAAAATTGATGCCGCAGACTTTTTTTGCGTTTATTTACGCCTTTTTTATCATCATTGAGCCCGCCAAATCATTCTCATCTGCCTATTTTTCCTTTAAAAAAGGAGATGCTGCCCTGGAAAGACTGGAAAAAATACTTTCACTGCCATCGCCTGAGATAAGTGAACCTGGCACATTGGGAAAAAAAGATTTTGAATCAGAAATAATTTTTGAAAATGTGTCCTTCAGATATCCTGAAAATGATCGTCTGGTATTGGAGAATTTTTCGTTGAAGATCATGAAAGGAGAAAAAATTGCCCTGGTAGGTGATTCCGGAGCTGGAAAAACTACGGTTACGGACCTTTTATTGCGCTTTGGCGATCCTGCATCAGGAACAATTAAGATGGATGGAATAGATCTAAAAGAAATTAAAAGAGATGATCTGCGGAATCTGATCGCCATTGTATCTCAGGATGCTATTTTGTTCAATGACACAATAGGGCAAAATATATTATTGGGCAATCCGGCGCTGAGTCAAAAAGAAATTGAGGATGCCGCCGCAATTGCAGATATCAGTGATTTTATTGAATCTTTACCTGAAAGATTCGGCAGTACGACCGGAGAACAGGGAAGTAAGTTGAGCGGAGGTCAAAAACAACGTGTTTCCATCGCCCGCGCACTGCTCAAAAATGCACCGATTCTGATTCTTGATGAAGCTACATCAGCGCTTGACTCACGGTCTGAAAAAAAAGTTCAGACTGCGCTGAAAAAAGTACTTGATGGCAAAACTGCACTCATCATTGCACACAGATTATCAACTATAAGGGAAGCAGATAAAATTATTGTACTGAAGCATGGCAGAATAATTGAATCAGGAAATCACGAAGAATTGATGCTAAAAACCGGAGAATACTTTAAATTTGTCCAATTACAAAGTTTGAAAGGCCTTGATTAAAAATTATATCATATCAGTATTGGTTTTTTGTTTTCTATTCATCCAGTCAATGGCAGGGCAAATCGTAGTTCAAAGCGACAAACTGCCCAAAGCGGGTGACGTCATCTATTTAAAGCAGGATTTGCTCAATCATCTGATTTGGGAAGATAATCAGGGTTCCTCCAAATGGGATCTGAGTAAGGCAGTCAGTCCTTTGGTAAAAACAATTGAATTCGTTAAATCGGAATTCAGTCCAACAGGACGTGGTACATACCAGGTTTTTGAAATGAAAAGCAACAAGTTCAGTTTTTTATATTCAAGGACCAACCGTGGACTGGAAGAGATCGGATTTGTTCTGCAATACTATGGCACAAGACAACCAAAAATTCCCGTATATTACGACAAACCTGTTTTGATCTCCGCCAAATCTCTGAATTATCCATTCAGGAACAAACAGGAAGCAAGTTATGATTTCAAATTGCAAAAAAGAGAATTACCTGCTGATATTCAACGAAATCTACCGAAAAATACCAAACAGATCAGGGTCATCGGAACCCGAACTGTCATGAGATCCACGGATGCCTATGGAGTTCTGGAATTGCCTGATGAAGACCTTGATGTCATCAGGATCCGGGTAAATGAATTTCACAGGATCAAGATATATGATGCACATACGGGAAAGGTCATCCCTTTTTTAGATGACAGGATGATCGCGGAACTCATCTGTCAGGATATCTGGACAAATGCTTTTGAGTTTTATTCCAATAAATACAAATACCTGGCCGCTAAAGTCAATTTTGATGCCCTGGGAACTGTAAAATCATTACAATACCAGGTAAATAAACCTGAAACAGATGATTATTTTCTAAGTGATCTTAAAACAGAATTCCAGCTATACCCTAACCCAACCTACAACATTGCCAAAATTTTGATTTCCAATCTTGACAACGGGCAGTATAAGTTAATTTTGTATAACATCATAGGAAAAAAAATTTGGGATCGGGAGATAGAAGTTAATGGTCAGACGATCATCAGGGAAAATTTCAATTTTTTAGCCAAAGGTACTTATCTGATAGCTATTCAGGATGAAAATGGGAATGTACTGAAAACTACCAGGCTGAATATCATATCTGTATAACAATTGATTGCTTTCAAAAATCAGCTTCAATTACAATTTTGAGTCTGCTCAAAAAGTCCAATTTGTTGATTTTCAATCGTTTTTTGCCCCAACCCTACTGATGTCAAAGATCAGCACAAGACTAAATGGAAAAGATTGAAAATCAACAAATTAAAAGTCCCTTTTTAGGTATATGCTGACTGAAAACGTGAGTGCCTGTACTGGCTGAAAAAGTCAAAGGGGATTTAGGGGGCAAAGACTTTTCGGAGTGGACTCGATTTTTCCATTTCAATAAAGAGAGTCCGGCATAGGACTTCAGATTTATCGGAAAGTTTCTGATCTTTAATATTAAAAAAATCATGAAGTTTATTGTGCCCTTTATTGATTGTACAAGGCTCCTGAATAATGTGGGTCTGAAATTGAATTCGTGTATATTTTTGCAGAACTTTAAAGAAATTTGGTGTAGAATTAAAGCCGTACTGAATATTTAGTCCTTAGGATGCATTTCCATCGGGGTCGATCCCACTCCCCCATACGGGCAGGCCCCATACGGGCAAGC
Organism: Saprospiraceae bacterium UBA2365; assembly: GCA_002344345.1. GTDB lineage: Bacteria > Bacteroidota > Bacteroidia > Chitinophagales > Saprospiraceae > UBA2365. The sequence goes on from DDTL01000096.1 coordinate 8,797, forward strand.
TCATACGGGCAAGCTCATACGGGCAGGTTCATACGGGCAGGTTCATACGGGGTTTCTTAATTCAATTTCCTCTTTGGTTCTGGCTCGTTCAAGTTAGATAGAAGTGGTTTTTATGCCACCATTTAAAAAAATTAATCCCTTAAGCCATTTTCCGGTTCTGATATTTTCCCCTTTTAACAACTCCAAAATTATAAGCTGTTTCTCCGAATCCTTCACAAATAACCAGACTGACAATATTAAACTTGAACTTTAAGTTCAGTGGGTTCCAAATCTGAACATTTTTTGAGGATTCTTTCCTCAGATTCCATGATTATGCTTACCTTTAAGCATTTAAACCAAATCATATCATAATATGGAAAAAGTGTATATTATATCCGCGGTCAGAACACCTCTTGGTAGTTTTGGTGGAGCTTTAGCAGGTTTTACAGCAGTTGAGCTTGGTTCCAAAGCGATCAGAGGCGCTGTGGAGAAAGCAGGTATCAAACCGGAATTGGTGGAAGAACTTTACTTTGGAAATGTGGTCCAGGCCAATTCAGGCCAGGCGCCTGCAAGACAAGCCGCATTAGGTGCCGGATTACCCAATACCGTGCCTTGCACTACTGTAAATAAAGTCTGTGCATCCGGTATGAAATCCATCGTTTTTGGTGCGCAAAGCATACAACTCGGGCAGAATCATATCGTGATTGCCGGTGGAATGGAAAGCATGTCCAATTGCCCATACTATATTCCAAAAGCCAGATGGGGATATAAATATGGAAATGCGGAATTGATTGACGGTTTGGAAAAGGATGGATTACTTGATGCTTATGCCAAGCAGGCCATGGGTGTTTTTGCGGACAATACTGCAAAAGTATATGAGATCAGTCGGGAGGAACAGGATAACTTTGCGATTCAATCCTATAAAAAATCTGCCGCAGCCGCAGAATCAGGCGCTTTTGATGAAGAGATCATACCTGTTGAGATCCCTCAGCGCAACAAAGAACCTTTGGTCATGAAGGTGGACGAGGAATTTAAAAAAGTATTTTTTGACAAAATTCCCGGTTTAAGGCCCGCATTCACCAAAGATGGAACTGTGACTGCTGCCAATGCATCCACTATGAATGATGGTGCTACAGCTTTGGTTTTAGCCAGTGAAGAAGCAGTAAAAAAGTATGGTCTCAAACCGATCGCAGAGATACTTTCATATGCGGATGCAGCGCATGAACCTGAGTGGTTTACCACCGCTCCTACCAAAGCAGCAAAACTAGCCATGGAGCGAGCTGGACTTAATGTTCAGGATGCAGATCTTTATGAGGTGAATGAAGCTTTTGCAGTTGTTACTCTGGCTTTCAACAAAATGCTGGGTATTGACCCTGCAAAAGTCAACGTACATGGAGGAGCTGTATCGCTTGGTCATCCTTTGGGAGCATCCGGAGCAAGGATAGTTACTACATTAATCCATGCTTTGCACCGTCACAATAAATCCATAGGTCTGGCAACCTTGTGCAACGGTGGCGGTGGCGCCGGTGCAATAGTCGTTAAAAAGATCTGAGGCCTACAAAATATCAGGAATTAAAAGCATGTCCTGTGCCAGTAAAAAGAGCATATGGATATGCTTTTTTTACTTTTAACTTTGTGAGATATTTTTAAGATCTTAGCTTAAAAACCTTTTAGTTTTCATTATTTTACCTTATTAATGCGAATCAAGGGTTAAAGTTAATTCTGCAGATAAGCAGGATTTTCTCACTTTTTTGCCTCGATCCTAAAGGATGAAAGCGAGAAAATCCTTTATCTTCCTTTAGGATTGAGGCCAAATAAAGGATTTTCNNAACCCTTGATTCGCATTATTAAGTAATCCAGGATCAAAACAGTGAACTTTCAGGAATTTAAGAGATTTTTATTGAGTCAAGGTTTTCAGATATCACTGACTGATTTACCAATCACACAATTTGGTGTTATATTCTAATTTGGCCCCTGAATCGCCAGGAAAAAAAGTAAGCCCAATTCCGGTTGAATTTAACTAAAGTAACTATTTTCAAAGTTATTGATTCATTAATGTCTGAAAGGTTTGATATAGAATCTATTAAATATAATTCAGATTCATCAACTTTTTCCCATTCCAGCACAACAGTTCAGGTAAGGTCCATTCAATCAAAATTTCACCAACCCGACAATTTGTCACTAAGTTTTGGTAATTTTGACAGAATAGCTTTATTTTGCCAAAAAAAAATTATGTTCGAAAATAAAGGCGGCGAAAAAATTGTTGATGAGCACAGACAGGGAGAGATTTTTGAGGTCATCGGCAACACTTCCAAAGCCAGGAGGGTTTATATCGAAAGCTATGGCTGCCAGATGAACTTCAACGACTCAGAAATAGTAGCTGCAATACTTGACCAACATGGGTACCAGCCAACCGGCGATCTGGAAAAATCAGATCTGATCCTGGTAAATACCTGTTCCATCAGGGACAATGCAGAACAAAACATCCGCAAGCGGCTCACAATTTATAATAAAGCAAAGAAGAGCAATCCTTCAGTTGTTGTTGGTGTTCTCGGATGCATGGCTGAGAGGCTAAAGGATGAATTACTGGCAGAAAAGATGGTGGATATTGTGGTTGGTCCGGATGCTTACAGAAGTCTGCCACAATTGATCGAGCAAGCCCAACATGGCAACAAAGGTATCAATGTATTGCTCAGCAAGGAGGAATTATATGACGATATCCAGCCTGTCAGGATAGATAGCAATGGTGTTTCAGCTTTCATCACCATCATGCGTGGATGCAATAATATGTGTTCATTTTGTGTAGTGCCTTTTACCCGGGGTCGTGAGAGGAGTCGTTCTTCTTATTCAATCATCGCTGAAGCTATTGAACTGTTTGAAAAAGGATACAGGGAAGTTACCTTATTGGGACAGAATGTAGACAGTTATTTCTGGACCAATCCCGAGGACAATTCTGTAGTGAGCTTTGCCAGATTGCTTAGCCTGGTGGCCGACATCAGTCCGATGCTGCGGGTCAGGTTTGCCACGTCACATCCCAAAGACATCACTGATGAAGTCATAAATACCATTGCAAAGTATCCGAACATATGCAAATATATCCACCTGCCTGTTCAATCCGGCAGTACGCGTTTACTCGATTTGATGAAGAGGACCTATGATCAGGAATGGTATCTGGAACGGATCAACAAGATCTACAGTGTAATACCCGGAGTGGCCATTTCTTCTGATATCATTGCCGGATTTTGCACCGAGACAGAAGAGGATCATCAGGAAACACTCAAGATCATTCGGGAAGTCAAATACAGCATGTCTTACATGTTTTACTATTCCGAGCGTCCCCGAACTTATGCTGAGCGAAACCTGAAGGATGATGTGCCAATTGAAGTGAAAAAAAGGCGACTGAATGAAATCATCCAGTTGCAAAATGAAGTCAGCCTTCAGCATAATCTGGCTGATGTAGGCAAAACGTTTGAAGTACTCATTGAAGGAGACAGCAAAAAATCCAATGAATTCCATAAAGGAAGGACTACACAGAATAAAATGGTTATTTTCCCCAAAAATGGGTCTTTTTCCAAAGGCGATTATGTATTCGTAGAGATCACTGACGCCAATAGTGCAACCCTAAAAGGCCACATTGTAAATTAAAAATCATGAGCAATCTACAGGCTATCAAACGAAGATTTGACATCATAGGTAATTCCGACCTACTGGACAGGGCTTTAAGCACTGCTATACGTGTGGCGAATACTGATCTAACGGTTCTCATTCAAGGAGAAAGCGGTGTCGGAAAAGAAGTCTTTTCAAAGATCATTCACAACCTCAGCGGAAGAAAGCACAATGAATTTATAGCCATCAACTGTGGCGCCATTCCTGCCGGAACCATCAATTCTGAGCTATTCGGCCATGAAAAAGGCGCTTTTACGGGTGCAATGAACGACAGAAAAGGGTATTTTGAAACTGTCAATGGAGGCAGTATTTTTCTGGATGAAATCGGAGAAATGCCACTTGATACACAATCGTTTTTATTGAGGGTGTTGGAATCCGGAGAGTTTTTTCGTGTCGGATCCTCTAAAGTACAGAAAACCAACATCCGCGTCATAGCCGCTACCAATGTTGATCTTAAAGAAAAAATAAAGGCAGGGAAATTCAGGGAAGATCTGTATTACAGGCTCAACACGGTACCTATCTGGGTGCCTGCCTTGAAAGAAAGGCCTGAAGATGTCATGTTACTGGTAAAAAAATTCGCCCGTGACTTTTCTGAAAAGTATGGTGCTCCAACAATAGAATTGAATGATCAGGCCCAAATCCTGATGAGAACCTATAGTTGGCCAGGAAATATCCGGGAATTAAAAAATGTGGTTGAACAACTTTCCGTTTTGTCAGAGGACAAGGTGGTCACTGCAGAAGAATTGATTGCCGTTTTACCGGATATCAGGAAAAGGAATCTGCCATCCGTTATTAAAAATGACCATTTTGAAGAATCAGGTTTTGCAGAGCGTGAGATCATGTACAAATTCCTGGTAGATATGAAAAAGGATCTGACAGATCTGAAATCACTGGTCTTTGAGATGATCAAAGCCAATAACCTGCATGTTCCCGAGGTAGTTAAAAACAATCCCATCCTGATAAAATCCTACAATACGGAGGAATTGCCATATAGCCCTGAACCTGTTCATGAAGTGATTGATTACAAGAATGTCAATGATTTCACTGAAGACAAACCAATCATTCTGGATAAGAAGGATCAGGAGCGTTATCATGCGGAAGTAGTCGAGTTCAATCTCAATCTGGAAGATATGGAAAAAGATCTCATTACCAAAGCATTGGATAAACACCGGGGAAAACGCAAACAAACTGCAGACGAATTGGGCATTTCTGAAAGAACATTATACCGGAAAATCAAACAATATAATATTCCAAACTGATGAATATAAAATTTTTGCTATTGTCTATTATGATGGTTTTAATCCTGTCAACTGGCTTAACTTCTTGCTTTTTTTACACTTTCAAGGACATTTCGATCAAGCCTGACGTTAACAGCTATTTTGTGGAAGACATCACATTGAACACCAATGCACCTGGTTCCATCCATAATACATTCACAGAAATGCTCAAACAAAAGATCAATACAGAAACCCGTTTGCGCTCCACTGAAAGTGATCCTCACATTATATTTGAAGGCAGTATTGATGGTTTTACCGTAACATCAACAGCAACTGACAGTCAGAATACAGCTTCCCTCAACAAACTTGAAATCCGCATAAGGATCAAATATACCAATGAGTTACATCCTGAAGAGAACTGGGAACAAACTTTCAGCGATTTTGCAAATTTCGACAGAAATGTCAACCTTTCTGATGTTCAGGATGCATTGATCAAAGAGATCTATGAACTCATTCTGGATAAGATCATTACCAGATCATTCAGCAACTGGTAAAATCAGTTTTTAGCGGGAATGAGCATTAGCGTATGTGTCAGATTCCTGCGTATGTCTTCATTATCCATGAGCATTCCCCTGTATTTACCATCAACAAACATTTTTGTCTGATCCCTGTAATACTTGCTCACAAAATTTCCTGACTGACCTGTGGGATTTATATTTAGTCCTTTACCCACCTCATCAAAATCGATCAATATTCTCACAGTTGGTCCGGACAATACCTCATGTATTTTCTCACCTGAAAACCTGAACTCCATCTTACTTAAAGTGTTATTGCCTCCGGGTATCGGATAGGAACCTACATTGAAAAATTTATTCATCGGCCATTTTTCGCCCACTGCATGCTTAAAGCTCACCTTATGCACATCACCCCATTTCCAGGCCGACACATTTGAACCCAGTTGTTCTTTCAATTCATCTGCTGTTTTTAAAAATGCCTTCTTAAAAACATCCATCCGGGTTTCTTTGGATGGCGTATTAATATCGTCCCACCAAACAGCTTTATCATTGTAATATAAATATTCCAGCGAACGCCTCAGCATATATGAATGATCAACCAGTTTCATCATTTCCGGCCCGAGTTCATCCTGCATACTTATGTCGGTTATATGATAGATCAGTTTATCCAGTATGACGGGGCCTGACTGATCGGTCTCATAAGAACCTTTCCATGCAAACAATGAGTCATAAACCTCGTGATAATATTCATCTTTCAATTCATTTTTGGTGATTAGCTCTAGCATCATTTTGGCCATCTGTTCATATTTTGGGGACATCACATCCAGTTGGAGCGCTTTCACCTTATTTATATCCCATTGACCTTCCTGGCTGAGCACTTCATTGATCCGGTCGATCCTGTGAGACTGAACATAGTTTCCAGGTACAAAATGACTACCTGACAAAACCGGATCATTATTAGCTGTAGCAACATATCCTTCACGTGCATTTATATTTTTTGGGTGTTCTTTAAAATCAAGGTAACGGATAACTTCATCCTTTCCCGTACTTCCATCGAGCAAAACAGCTCTGTTCAAACCTTCTCGGAAAACAGGCAACTTTCCTGTTGCCCACCAGGCATAATTTCCATCTTTATCACCATAATTAACATACAATCCAACCACATCCAGCATAGGCAGAGCAGTCGAAAATGCATCGATATTTTCTGCTCTGTTCATGGCATACATAGCTTGAAGTGTTTTGGATTCAAACTCGAGTACTGTCCAAAAAAGCGATACCGGTTCTTCAGAAAGAAATGCAATATTTGGATCCACATCATTCATTATTGGCCCGTGACTGGTCGTTAAAACTGAATACTTTATATCCGGATTATCCTTAACTTTGATGATTTCGTCTCTCCGTGTCAAATCAATCCATTCGTTTTTGAACATCACTTTTGAAGGATCTTCAGGATGCAGTATTTCTTTGTAGTAGTTGACATTATCGTATGGGAAAATGGTCAGGCCCCATGCAATACTTCTGTTGTGACCCAATACGCCAAAAGGGATCAATGGTAAATGATGCCCGTAAAAATCAACGCCCGGATATTTTATGTGCGCTTCGAACCACGTCGCTGGTTGTCCGTAATCAATATGCGTATCATTGGCAAAAATGACCTTGCCACTTTTGGTTTTTTGTGGCCCGATCACCCAGGAATTACTGCCCCACCAAAGGGGAATTCCAAGTTTTTGTAAGGTTCCGGCCAATTTTGAAAGCATACTCAAAGCTGGTTGCTTACCGGCAGAGATATCCAAAGTCTTAGACAATTCAGGATCATCGGTCAGTTTCAAATCTTTCAGATATTCCGATCCAAGTTTTTTTCCTATATAAGCGGTTAAAGCATCGTCTTTTGTAGCATAGGAAAAGGTCAGGGACATATAATTGATTATAGAATAGATATCTTCGGGAGTAAAATCCTGTTTCGGGATTTTTATCAAAGTGTATTCCAAAGGAAGTTTTCCATGATGCAGGTAATGATTTACCCCTTGGAGGTATGCCAAAACAGCTTTCTGATAAGGTTCATCATTGCCCGACATATATTTTTTCGCAGACAATTTTGCCTTCTCGTAGATACTCAATGTCCGCATCAATTTATCAACTTCCACCAGATCCGGCCCAAGTATTTCTGCAAGGCGCCCTGAAGTCAATCGCCTCAGCATGTCCATCTGAAACAATCTATCCTGAGCCTGAACATATCCCAACGCAAAATATGCATCGGCTTCATTCGCAGCTTCTATGTGAGGAATGCCATAAGTGTCATATTGAACTTTCACTTCTTCCTTAAGCCCTTTAATTTTCACTTCTCCATCATAATCAGGTGCAGTTGATCTGACGTAGAAATACATTACGGCCAGACCGGCAACCAGAAGAATTAATACAGCCAAAAGAATCTTTCTTAAAAATCCACGAAATTTCATATTACTTATTTTTAATTATATTCAGATTATGTGCTTGATATCCTGCACTTTATATATTTTTAAATAACTCAAACCCTATGTCGGATGCTAACATTTACCTTAGCACCCAATCAGAACCTAAAGAATTCATCTGAACCAAATCCGACTTCAAAACTTATAACCAATCCTACATATAAAAATGTCCGGAACAAAAGACTGAAATGATTGATGAACAATTATATCAGCAAACTTGAGTCATGAAGGTAATGTCGCTAAAATCCATATAATTTGTTGCTTAAAATTCAATACCAAATTTATATAAACCATTTGAATATCCGGTTCGCATACAAAAATCTGAAATATATCTTCGATACATAGTTGAGGCATTTGATTTAAACAGACTTTAAAAATAACATTTTTTTAAGATTAAAGAGGTAATCAGATTTAAATGTGAACATGCAACAAGAAATTATTCAACCTCAAACAGCCATATTAAATAAAACGATGAAAACAAAATCTATAATTCCACTACAGTTCGAATTCAATATTTTTTTAAGCTAAACAAGTCAAAAATATTTAACCAAATATTTAGGCATTGAATTACATTTGCAAAAAAAGAAATACAAAACAATTCAAAATGGGTGGGACCAGATCTGCATCATTAATAAACATACAGGATTTGGACTGGCATGAATTGGCAGAACTATTTGCAAAATTCCCGTTCAGTCAAAAAATCACAGGTCTGATGAGTGTAAAAGCACGAATGGAAAACATTATTAACATGAATAATCCGGGTCAAAAGAGTTTTTTACTATCCAATAACCCAGGTATTCAATATGCAAATTTGGTGAGAGATACGGAAAAAATTTCAGCATTGATTAATTCCAATAGCCAGGAGACACTAGCTGAACCCGAATTGACTGTCATTCCTGAAAATCAACCTTCCTCCGTTTCTGAGACCCCGGAATCTTTTGGCCAGAAATCTGACACCTTAAGCAGAAAACCTGCATCCTCAAAAAAAACAATTTCCAAAAACAAACCAGCGTCACCTGGATATCAAAGCGATTTCACTAAATGGCTCCTGGAAAAGTCATCAGGTAAACCTAAGCCTGAGGCTCAGATACAAGATAAAAAAGCTGAAGATCACGGATTCAAAATCGAGGATTCAAACCAATTAAGAGACGAGATCGTCAGTGAACCTCTGGCTGCTTTATATGCGCAACAAGGGCTTATTAAAGAGGCAATTGAAATGTATACCAAATTAAGTTTGAAAATTCCAGATAAAAGTACTTACTTTGCGGAAATTATTAAAAAACTAAAAAAAAGTAACTGATTTATGTTAACATTCATGGTAATCCTGATAGCCCTGGTAAGTGTGATGCTGATAGCAGTGATTCTGATCCAGAATCCTAAAGGAGGTGGAATTGATGCTACTTTTGGCGGACAGGGAGCAAATCAAATGTTTGGTGCCGCAAAATCCACAGATTTTATTGAGAAATTGACCTGGGGCCTTGCCATCGCATTGTTTCTTTTAAGTATTGCCACAACCTTAATGGTAGGTTCAGCCGGCGACCCTACAGGTTTGGATATTCCACTCCAAACACAGGGATAAGCTTATTTTCCGGCTCAACTGTACAAATTTTAGAATAGTACAGCATTAAAAAAGCGTTTTTTCTTGCTTGATACGATAAATCAGGTTGGAATTGGAGTAATAAATGACCATTCTGAGTTTCAGTATGGTCTTTTTTTTATCTTGATCAGTTTGCGGGTAGAGTAAAAATCGTAGTTATTTAGGTGGTTAGATATTAAGTCTGATAAACTTTTAGTCTCTCGGGATTAAGCGGGTACATTGAGCAAAAGACACGTGATTGGTTCAGGAATCAGCGTTTTTAACCCAAGGTATAAATCAATAGTAAACAGACTTAAGTGTAAAAGACTATTGAGCTAAACTATTACAATAAAACATAATAAAGTTTAAATTAGCAGTTAAATTCTAATATTTGAATCATGTCAGGATCAGATGATTTCAAAAAACAAATAAAGGACGGGTATTCATTTAAATCTGAATCGTTTGTTTTGGGAGCAGCCATGTTGAATGGCAAGGTACTTAAAGAAACGTTTGTCCGGCTTCCTTTAAAAACCCTCAACCGGCATGGGTTGATCGGAGGCGCTACCGGAACAGGAAAAACAAAAACGCTTCAACTCATTGCTGAACAACTATCTGCATATGGTGTACCCTCTCTTGTAATGGATGTTAAGGGTGACTTGAGCGGAATTGCTGTGGAAGGTCAAGAAAATCCGCACATCCATGAAAGACATGAAAAAATAGGCTGGCCGTTCATCCCTTCTGACAGCCCGGTAGAATTTCTTTCTCTGTCTGGTGAAAAGGGGGTCAAACTAAGAGCGACTGTTTCAGAATTCGGCCCGGTTTTGTTCTCCAAGATCCTTGAATTAAATGAAACCCAGAGTGGCGTCATAGGTGTCATTTTCAAATACAGTGATGATCAGGATTTTCCTTTGGTGGATCTGGAGGATTTCAAAAGAGTCATGCGTTATATCTCAGATGAAGGAAAGGAAGAATTCGAAAGCTTGTATGGTAAAATTTCAAGCACTTCCACAGGTACCATCCTCAGAAAAATCGTTGAACTGGAGCAGCAAGGTGCAGATGTATTTTTTGGTGAACCATCTTTTGATATGCCGGATCTCGCACGACTGGATGCGAATGGAAAAGGCGTGATTTCGGTGCTTAGGCTGGTAGACATTCAGGACAAACCGAAATTATTTTCCACTTTCATGTTGCAGATGCTGGCCGAGATCTATTCTGTGTTTCCGGAGGTAGGTGATGTTGAAAAGCCAAAATTGGTACTATTCATCGATGAAGCGCACCTGATTTTCAATGAATCATCTAAAGTATTGCTCAACCAGATCGAGATCATTATAAAACTCATTCGGTCCAAAGGTATCGGGGTCATATTTATTACACAAAATCCCGCTGACATACCTGAAGCCGTATTAAGTCAGCTTGGTTTAAAAATACAGCATGCTTTAAGAGCTTTCACTGCAAAAGATAGAAAAGCGATCAACCTGGCTTCTGAAAATTACCCTGATTCACCATATTATAAAACTTCACAATTGTTGACAGAACTAGGCATTGGAGAAGCTTTGGTGACAGCATTGAATGAGAAGGGCATCCCTACCCCGTTGGCTCACACTTATCTCAGAGCTCCCCATTCCAGAATGGACATCCTGACTCCTACTGAAATCGATGATCAGGTAAGGCAATCAGTATTGATAAGAAAATATGAAAAGCGTCTGGATAATACAAGTGCCAGGGAAATACTAAGTGCAAAAATTGAAGATGCCAGGAATACCAAAAGGGCAGTTGAATACAACATACCAGCTCCTGCACCAAAACAAATAAAAAAGGTCCAGGGACCTTCCACTCTGGAAAAAGTTGTAAAAAGTACGGTTGCCCGCCAGATAGGGAATACAATAGCCAGAGAATTGACAAGAGGTATTTTAGGTGTTTTGGGAGTAAAATCAACCAATCGAAGAAGAAAATCCGGAGGAATTGGCAAGTTTTGGTAGGATACAGGCAAGATTATTCATTAAATCGAAATAAAGTGTTTAAATATTTATCCTCAGCGATCCTAAGCATATTAGGCTGGAAAATTGAAGGTGAGTTTCCACATGAAGAAAAAAAACTGATCATTGTGGTCATGCACCATACCTCCAACTGGGATTTTCCCCTGGGTTTATTGGTAAGATCGAAACTTGGTTTTGAAGCCAATTTTGCAGGCAAATCCAGTTTGTTCAAACCACCATTCGGCTTTATTTTCAGATGGTTGGGCGGATATCCGGTAGAAAGGGATCCAAGCAAAAAGAAAGGTAGTCTCACAGACAGTATGATCAGATTATATGAGCGGGAACCAAAATTGAGAATCACATTTACGCCTGAAGGTACCCGGTCAAAAGTTACAAAGTTGAAAACAGGTTTTTGGACGATAGCTAAAACAGCAGATGTACCCCTATTGTATATCAATTTTGACGGACCATCCAAATCTGTCAAAATTGATAAAGTCCAAAAAGCTAAAGAAACTTTTGATGAACAATATGCCTCTCTCAAAGCCTATTTTGGTAATTCCAAAGGCATAAAAGCTGAACTTTCATATACTTTTGAATGATATGAGGATCATATCATAATGGTCATAAGTCATTCCACAAATTCGGAAAACAAACATAATAAAGATTATCAGCTTGTTATATAGAGTTTTAGTTATATTGCAGCAAGCTCTTCTGAACCAATGAAAAAAATATTTGTTGATAAATTGTAATTGTTTAGTTAGCCATTTAGTCTGTTAGAATTTTGGATTTGAGCTCGTACATGCTATAAAAGATTCGAAATTTGTTCTTAAAATATATGTTTTGCCCCTCAGAATATATCATATGTTAAAAGGTTACAGACCAAATGACTTTCAAACTAAATGATAATCATAATTTTAAAATTTTGAGATGAATATAAAGCTATGTATATTGCTGATGTTTTTGGTTCCTTCAGGTATTTTCTACAGTTGCAGCACTTGTGGAGAATCAGTTAGTCTGGGTGAATTTGATTTAATAGATTCAAGTATAACCAACTGGTTTCCATACATAAACGAAGATCAATTGGTTTTCGTGAACCAGCATGATGAAGAAATTACGCTCGTTCTAAAGGATCGTGATCTGACAAAAACTCAGGTAAGCTACAGGGAAACCTGTAATGAAGGTTTTTTCGACAGTTCACATGAATTTTACCATGCTGATTTTTTCCATACTCAATATTCTGCTGAATATCAGGGAGATCAATATAAACTGGATATGTATCTTTATGTGAACCACATCAACGATTTATCACAATTGACCTTATACGATCAGGTCACCTATAACTCAGGCGTATACAGATCGAAAGATGAACCCGGTGTAGGAGGAACTGTTTCGCATGTTGCCAGTTATCGGGGTGTTCAAATTCCAAATACTTATTTCGAATTTTTAAATTGGGTAGAACATTCAGACTCCGTAGAAATCAGGGGTAAAACATATCAGGATGTATTTTACTTTTTACGTGATGGAGTTCCCTCATTGTATGTACAAAAGCAAAAAGGTGTGATCGCCTTTGCCGGTTTTGATGGGGAATTATGGACAATACAATAGAACAGAGTTGACAAAATCGAATATTTTATCTACATTAGCCCCTTGAAAGTATAATTTTTACTACGCTTTAAAATTATACTCATCTGATTAACAACCAATTTAACATCTAAAACCTAAAGCTATGAGACGATTATTTACTATTTTCATTTTATCATTCGTTTTTGGGAATATATTAAATGCCGGAGGAGGAATATGGGAGTATTACCTACATATTAATTCAACCTGGTATGGAAATCAAGGTGGAAATACTCCACTCAATGGCGTTGTTTTGGCAAATAATATTATCCTGAATTCTTCCACATTGACCATAGAAACGAGGGGGATCAATACCTGGCAGGATAATGGTTGCAATGTAACATCTGCTCATTTCAATTACAGAATCTATAAACAGGGAGATACGCCGCCAAGTTCGTTTAACATGGTAAATCTCACCTATCAAAGTCAAAGTGGCAATAATAAATATTGGAATAATAACAACCCATTAATAGATCTGTTGCAAGGAATTACTGAATCAGGCACTTACATTTTTGAAGTTTATTTTGATGCTCCTACCAACGGCACTAATTGTGCAGGGACTCTTTACGATAATAATGGTGGAAGTAATTATAAAGCGACATTCATAGTTACCGGCACATTACCTTTAAATTTGTTATATTTTGATGCCATCCGTACAGAAAATAAACATATTAAGCTTTCCTGGGCATCAAATGCGGAAAATAATGCTGATGTATTTGAAATTCAGTATGGCAGGAATGGAGCTGACTATTACTCAATCGGAGAAGTCAAATCCGATGGTCTTGACAAATATGAATTCATTCATAACAATCCTGAACAGGGGGTTTCATATTACAGACTGAAGCAAACAGATAAGGATGGCCTGATCACATATTCGAATATCCGGATGGTTGAGATTTTGGAAAACCAAATTACAATATCACCTAATCCGGCATCAAAAACACTCTCAATAAGTGGTATAAACAATTCAAGTCAGTTAGTATCCATTATTGATCAAAACGGGAAAGAGTTATATCGCGGTTCAACCGATTCCGATTATTTTGAAGTGGATATAGAAAGTTTTCAACCGGGAATATACTTTGTCAGAATTCATAATAATCGTGACATAAGTTCCTTTAAGTTTATTAAATCCTGATCACTAAGAAGTTTATTTATTTCGGATATATAAAAATCTACGTACTTAATGAGTTATATCAGAC
>DDTL01000156.1 GCA_002344345.1 Saprospiraceae bacterium UBA2365
GCACTAAAAGGTACAAGTCAGGAGAGATAAACCACAGTAAATCACATGAAAAAAAGTCCGGGTAATTTTGCCCGGACTTTTTTTTATCATTTTTTCAACAAGTCTCTGATTTCTGTAAGTAACTGTTCAGCAGTTGGCCCGGCAGGTGCAGCGGGTTCTTCTTTTTTCTTAAGAGCATTGGAAGCTTTAATTAAGATGAAAAGTACAAAACCTACTATCAGAAAATCAAGTATAAATTTCACAAATGCACCCCATTTGATGGCGACCTCTTCAATTACGGTTCCGTCAGCAGCTACACCAGCTTCCTGGAGTACGATTTTAAGGCCTGGAAAATCTACATTGCCCAATAACAAACCGATCGGAGGTAACAAAATGTCATTGGTAAATGATGTGACAATTGCTCCAAATGCTGCACCGATGATCACAGCAACGGCCAGATCAAGAACATTCCCGCGCATAATGAATGCTTTGAATTCTTTTAGCATAATCATTGATTTTTAGTTAAAAAAAGTAATGAACCAATTGACTATCTGCAATTAATTCTGAAGTTTTAACAAACTTCGATATAAATTTTTTTATTCAGCAATAAATGCCCGGAAAAACGCTGAACTTTAACTTTTTTGCTCCTGGCTGATCTTATTGAGTGCTGATCCGGCTCTTAACCAGGCTATTTGCTGTTTATTAAAAGTATGTACGAGCTCAATTTGTTCGCTGGAGCCATCTGCATGATCCAATATCAATCCCATACCTTGTCCTGGAGCCATGATATCAAATCCGGAAATGCTCAACTGATCATCCTGTCTGATCTTGTCGTAGTCTGCCGGATCTTTGAATCTCAGTGCAAGTAATCCCTGCTTTTTGAGGTTGGTTTCGTGGATCCGTGCAAAAGACTTGACCAAAACCGCTTTTACGCCCAAAAATCTGGGTTGCATCGCAGCATGTTCCCTGGATGATCCTTCACCGTAATTGTCCTCTCCGATCACAATGGTGCCAATTCCGGCTTTTTGATAAGCCATGGCACTTTCCGGAACAGCCATATAGGTTCCAGTTTCCAGGTTCAGCACTTTATTAGGTTCATCATTGAAGGCATTGATCGCCCCTGTAAGCGTATTTTGGGATATGTTTTCCAAATGTCCACGGTATGTGAGCCATGGCCCGGCCATGGAAATATGGTCAGTAGTACATTTACCTTTAGCTTTGATCAACAGTCGCATTTTTTGAACCTGATTGTTGGTAATGGGTTCAAAAGGTGTAAGTAATTGAAGCCTTTTGGAATCCGGAGCAACGATGACTTCAGTGGTGCTGCCATCTTCTGCCGGTGCGATGTAACCCGGATCTTCTGCATCAAAACCTTTAGCCGGAAGTTCATCTCCAACCGGCGGATCAAGCATCACGGATTCACCTTTTTCGTTGATCAAAGGATCCGTCATCGGATTGAAACCGAGGTTTCCGCCCAGTGCAAGCGCTGTAACCAACTCAGGAGAGGCAACAAAAGCATGTGTGTTCGGACTGCCATCAGCGCGTTTGGCGAAATTCCGGTTGAAAGAATGCACTATACTGTTTTTCGGAGCGTTTTTGGGATCACTGAATCTTGCCCATTGGCCGATGCAAGGTCCGCAGGCATTGGCAAAGACCAGTGCGCCGATGTCATTTAATACATCGATCAATCCGTCTCTTTCAATGGTATATCTGACCAGTTCAGAACCGGGTGTAACCGTCAGCTGTGATTTGGCTTTGATGCCTTTTTCCTTTGCCTGGCGGGCTATGGAAGCTGCGCGGGAAATATCTTCATAGGATGAGTTGGTGCAGGAGCCAATGAGGCAGTATTCCAGTTCCATCGGCCAGTCATTGGCTTTGGCCACTTCCTTCATTTTGGAGATCGGTGTGGCGAGATCCGGAGTGAAAGGCCCGTTGAGGTGCGGCTCCAGGTCGCTGAGATTGATCTCAATCACCTGATCAAAGTATTTTTCAGGTTGAACATAGCATTCCGGATCAGCCTTAAGGTGTTCTGCAATATGATCTGCCAAATCAGCAACAACAGCTCTGCCGGTTGACTTGAGATAGCGTGCCATGGAAGCATCATAACCGAAAGTGGATGTAGTAGCGCCAATCTCAGCGCCCATATTGCAGATGGTGCCTTTGCCGGTACAGGAAATGGACTCGGCACCTTCTCCGAAATATTCCACAATGCAGTCTGTTCCGCCTTTGACGGTCAGTATCCCCGCAACTTTAAGGATGACATCTTTAGGTGCCGTCCAGCCGGATAGTTTTCCGGTAAGTTTAACACCTATCAGTTTGGGCATTTTGAGTTCCCAGGCCATACCGGACATCACGTCCACGGCGTCAGCGCCACCCACACCGATGGCGATCATGCCCAGACCACCTGCATTGACCGTGTGTGAATCAGTGCCAATCATCATTCCTCCGGGAAAAGCATAGTTTTCCAAAACGACCTGATGGATGATACCTGCACCGGGTTTCCAGAAGCCGATGCCATATTTATTCGAAACAGAGCTCAAAAAATCTGTCACTTCCTTATTGATCTCATTGGCACGGGTCAGGTCTTCGGCAGCACCGGTTTTTGCCTGGATCAGGTGATCGCAATGCACCGTTGAAGGAACGGCAACTGTTGGCCGGCCTGCGGTCATGAACTGAAGCAAAGCCATTTGAGCAGTTGCATCCTGCATGGCAACCCTGTCCGGTGCAAAAAAGACATAATCTTTACCGCGTTCATACGCTTGGATCGGAGAATCCGGGTGGAGATGCGCATATAGTATTTTTTCGGCTAAAGTCAGTGGTCTGTTCAGAACAGTTCTTGCATTTTCAACTTTTGAAGCAAAGTTAGCATAATGATTTTTCAACATTCCCTCATCAAATGGCATAATTGTGAAATTTTAGTTATTAGACATAATTTGCAAAAATAAAATTTTATTAAAATTAGACTGTAAAAAATAGGGTTATACTTGAATAAAATGCTGATGTAGCATGGTAAAGGGAATAAGTGTATGGTGGTTCCTGGATGGAGGAGGTTTTGGAGGTTTATAGAGTTTAGGAAGTTTAAGAGGTTTATACGGAATGATGTTAAATCATTTTTTCTTTGGTTCTGGTTTGTACGGCATTGAGTTGATCAAAATGCCGTCGGATTTTTGATACATTTTATGCTTGAAAAATTGATTCGGCAAAAAATTAGGATTTTCTGTTTCTGCTGAGTGAACCTTCTGGTATTATTTCAAAGATTAATGCAATCAGATTTCTGTATTATTGAACCAATTATTGTTAATTGGTTCAATGAAATGAACTAATTAATATAAAATAGATCATTAAAATGAACTAATTAATATTAATTAGGTCAATAAAATGAATTATTTAGCATATATTTGTGAAAAATGCTTTATGATCTATATCAGTCGCGAAATAAAAAACCTTGTTCTTGACTATCTGATACCCAATAAAGTAGTCGTATTGATTGGTCCAAGAAGAGTAGGTAAAACAGTGTTTATCAATCAATTAATTGAAGAAATGCAAGAACCTTATGTTTTATTGAACGGAGAGGATATTGCAACAAGAGAACTATTTAAAAGAAGGAGTATCAATCATTTAATGCAATTACTTAACGGGAAACTATTATTCATCATTGATGAAGCTCAAAAAATTGAAGATATTGGTCTTTCACTGAAATTGATGATCGATGAGATCAAAGGACTCAGGATATTGATCACAGGATCATCAGCTTTTGATGTTGAGAACCTGACAGGTGAACCGTTGACAGGCAGGAAGTATACATTTAAGATGTTTGGATTGTCTGAAAAAGAATATGATCAGACAGATTCTATCCTGACATTCAGGGATAACTTACATGACAGGCTTATTTATGGTAATTATCCTGAATTGATTCATTTGACGACCAAAGAACAAAAAATGAGGTATCTCAATGAACTGGTCAGTTCATTTTTATTGAAAGATATTTTAAGTTTTGAAAACATAAGAAGCTCAAATAAAATATTTGACTTGCTCAGACTTTTAGCATTTCAGGTTGGAAATTTAGTTTCAACATCAGAATTGGGGAATCAAACAGGTTTAAGCACTAATACCGTCATCAAATATCTGGATTTACTTTCAAAAGTATTCATTATTCACAGGGTGGGTGGGTATAGCAGAAATTTAAGAAAAGAGATCAATAAAAGCAATAAATGGTATTTTTCAGATAATGGTATTCGAAATTTACTGATCGCTAATTTAAATCCCATCGAACTGAGAAATGATATAGGACAGCTATGGGAGAACTACATGATCAGTGAAAGGATGAAGTTTCAGAATTATTCAGGCATGATCGTTAATAATTATTTCTGGAGAACCTATGATCAGCAGGAAATTGATTGGATCGAAGAACGTGAAGGAAAATTATTTGCCTATGAGTTCAAGTGGAATCCACAAAAAATGGTTAAAGCGCCGGCTGCCTGGATTACAAACTACATGTCTTCATCGTTTGAAGTGATCCATTCAGAAAACTTTGGTCAATGGGTTGGGAAAACAATACATTAAACCATTTGTTTGAAAACTGAAAGGTATTATAGTTGACCAATCATTTGTTCATAAATCGGGTCTGTTGTTTTATTACTCCATACCGGAAAACTATTTTTGCCCTTTAAACCAAAAATTAAACTTTAATAATATGTTAGCAGCTTTTGAATATCAAAACCCGGTCAGGGTGGTTTTCGGAGAAAACAAAATAGACAGCCTGGGTTCACTTCTACCGGATAAAAAGATCCTTTTGCTGTATGGGCAGGGAAGTATATTTAAAAACGGAACTTACGACAGGGTGAAAACCGCAATACGCAATGCTGAGATGGTCGAGTTCGGTGGAATTGAGGCCAATCCGGTGTATGAAACGCTGATGAAGGCGGTTGAACTGGGCAAAAAGGAAAAAATTGAGTTCATTCTGGCCGTTGGCGGCGGCTCCGTGATCGACGGAGCCAAATTTGTTGCGGCAGCCATTCCATATAATGGAGACGGTTGGGATATTTTAACCAAAAAAGGTGTGATCAAAAGTGCGGTTCCGCTCGGAACGGTTTTGACTTTACCCGCAACCGGAACCGAGATGAACTCCAATTCAGTGATCAGCAGGGCAGAAACAAAGGAGAAACTGAGTTTTGCTTCCCCATTTTGCTACCCTGTTTTTTCCATTATGGACATCAGTCTGTTGCCTTCATTGCCCGAAAGACAACGGATCAATGGGGTGATCGACGCTTTTGTACACACCACGGAACAATACATGACCTATCCTGTCAATGCCAAAATGCAGGATCGTATTGCTGAAGGTATTTTTTCCACCCTGATCGAAGAAGGGCATACCTATATCCATGAACCCGGCAATAAAGAAGCCGCAACCAATGTATTGTATACCGCGATGATGGCGCTGAATGGATGGTTGTCCACCGGTGTTCCGACAGACTGGTCTATACACATGGTTGGCCATGAACTGACGGCGCTGATCGGTGTGGATCACGGGATCAGTCTGGCGATCATCCTGCCATCGATGTACCGGAGACTGGCAGAAAGTAAGCAGGAAAAACTGGCTCAGTATGCCAGGAGAGTTTGGAATGTGGAGGAAAAAGATACCCTGAAAGTTGCTTTAAAAGGCATCGATCTGACCGAAAAATTCTTTAATGATCTGGGTGCAGTTACCAGATTGTCGCATTATACTGATGACAGAAAGTTTCTTCAGGATGAGATCAGCAGGCGCTTTGAGTCCCGGAAATGGCTTAAATTCGGTGAAAAAGGTGAAGTCACCCCGGAAGTGGTGAGGGAAGTGATTGAGATGGCGTGGTAAAAGGGGAAATTTGAAAATTCGGGAATTTGAAAATTGGATGTGCGATTGAATGATTGTTTGAGTAATTCTTTTGTTTTATGTTCTTTTGTTCGAGCTGTCGAAGATCATGACATTCATCGTGATGATTCGAGTTGTTTGAATTGTTCAAACAGCTCAAATATCCATGAATTTCAAATCCTCAAATTTTCGAATTTATAAGTCCCGCAGGGACGACATGTGGATAACCGTATGCAAGCGCAGCGCAGCTTACGGAAAATGAATAGTGGGTCGAAAGCCCCGAATGGGGTGAGATTATTTTATGCCAATATTAAAATAATCTTACGGAATAAACCACATTTCCAGTTGTTAAAAGGCTGGCATCACAGGCATTCTCTTCACAACCTACCATACGAAATAATTGTAATGTCACCCATGCCGGGCTCTAAAATACTGTTGGAGCAGCTACCGTAAGCTGCGCTATCACTTGCTTACGGTCATAAATAATGTTGTCCCTGCGGGACTCTTCAGTCAAGATGTTATTTGCGGATTATCAGGGTTTGATAGAAGGGTTGGAATTGTACGAGTTGTTTGAAATTTCGTAGATCATGACATTCATCGTCTTGATTTGAGATGTTCAAATCAGGTCATCGGATCATCAATTTATGAAGTTTATAAAGTTTATGAAGTTTAGTTTGGGTATTGGAAATTTGTTCATCAGATTACTGATTACTGATTACTGATTACTGATTACTGATTACTGATCACAGCTCACAGTAATTGATAGCGTTGTTCAAAATGGACGCTAATCGTCCGGGTCGAATCCTCGAATTTTCGAATCTTCAAAGTACTATGCTTTGGTAGGGTTTCACAATGTCCAGTTTTTTGGAGGCAAAATAAGATTTGACATAATCTTCGCCTTTTTCGGTGGTAGCAAGGATAAAATCACCGCCCCAGGCGCCGAGAGATTTGATCGTGCCCTCAAAATCGGGGAATAATCTTTCTTTTACGGGTTTTTCTCCGATCACTCCTGCAATGATGGTCTCGTGTTCTTCGAGCAGGTTGTTGAATGTCTGGAGGTTTTTGGTCTGGATGATCTCATCGGAGATGGCTGAAATCCTGTTGATCACATCTTTTTTTCCTTTAAATTTTTTACCGTGAGTGTTGACGGAGGATTCACTATCCTGTTTGGCTCCCTGGTAAACAAAAAAGAGTTTATTGAGGAAAGATGGTTTGAATTCTATTTCATTAAAATGCAGGCTTTCATCTCCGAGCTGGTAGTGTATGGGTTCATCCGCATTGGCGCAGGCGATATCATAGCCGGAACCGTTGGCTACCGCAAAATAGAGATGGAAAGCATTGACTTCAGCCCATTCAGCTACATTGGCGATCAAAGTTGAGCTGGAACCCAGACCCCAGTTGAGCGGAAATTCGAGCTGTGTTTCAACTTTAAAGCCACTCCAGGTGGACAAAAACTCTGAATTTTCCCTGACAGCTGCTTTAAGGATTTTAGCTAATTTTTTGGAGATCTGTTCGTCAGAAGTCTTGATATCGGAGAAATCATATAAGGACATCTGGGATTCGTACCAGATATCACCGTTGTCATCCAGCGCTTCCCAGATCAGATCTGAGCCTCTTGCGTTGGTGACGGTCATTCGTTGACCCACTTTCAATGGCAAAGCCACAGCCTTTGCACCGTGCAGGACAGCATATTCTCCGGTCAGGAGCAATTTTCCTCTTGCGTAGAACTTCTTTTTTATAGGATCCAAAAATTTATAATGATACAAAAGTAATAAGTTATTTAATACTAATATGATTTTTTTATATTTATAATGCCGGATTTTATTCAGTATTATAGATACAAAGCAATTTTCTATTATTGTGAATGTTAATTTTTTATTATTTCCTTGTTGGAGAATTATTTTCAATTAATTGGACAACCATCAAAAGATGCTGAATTAATTTCTGATTTTTTGAGAAGTAAAAATCTTAAGAAAACGAATGAATTTCAGTTTTAATGAGTAATGCGAATCAAGGGTTAAAGTTAATTCTGCAGATAAGCAGGATTTTCTCACTTTTTTGCCTCGATCCTAAAGGATGAAAGCGAGAAAATCCTTT
>DDTL01000118.1 GCA_002344345.1 Saprospiraceae bacterium UBA2365
AGCATTGCTTTCGTTGCCTGCAGCTATCAAAGTTACACCACCGTCGCTTGTACGAACATCATCTGTAGACATAACTACAACACCTGCAACAGGACCGGCAGCAATGTTTCCGAATTTAAGGTCAGCGACTTTGNNTGGAAGTGATTCCGAAGAATACTACTAAAGCAGCGAATACAAAGAATAATTTTTTCATGGTTTAAAATTTTTAAAAGGTTAACAATAATGCCATATAATATTCAATTGTGATGCCAATACGAAGGAATGAAATGTAATTCATTGTAATTCAGCGCTATAATATTTTTAAGCACAAAAACGAAGCATAAAACGTTCTTCGTTTTCGAAGAATTATGCTTCGGTTTTAAAGGAATTAAGTTGGATAATTTTGGCAGATGTTGATATTGGGATGTTTCATCTGGTTGGAAAATGGATCTATTAACTTATAATCCTGATGACAACAATAGAATATATTGGAATAGGTATTAAATTTGGAAAAAGAAAGAATAGAAGTATTTTGAACATACGCAAACGTATTGGATATATTTTGTTTGATACGGGGTTTAACGCTTGTTTAAACCTGATTTACATTTTTTGAATTTATTGAAGGATTGGATATTAAAATGAATACATACCATATACATATTACAGGACAAGTTCAGGGAGTGGGCTTCCGACCTTATGTCTATGTTTTGGCAAAAGACTTTGGACTTACCGGTTGGGTGAAAAATTCGATCGATGGCGTACATATCGTCTTTAATGCAGAAATTACGATTGCAGATGATTTTTACAAAACAGTTTTAGAAAAAGCTCCGAGACTGGCAATAATAACAGATCATCACATGAAATCCATAGAAAATCAGTTGTTTACAGGTTTTAAAATCGATCATAGTGATGAAAATGGGTTGGCTGATTTACTGGTTACACCGGATTTTGCCATTTGTCCGGATTGTCAGAATGAGATGAAAGATGCAAGGAACAGAAGGTACGGATATCCGTTTATCACATGCACCAATTGTGGGCCAAGGTTTTCTATCATAAAGGCTTTGCCATATGACCGGCCATATACAACAATGGATAGCTTTCTGATGTGTCCGGATTGTAAAACTGAATACAATGATCCATATGACAGAAGATATTTTTCTCAAACCAATTCCTGTCCTGCCTGTACTGTCCGTATCCTGATCAAATCAAAAAATGCTGCCGGCGATTACGGGAAAATAAATACAGATAACCGGTTTGAGCAAATTGATTTGATCACTTCCTTTTTGGATAATGGGAAAATTCTCGCAATCAAGGGAATTGGTGGTTTTCTATTGGTTTGTGATGCAAACAATTCATCAGTTATTAAAATACTGAGAGAAAGGAAACATCGTCCAACAAAGGCATTTGCGATAATGTATCCTGATACAGTAGCAGTCCAGCGAGATTTTATTGTCGGAGAAAATGCCCTGGAGCTAATGATCGGACCTGTTTCTCCCATTGTTTTATTAAGACCAATACCAGGTAAAAAACCGCATATTTGTTCAGAGCTGGTAGCACCTCATTTAAGCAGGGTAGGTGTTATGCTTCCTTATACCCCATTATTTGACCTGATAATGCAATCATTTGGAAAACCGATCGTTGCCACCAGTGGAAATCTGTCAGGTTCGCCGATCGTTTTTGAGAATCATCTTGCAGAAGAATATTTGGGTAAAATAGCTGATGTAATCGTGGAGAATGACCGGGACATTGTCATTCCCCAGGATGATTCAGTGATACAATTTTCTGATCGATCCGGACAAAAGATCATCCTCCGGCGGTCAAGAGGAATGGCGCCGAATTATGTGGATGGTACTTTGGATCTGCCTCATGAACAGATATTGGCCGTAGGAGCAGAAATGAAGAGTACTTTTGCACATTTATTCAACCGGATTTTGTACATCAGCCAATATCTGGGAGATCAGGCTACGTATGAGACCAAGCGTGTTTTTGAACAAAATGTCCGTCATTGCATCCGTTTGTTTGGATCGAAACCGGCGAGAATATTGCATGATCTTCATCCCGGATATCTGTCTACTCAGTTTGCTGCAGAAATTGCGAAAAAAGATGGTATTTCTCTATATGGAATTCAGCACCACGAGGCACATTTTGCAGCGGTTTTGGGCGAGCATAAGCTTTTTGGTACTGATCATAAGGTTTTGGGAGTTATTTGGGATGGAGTAGGGTATGGTACGGACGGGCAAGTTTGGGGTGGAGAGTTTTTTGCATATCAACAGGGTAAAATCAACAGATTGTACCATGTTCCCTATTTTGACTTTATTCTGGGAGATAAAATGGCCAGAGAACCCAGAATATCTGCTTTGTCCATTTCCTCAAATGATGCGCAGCTGCTCGATATGATCCGGGAAAAATTCACGCGGACTGAATGGAGTGTATACCAAAAAATGATTGAAACCGGCACTTACCTTAAAAGTTCCAGCATGGGTCGTTTTTTTGATGCGGCGGCTTCTCTGATTTTAGGTATTGACCGGCAAAGTTATGAAGGTGAAGCGGCTATGATGCTTGAATCATGCGCGACAGAAGTTTTTCTGAGCGATCATTCTGAAAAAAAAGACTATTTGCAAGGATCAGAAACTCTGGAAACCGATGTATTGCGTAATATTTTAAAAGGTGTTCGTTTTGATTTACAAAACGGATTGATTCAGGGACAAATTGCGCTGAATGTACATTATTCCCTGGTAATGTTGATCAAAAGAAAAGCGACTGAATTGGGGTTCAACCAACTGGCTTTGAGTGGTGGTGTTTTTCAGAATGCATTGTTGGCAGATTTGTTGATCGAAGAGTTGGGAGATACGTTTACATTGTATTTTCACCAAAAACTATCGCCGAATGATGAATGCATTTCTTTTGGACAAATGATGCATCACATTTTCGTAGAGACCGAATAATATGCTGACAATCAAAAAGGCTTATTCCCTGCTGGAATAGAACCGGTCGAGCAGGGAGCCATCATTTACCTCCTTGCCAAGTGATTCAATGATATTGACTGGTACATTAAAAATGTCGAGAACGATGAGTCCGTCGAGGCAGTTATTGAATTTTGGATCTACATTGAAACCGGCTATTCTGGCATTCAGTTTAAGGTATTTTTTGAGCAACACCGGAATGCCGGAATTGATTTGGTCAAGTTCGCCGACGAGATTGTCCAGTTTATTCAGATCATGACCTGAGTCTTCAGCCAAAGCGTTTATATTCTCTGCACTGGACAGGAACCTGAATGATTTTTTTGGTTTGATATGCGTGGCCAGTTCTTCGCATAAATAATGATTGGTGATCGTTTTGATGATCAGCTCTTTAGATACAGAAGAATAATTATTGCTGATACTGACGGGTCCGATCAGGTAACGATACTGGTTGTTTTTGAGCAGGAAATATAATATTCCTTTCCACAACAGGAATAAAGGCATCGGTTTTCTCTGGTAATCTTTCACCACAAAAGATCTGCCCAACTCAACAGATTGGTGAAGCACAGGATCCAAAGCTTCATTCAATTGGAATAATGAATTAAGGTAAAATCCGCTTCTGCCATACCTGAACATGATTTCCTGGCCCAAACCAAGTCTGTACGCTCCAACCAAACTTTGGTTTTCTTCATCCCAAATAAACATCTGATGGTAATATAAATCATATTCATCCAGGTCAATGCTGTGGTTTGACCCTTCTCCGACTTCTCTGAAAGTTATCTCGCGCAACCTGCCAATCTCCCTGATAATATTTGGGATGACTGTTGAAGGTGCACAAAATACATGGTATTCCTTGATGTTGAAAAGCAGGTAATTTTTTTTGAGACCCAATATTTCCTTCTGGATCAGTTTGGGCTGGACAGGTTCCACGATTTTTTCAGGTTTTGATTTAGGCAGCAGGTTTTTGAAAAAATAAAACCTGATTTTCTGGTTATTTTCCAGCCCGTAGGTTTTTGCCCGAAGAAATCGAGAAAATGTATCGGTTTGTTCAAATTTTTGCTGATCGGCAACGGACATGGGTTTACCTATCCTTGCGGTGACTGATTTGTTCTTAAGATGGAAAAGCTCTATTGGAAGGCTGGCATTTTTAATGGGATCCGGAATATCCATATTGATTTTGATCATCCTTTTCCTTTTTACCTGAAAAAAGAAAGGCACCACAGGAACCTGGACTTTTTTGATGAAGTCCACGATGTCGATGTTCCATGCTTTATCGTATATCAGTTTTGAAGCTGCCTCAAAAGAACTCGTATTTCCGGTTGGGAAAATACACAATATGCCATTTTCCTCCAGGTGTTTATGCGCGGAAGAGTTATTGGTTGAGTTTTTTTCCAGGTCTTTAATGTCGATAAAGAATTTTTCTACGTTACTTATTTTCGTAAATAAAGGGTTGGAAACCACTTTGATATCCTTTCTGACGAATGAAATCAGGTAAATAAGCATCAGTGCATCCAATCCTCCAAGCGGATGGTTGGAAGTGACGATCACAGGACCTGTTGCGGGAATTCTTTTGAGTTCATTTTCGTTGTAGATCAGTTTTATTTTGAGTTGGCTGATCAATACTTCAATGAAAGCCAGTCCCTGGAGTTCATGGATTTTTTCATACAAATCGTTTAGCCGGTGGAAACTGAGAATCCGCATAAGGAAACGAACAAAAAACTCACCACCGAAATATTGGAGGGTCGGATTGGATTGAACGAAGTCTTTTGGGTCGATCAGCTTGGTCATTTAAAACATTTCATTTGAAAGTTGATCAGAATATGTCATTTGCCTGATGAAGAATAAAACTCACAAGATACGGGTAAAAGCAGGTGTTTTAAAGAAATCAATATAAAAATAATGTAAAATTTTAGCTTGAGTATGCTCCGTAAAGTCTTTGCCCCCTAAAAGGGAACTTTTAATTTGTTGATTTTACATCGTTTCCCTTTAGTCTTGTGCTGATCAATAACGTCAGTAACTTGGGGCAAAAAACGATTGAAAATCAACAAATTGGACATTTCGAAGCAGCATCAGGCTTTATTAGAACATTATCATTAGCATCATTATGACAGATGAAATAATTCCATCGTTAAGGCCAGGGATAACGGGTTTTAATTCAATCTGGACCGGAAAAAATGAAGGCAAAAAAAAAGGCCGGAACACGCCGGCCTTAATATTTATCAGCGTTTGGAAGCGAAATCATCGATCATTTGTTCGAGCGATGGTTCGCCGATGCTTTGCAGGTCATAATGTACTCTGGTGTAAGGATGTTTGATGTTTACGATCCTTGACAAATCTATCGGAGTACCAATCACTACGGCGTCACAAACTGTATTGTTGATCGTTGTTTCCAGATCCCTGAGTTGTTGCTCGCTGTATCCCATGGCAGGCAGCAAAGAACCGATGCCAGGATATATTTCAAAGGTTTCTGCCAGTTTTCCCGCGAGGAAAGGCCTTGGGTCGATCAATTCAGCTGCTCCGAATTTTTTGGCAGCAACTGTTCCGGCGCCTATTTTCATTCCACCATGAGTCAATGTAGGACCGTCTTCCACCACCAACACTCGTTTGCCTTTGATCAAGCCTGGGTTGTCAACTCTGATCGGTGAGGCGGCATCAATCACAGTGGCTTTTGGATTGAGTCTTTCAATGTTTTCTCTGACCATCTGGATATCATCTGGTGCGGCACTGTCAATTTTGTTGATGATGATGCCATCTGCCAAAAGTACATTCACTTCTCCCGGATAATATAAGCTTTCATGACCCGGTCTCAGCGGATCCACCAATGTCAGGTAAAGGTCAGCATGATAGAAGGAGAAGTCATTGTTGCCACCATCCCAAAGGATCACGTCGCATCCGTCGGGGTCATTTTCTGCTGCCCTGAGGATGGCTTCATAATCCACTCCTGCATAAATCACATTTCCTCTGACGATATGTGGTTCGTATTCTTCCATTTCTTCGATGGTACATTCGTGTTTTACCAGGTCGTCAAGTACGGCAAAACGCTGTACAGCCTGTTTGGCCAGATCGCCATAAGGCATGGGATGCCTCACTGCGACAACTTTGAGCCCTTTTTCCATCAGTAATTCAATCACTTTACGGGTGGTCTGACTTTTACCAACACCTGTTCTGACTGCTGTGATGGCGATCAATGGTTTGGTGCTTTTGATCATGGTGTGCTCGGTTCCAAGCAACATATAGCTTGCACCTGCTGCATTCACTTTTGCACTCATGGACATCACTTTGTTGTAAGTTACATCACTGTATGAAAATACACAGAATTCAACATTATGTTTTTTGATAAGCTCTGTCAATTGCTCTTCAGCAAAAATCGGGATCCCTTCCGGATATAATTTTCCTGCAAGGACAGCAGGATATTTTCTGCCGTCAATGTCGGGAATCTGTGCTGCTGTAAATGCCACAACTTCGTACGCTTCGTTGTCCCTGAAATAAGTGTTGAAATTGTGAAAGTCTCTTCCCGCTGCTCCGATGATGATCACTTTCTTCTTTGCCATAATCCAAATATTTTTTTGTTATTTATTAAATTTTACCATATCAATCCAACTAATTGATTGAAATTAGTTCATGCCCCAAATTTAATTCTATTTTTTGGATTAATTAAGCGTTGGTCATTTTTTTTCTGTCAAAAACGATGGAGGAGATGGATTTTGGGAATTTGGAAACGGGATAATTTGGAAACGGGATAATTTGGAAACGGGATAATTTGGAAATGAGGTAATTTGGAAATTTGAAAATGAGGCAATTTGAACATCAGAACATCAGAACATCAGAACATCAGAACATCAGATCATTGGATCATCACAAAACTAAATCTTTTCCATACTTACATTTTTAACCCAGCAGGTATCCTGATTGATCAGTTCAAGCTTCAGCCAACCTTCCTGACTTTCCTTAACCCAAACCTTTGAACCCGCTTTGAGCAAATAGCTTTGTTCACTGCCTTCCTCTGGTTTTTCAAAAGCTGACACTTCTTCCATCAGGATCCGGGCATCACCGGATTTTATCATTTGTGTACCTTTCATCGCCGCAGCAAAAAAAAGAATTACGAGTAGAGCAGATAATATCGCAATCCATCTGGCGGGTTTGAGCAGTTTTGTGCGCTTTCTGAAAAGCATAACAAACATGGCCAGCAAAAAAACAAAGATCAGGAGCAAGGTCATGACCGCAAAAAAATCGGGGTGCATCGACAGGTAAAAGGATTCCCACCAGCTGAAAATAAAGAATTTTTCGAGTTCATAGACCTCGTGATCCACTCTTGCGTTCACTACCTCCAGATTGTGGCGCACCTCTTTATTGCCAGGAGAAAGTTTCAGCGCTTTTTCAAAATATAGCACTGCTTCAGGAAATCTGTCGGAGTGATAACAGGCAAGTCCCAGGTTATTGTACAAACTGACGCTTTCTTTGTCTTCAGCAAGTATCTGCTTGTATTGAGCAATGGCATCATCATAAGCGTTTTTTTGCAACCATGCATTCGCTGTTTTCATTTTTTCTACAGGACTGCCTGTGAATATGAATGGAGCGAAAAAAATGAGTGTAATGGACAGTAAAATATATCTACTTGTTTTCATTGACATTTTCATTTGATTTGGTTTCTGTTTTTTCTTTCTGAGACATGTTTCTAATCGGTTCCGGAGGAACAACCCCCGGTGCTTCCTGTACCGCGTGATTTTCATCAACCAATTTAGTCGGCCAAAGTTTTTTTACTGCGGTTTTTCTTTCTTCATTCCATGTTTGCATCAGCCAATGCACGTCAAACGGTTTCTGATCGATTTTCCAGTTGAAACCTGTGAGCCTCTGGGGGTTTTCCAGTTCTTTAGCCATCGGGGTCATTTTGGACTCCGGCTTTTCATAGTATTTGATATCTTTTATATCGTCATCCCTGAACAGGAAAAAAATCCTGCTGCAACTGGTCAGAATGGCACCGGAATACCTGTTTTCATCATCCTTCATATAATACAACGATTGGGCATTGCCAGTGATGGCCATGGTTCGCAAAGTATCATTTTCAAAGCCTGCGACCAGGTTTTTTCCTCCGATCTGGTTGAAAAGCCCTCCGTCTTCTGCTTCGATGATCAACGAATTGTTGATTAGCGTCAACTCGCTGACTTTGTCATTTTTCAATTGAATCTTGATGGTGTCTGCACTGAATTGGGTGGTATCTCTCCACATAAATGGATCTACGGTCAAAGTGAAAACGGAATCTTGTCCGTTGAAATGCAGTGAATCACAAATTCCTGAAAAATTATGGTGGAAAATCTGTACTTTATGAAATGCATTGAAAAGTTGAAAAGTATCCTGACCCACTATTTTTTCATACGAAAAAAGGGTGTCTGAGCAGAGGTAAAGTGTATCGGTATCCATCAGCTTTTTCATCAATGGTCTGGACAAGCTGTCGCTGTAGGCTTTGAAACGTTTGTTGTCATCTCCGGAAGCAATGGTTTCGCAATACAGTTCCATTTTTGAAATGGTATCAATGAACACAACATTACCTGAGGCAACACTGCTCAATTCACCTTCTTTGATATCAAAATTGTCTGCCGTGATCCGGAATTCATTTTCGGTTATGGTACCTCGGCCTTTCGATATAAACTCACCTGTTTCGTTGTAATACTCAACGTATTGGCCGGTAACCTGATTATGTTTTCCTTTGACATCCACATTCCCGATCAGAATGGTCTTTTCATTATCCGAAAAGTAGATGATGGTATCTGCTTTTGCTTCCTGTTCTTGATCCTTGTAATAGGCATTGCCTGCCAGCTTGTAGGATTTTTTGGCATCCTCAAAAATGATCTTTTCACCTTTGGCTACGACATCTTTTTCCCTGTAAAGTGGGTTTTGCTCAAAGGAAGCCTTCTTGTTTCCGATATCGTAAAACCCTTTTTCGCAATAAATACTCGAACTGTCTTGTATGATAAAGGTTGGGCTCAGGAAGCGAACGACTTTGGTTCTGGTGTTGAAATCCAAAGAATCGGTTTTAAGCGTGAAAGATGAGTCGATGACGGAAACATGATGCCTGAACTGAACTTTATCTTCCCTGACAAAATATACGCCCTCGAGTGATTTCAACAGGCTGGAATCCTGGGTCAATTGGGCTCCAAACTTGTAGCGGCCTATTTTGTTGCCTACATCATAATCAAGTACTCTGGTTCTGAGGGTTTTATCTTCCTTACGCAGTAAAACACGTCCGGTAAGGCTGGATAAAAGCGAATCGCCATCATAGTAAATGGTGTCGGCAAAAACGGTGGTTCCGTCGTCCTGCAGAATGACTATATGCCCGAAAGCTTCAAAATCGTTCTCACGTATCACAGCAGTATCTGCGTAAAAGTAACTGCCTGCATGATACATTTTAATATTGCCGTTGAGATATTTAACGTATAGACTATCTTCTTTCTGAACCAGGATGTGATCCGTATTTTCCACAATAACTGTTGTATTGCCTCCGCTGACCTGACCGAAGCTGAAATTATATCCCACAAAAAGGGATAGGAAAATGAAAATTACCCGGATAATTTTTTCTTGCATCCTGAAGTGCTAAAGCTTTAAATGTTTTTTACCTTGAATTATTTACCAGAATTGAATTGGAAATGCCCCTTTATGGTCAATAAAGTTCCAAATCAATGCAAATTTCTAAAAAAATGGTTAATAAATATGAGAAACGTTCATTTGTCCTGCTTTCTTGTTCAAAATAGTTGTGAAATAGCGTTGGAATGCAATAAAGCAATGATGAATTTTGAGGCTGCTCCGAAAAGTCTTTGCCCCCTAAATCCTTACTGACGTTTTCAGTCAGTACACTCGTTGACGTTTTCAGTCAGTACATGTGTGTAAGGGGGCTTTTAATTTGTTGATTTTCAATTGTTTTTCTTTAGTCTTGTGCTGATCAATGACCTCAGTAGGTCGGGTCAAAAAACGAATGAAAATCAACAAATTGGACTTTTCGGAGCAGACTCAATATTTTTAATTACCGGAAAGCAAGCAGTTGAATAAATTATGGTTAGTGGTTAATGATCAATGGTTAATGGTTATACTATTTTGAAATAAACTACCAGCATCTGAGAAAAACTGCCTTCTTTAAGAAAAAGAAATAAGGCATTCTGCTATAGGTCATTTGCAACAGAATATAGATTGCCCGCAAAAGGAAATAGCCATCCTGCAAAAGGAAAATCTCTCCCATCATACAATACAAAAAAACCATTTTAAAACAAAAATGAAATTCTGAAAATCCCAAATCCTCCAAATCCTGATTCAGACAAAAAAAACTCTAACACAAAACCATCCAGCAAATTCCTGACTTTATTTAGTTTCTGGAAGAAAACACTAATTACTGAGTTAATTTTTTGGAAACTATCATTTTTTATAAACAAACTCCTTATTTACAAAACCTACCCAAGACCAGACTTCGGTTTTATATTATCGAGTTGATAAAAACCGGAATTTCTTACAAAAATTAAGTATTATAGGGTTTTCAATGTAATTTTGAGGATTGAGGGTTTTATATGGAAGTTGATCGTTAAAAAATACTATAAGCTGATGGATTTCAATTACAAGACGGTCCAATCAGGTGCTTAGGAACCAAAACTAACCAACATGTTGTTCGTTTCAGACGGTGGTTAAACAAGTTTTCTCTTCTGACTTCCCGCAAAGCGGTTTTTTTTGGGGTTATCCCAAAAAAACAGGTGCCTCAAAAATTGAATTCGTTTATTTTTTTAGCAGAACTTTTAAAAAATTTGATCTTAGAAATAAAGCCAAACAGAATATTTACCCCGTAGGGGTTCATAAATCATTTGCTGCTTTGGTTCTGGATTGTCCAGGTTAGGTAAAAAAATGATTAATTGGTGTGTTAACCCTTCAGTATAAAATGAGTGCAGAGGTATAATTGCGAAAAAATGAATAAACATCAGGTAAAAAAACTTATTATAGATTCAGGCTGACTTTCGCCCAGGGTTGAGGGCATAACTAACAATTGTAATGTATCCATATGACATTATCAGGCATATATAGACTAATGAAAAATTACTTCAAAAAATATTTCATTGTTTTCATATTATTTCAATTCTCTGTGATCTCAACGGATGCTTGTACTTGCAGAGATCTCAATTGTTTTCTTCATGAGATTTCCGGTAAAGAACTGATTATCAGAGTAAAGATTTTGGGACACGAAACATTTCCTGTTGATGTTTATCAAAAAGAAAGAATGAAACTATACTTTCTGGAACATCCTGAATATATTAAAGATTCATTATTCATCCCGCCTGTTCCGCCAACTTACCGCGGTTACACGAAATTACTGGTTGAAGAGGTCATTTCGGGTAATTTGAATACCGATACCATAGGTTTTTTGAATGGTTCCGGTGGCGGAGCATGTTTGGCATCTATGGAAAGATTCAGAATTGGCTCCAGTTGTATATTAAAATTGCACGGACCTTCAACAAAATTGATGGAGTATGATGAACTGACAAAGTTGCAACCGTTCATCAGGAAGTATCCGGTTTTCGAGGTTTTTATGTGTTTTAACTGGTTTTTGAGTTATGACAATGATTGTGTTATAGGGTATATTTTGAATAATAAAAAATTTGATCTGAGAAGAAAACTTTCTTCTGAACCTCCATTAACAATCGAAGAAAGAGAAAAAATAATGGAACAAATAATTGAAATCCAGCCAGAAACATTTTCTATGGATGAATTCAAACAACTTATAGGGCAAAAACTAAAAACATTGGGAACAGGATGAATCCTTACTATTTTTTGAGATCCCGTATTATTAAATGTCTAGTTTTGATACCGTTTGCATTGCTGTTGAGTCTTTCAGCTTATGGGCAATCCATTGAAATTTCTGGTGGCCCGAATCTGAATACATATGTTGATTTGAACCTTGGGGAAAATTATAACGATCATTCAACCAACCAGCCTGGAATAGGAGGTTCTTTTGCCGTCAGTTATCTATTGAATGAAAATGATCATTTGCCAATGAGATTTTCGCTGATGATCGATCATTATTCAGGGAAACTGAATTCAACCACTGCAAGTCGGTGCTGTTCATTGTCACTAAATGCTGAGATCAGGAAAACTACAATCGGGTTTGCCTATTATCCTCTTAATCTCCGGTTTTTCAACAGGATTTGGCTTAATTTTGGAGGTGTGCTGAATGTGCATCTATATGACAAAACCACCGGATATATCGATTACAGGCAAGGGCCGGATTAAACCCGGGTTGTGTTCGGACAAGATACTTTTCAAATCCATCGGAATTATTTTTTCGGAATTGATAGCAGGCTCAGTTATGAAATACCATTGAAAAACAGTTGGTACATGGTTCCCCAATACCATCTTTACCTCGGGTTATTCCGAGAATTGCATGATGTACCGGGAAAGCCAAGATCCATGAGACACAGCCTGCAGTTGGCTTTTGTGCATAAGTTTGGGAAGTAGGGATGATCACTTTCTAAAACCTGAATTTGAAAGTCTGATTTCCTGTTCAGCTGATTGATCATGACAGGCTGTTTTTGAAAAACCAATATTTCACAATATAGAAAGGACCTTGCTTACCCTGTATAAACTAATATATAACATTGCTTCATAGAGAATTTTTAAAAAGTGGAAGCGTTATTGATCATAAAAGCACTTCCAGATTGATAATATTGGTTTATTACACTGACCCGGCAGGTTAATCAGAATTCTTATAACATAAGCACTTAGTTCTGACTTAAATCCATACCCTGATCCTGAATTGAATTCAGTAGATATCCGGCTGATATTCTTATGTTCATATCAAACATTCATTTTCAGCCATCAATATAATTTTTTATTGAAATTGTTTTCTATTTTTGCCCAAATGCTGTTCTGGTTATACTAATGAAAG
Organism: Saprospiraceae bacterium UBA2365; assembly: GCA_002344345.1. Lineage (GTDB taxonomy): Bacteria > Bacteroidota > Bacteroidia > Chitinophagales > Saprospiraceae > UBA2365. The sequence goes on from DDTL01000118.1 coordinate 12,853, forward strand.
CATTCTGATAAGCTCAAATTTATCAATTAGTCACAAAAACTGATCATACAAATGCAAAAATCCATTCTGATCACCGGAGGAGCAGGCTTTATCGGTTCACATGTCGTCAGGCATTTTGTCCATACTTATCCGGAATACAGGATCATCGTCCTGGATAAACTCACTTATGCCGGCAACCTGGCCAATCTCGCAGACATGGAAGGCAAAGCCAATTATTTTTTTGAAAAAACTGACATTGCAGACGAAACAGCTGTCAGTGAGATCTTTGCCAAACATCGGGTGGATGCTGTGTTGCATCTTGCCGCAGAATCACATGTGGATCGCTCCATCACACACCCATTGGAGTTCATCCAGACCAATGTGATCGGGACAGCCAACCTGCTCAATGCAGCAAGAAAACAATGGACATCGGGTGATCACCTTTTTTATCAGATCTCCACCGATGAAGTGTATGGCAGCCTGGGAGCAGAAGGTAAATTTACGGAAATGACACCTTACGATCCACGTTCACCGTATTCCGCTTCAAAAGCCAGTGCGGATCATTTTGTCCGTGCTTATGGACATACGTATGGATTGCCTGTAGTGCTGTCCAATTGTTCCAACAATTACGGTCCGTTCCAGTTTCCTGAAAAACTCATTCCGCTGATGATCAATAATATCATTCAGGAGAAACCGCTCCCTGTCTATGGCGACGGGTCGAATGTCCGGGACTGGCTGTGGGTTGGTGATCATGTCAAAGCCATTGACCTGATATTTCATCAGGGTAAAAACGGTGAAACTTACAACATCGGTGGCGACAATGAACTGTCTAACCTTCGGTTGCTCCACATCCTGTGTGACCAAATGGATCAAAAACTGGATAAAACTCAGGGAACAGCAAGAAAACTGATCACATTCATCAAGGACAGACCCGGCCACGACAAAAGATACGCCATCGACGCCGGAAAACTGAAAACCGAACTCGGCTGGCGACCTGAAACCAATTTTGAAAACGGTATTGAACAGACAATTGACTGGTATCTTTCCAATCGTGAATGGCTGGAAAATATAATTTCGGGAGAATACATGCATTATTATCAGCAACAGTATCATACATAAGCCTGATAATGTTTAATTTTGGTTTCTGATTTAAAACAGGAAGTCTTGATCACCGTAATGATCAGGGTGTGGATAGCATCCGGAGTTGAAAATAGACTGAATACTTTTCCGGCCTCAACAAATGAATGATAAATAAAAAATGAGATTGATCAAACAAATCGTTGTAACCATAGCGCTGATGCTCCTTTTTGGTGGAGTTTCAGCCCAGAATCCTGCAATAATGGAAATGCAGGCTCAAAGCGAACTCCAAAAAAGAGGATTGACTCAGGAAGAAGTAAATGCTGCCCTGATAAAAAACAATATCAACCCCGACAGCATTCAGTTCGCCACTCCGAGAGAAATTGAAAAAATACAACGGGTCATCCGTGAACTGGAAAATGAAAAAGCAGCCAAAAACCAAGAGCTGAATGAAAAAAATCAGATCCTTGATAAAGAATTTCAGGAAAAAAATATACCTGATCCTGACGATAAAGCCATAGTAACTGATACAGTCAGTAACGATACGACCACTATAAAACCGACATTATACGGTCATCAGTTCATCAATCTGGAGGTGAAAAGATCCTCCGAACCAGTGGTTATCAGCGAAAACTATATTTTAGGTAGCGGAGACGTTTTGTCCGTTTCGATCTGGTCAAGAGATGCCCAGTTTGATAAATCATTTGTGGTCAATAAAAACGGGTATATCGAGCTGATAGATGCCAGACAGCGCATTTTTGTCAAAGGCATGAAACTCTCAGAAGCGAGGGAAAAGATCAAAGGCAGACTGGCCGTTTATTTTCGCTTTACTGAAGGTGATTTTAATGTTTCCCTTGAATCATCGAGGAAGATCAGTGTCTCTGTTTTTGGCGAAGTGAAAAAGCCGGGTGCTTACAGTTTTTCTGCAACCCATAATATACTGGATGCATTAAGATATACCGGTGGTATCCTCGAATACGGCAGCGTGCGGAACATAAAACTGATCGGAGCTAATGGCAAGGTCAAAGAATTTGATTTATATGCCTATCTTGCCAATCCTCGAAAAATGAATGATATTTTCATGGAAGACGGAGATATCATTCATGTGCCAATCGCAAAAGAAATTGTAGAGATCAAAGGTTCGGTCAGGAGAGTGGCACGTTTTGAATTGAAGACCGGTGAAGGCATCGGGAAGCTGATGGAATATGCCGGAGGTTTTACGGAAGATGCCAATAAAGACAGAATTCAGGTTGAACGTTTTGATGAGGACAGAAAATCCATATCTGATATCAGTTACCATGAATTGACTAAATCAAATCGGGATTTTTTACTTCAAAACGGTGATGTGGTGTTTGTCGCGAAAATTTTCGAAACTGCCAGGAACTTTGTTGTGATACAAGGGGAAGTCAGGAATCCTGGCAGATACGAACGAACGGCTGATCTCCGATTGTCAGGATTGTTGAAAATGGCTGGCTTGAAAGAAGAGTCGCTGACGGATTTTGCATTTTTACTGAGAAAATCAGAGGATGGGACGAGTATGTACATTCGTTTAAATCTGGACGAAATCATTACCAATCAGGGAACAGCAACCGATCTGCTGTTGATGAACAGAGACACGCTGACTGTATGGTCTAAAAACAGGTTTTTTGACGATGGGTATATTCTGGTTGAAGGCGCCATTCGTTTGCCCGGAAGGCACAATTATGACTTTTCAAGGAAAATGCATGTTTCAGATGCAATATTATTGGCAGGCGGTTTGGCCCGCGATGCGTCCAATATCGCCTTTATCCATCGTTCTGATCCATTGAAGCCGAATGAAAAGCAATACATCCGGGTGAATCTTGAAAAGCTGGATACCAGTAAATTCATGCATGAAAACATTCGTCTGGAACCCTTCGATCGGGTAGAAATTCTTTCAAAAAACCTTTTCACAGAAAAAACTACGGTAAAGATCTCTGGTCCTGTGAACAATCCCGGTGAATTTCAGTATGGTAAAAATATGAGACTCAGTGATCTGATCGTATTGGCCGGTGGATTTAAAATGATGGCATCAACCAAAAATATTGAAATTTCCAGAGTGTTGATTCGTGAAAATATACCGACAGAGATCAGTATTGTGAGGGTTGATTACACCAGGGATTATACGTCTGATGAATACAAAACCAAAGAATATTTGCTCGAACCCTACGATCATGTAAAAGTTCGGTATGTTCCTGAATTTGAATTGATGAGGGAAGTGGAGATTGTCGGAGAAGTCAGATTCCCTGGTTATTACACAGTAGCCACCAAAACAGAACGGATCGCTGATATGATCGGGAATGCCGGCGGACTCACAGAACTTGCTTTTGCTGAAGGCGCTACTTTGTTCAGATCGGAAGACAGCCTGGGTTATATCGTACTCAATCTGAAGGATGCATTGGCTGACAAAAACTCCAAATTTAATTACATTCTCAAAAATGGAGATGTGATCCATATTCCCAAGATCAAGGATTTTGTAACCATCACCGGAGCAACGAAAGCCAATGAGATCTATTCAGAAAAGCTTTTGCAAAACCCCGGAGGTATCAATGTGCCTTTCCATCCATCCAAAAATGCGTCCTTCTACATCAAGAATTATACTGGAGGTATAGCAGAGAACGGGTCAAAAAACGAAATCTATGTGGAACATCCGAGTGGGGAGATCCGGAAATCAAGGAATTATTTTCTGTTTTCTACTTATCCTGAAGTGAGAAAAGGGTCTGTGATCAAAGTTGGTCAGAAACCAGTCAGGAAAAGTCCCGATGGAAAGGAAGCCAAAGAAACAGATTGGTCAAAAGTGATCAGCGATTCACTGGCCCAGGCGATGACGATCTTTACGCTGATTTTGCTGGCTAAACAGGCAAGCAACTGATCAAATAGAGAAAAATGATTATCTCAATCTGTCCATTGACCTGACCAGTTTGTCATCCTTTTTGATTTTGCTGATAGCCCACAAAATCAAGATGGCAATCACCAGCGGCAAAAACATGCCTGCACCAACATTCATAGCGGAGAAAAGCATTTGTTCGCGCAGCTCTGCACTCAGTAAAAAATAGCCAACTCCGGGAATTGCCAGGAGTCCGATGATCAGAGACAAATAGCTTAAAATTAATTGTAAACGCCTGTTTTTGAACAAGAAAATTGCCAGAAATGCCAATGCTCCACCAGTCAGAGCCAGTGCGATCAGCGCTATATGATCCTGAATTTCAAAGGACTGATCAGACAGAAAACCTTCGGCAATGGTGTCACTGGTCATTAATGGCAAACCAAAAAAACTACCGTAAGTTCCGGCAGCCAGCAAAAGCAATAAACTTTGAATCCTTTGTATCATATCACTGTTTTTATGCAAAAATAACAATGCAAGCCAATTGGAGTCAAAAAAACTTATAAAAGCTTTCTGAAGATTTGATAGGGAAAGTTTTATTCAGTTGACCCGATCAGTTGATCATCGATCAAAGTTATGCCTGAAAGATCTGCCAGGTTGTTTTTGAGAAAAGCATAGGTCAGTTTATCCACCTTACAGTTAATAAACTGTACCCTTTTGAATTTTTTGTTGTTTTTAAAAAATGTATTCCGTAACGTTGTGTTTTGAAATTTTGAATTATAAAATGAACATTGCTCAAATCGGCAATCATCCAGCATTCCTTCAAAAACAATGTCCTGAATGGCTGTTTCAATGAAAATGGTGCCTGTCAACTGAGCATCTTTAATATTGTTCTTGCTAAAGCCACCTGATTTGAATTCGGTTTCAGTGAAATCAGCTCCGGAGAAATCGCACCCTTCGATAAAACTCCTTAAAAACATGGAATTTCTTAAAGAACAATGATTAAAGGTGTTATTGCTTAACATAGACTTTTGGATTTGACTATAACTGATGTCTGAATTTGAGAAATCACAATTTCTGACATGATTGTTGGTCAAAATAAGCCGGGATAAATCAGAACCGACAAAAGAACAACGCTGAATATTGGCAGAACTTAGTTTTTCGTGTAAATTTTTCAATCCTGAAAAGTCACTACCTGTCAGGTTCTGTTGTGACAGATCCCAGGATGGTTTTTTCTTAATTGTTTCCGTATATTCGGGTTCACAATGGATGTTCATTTCCTCAGACCGTTTTTCATTTGTCTGATTTCCAAATCTTTCTGAAAAATAGTTCAGATCCACTTCCAACAATTCTGCAAGTCGATTCAAAGTGATAATGTCAGGCATGGATTCACCACGTTCCCATTTCCCCACAGCCTGTGGACTTACAAACATACTTTCAGCCAGCTGAGCCTGCGAAATATTCATTTTTTTTCTTGCCAGAACGATTTTGTTTCCGATCATCGTTGATTCCATAAATTCCAAATTTTGTTTTTTATTAATCCGACAAAGGTATTATACATCATTTTTCAGTTCAACAGAAAAGCGACTACTATTGGTTGTATCTTCGCTACTTTTAGTTGTTATTTGGAGGAAATGATCAGATTTTCCTTGCGGATTCATCCTGAATGACAGCGAAAGAATATATTTTATTCAAAAAAGGGTATAATAAAAATCCGGGTTTATAATATTTTTCCAAGGTCTTTATTTTTTTTATTCGAAAACCCTCCTTTTTTTCCAAAAAGAAATATCATTTCCTACATAAACAATAGTGGTCATTCAGTTTAGTGCAAATTTTTTTTCTGGCAGGCATCCGGTTTGTTAACCATTGTCATCTGCGTTTTCTTTTGCCTCGGGTAAAACGCTGAAGTTTGCCAAATCGCTCTGATTCTTTTTAGCTATCTGAAATATCTTGAATTCTTCCTTTCCGGTGACTGTAAAATACGGGTAAAAATGAGTCATTAGAAGATATGCATATTTTTCAATTCTTTCTTCATTTGATAAAACATCATAAATAGAGGAAGAAACGAACCAATGATCACTGAAGATCTTTATCAAAATGATCAATTGGTTATACTCGTCATCGAATTCTGCCTGTCTCATTAAATTCCGGGCGATCAGGACCGAAATCAGTTCCTGATACATTGCTGAACGGATTTTTTCTACGTTAATCATGATCTGCCTGATATTGGGGAAGGTGTTACATATCCAAAGCAAATCATTGAATAAAAAACGATATTCGTAAACAACAGAAAAACCAATTTTAGTTGCGTGGTAAAAATCAAGCAGTGAAAAATCCTTTAAATCCAATCCTTGATTGATGTGGGTGGCTTTTTTAAGCAATGATTCATGTAAAGCTAAAATGATGTTCTGATGAGTGGGAAAGTGATAGATCAAATTGCTGTGGCTGATCTGAACCATCTGAGCGATTTGCCTGATAGAAACATTGGCCGCTCCATAGTTATTGTACAGTTCGAGCGCTGCATCCAATATTTTTTGCTTTGTTTCAATCATAATTAGTACATGTGGTCTAAATTATTAGTACATTTGGGCTAAAATTAATCAATCTATCGTTATGAAGAGGCAACAATTTAAACAGATTACCAATTCTGGCTGGTTTCCAGGTTTTTTAACCCGATGTGTGTATGAATTTATGACCTGGTTTGTTCAAAAGGTCAACGCTGCAAAACCTTTTCTGCCCATTATTGAAGAAGGATTACAATATGCGGACAAGGTAGTTGTCATAGAAAAAAAGGGTGGCGCCGGATTTGAAACAATAGATGGTTTGATCGATCAAAAAATTGAACGATTGAAAGTTGATTCAGATGATTTCAATGCGGAGAAGGATGGACTTTATCTCAGTATCAATTCGTTTCATCAGTTTGATGTACAAAAAGCCAGGGAAATTTTAAACCAGGTTGCACAAAGAAGGCAGCCGATTGCCATTCTGGAAGGCAATAATGATAGTTTGTGGCAGGTATTCGGGATGACAGTGATCGTTCCTTTGACGGTGATATTTACTGCATTTTTCGTAAAACCATTCAGATTGGAAAGGATTTTTTTCACTTATCTGATTCCGGTATTACCAATTGTAACCCTTATTGATGGATTCATTGCGCTTTTTAAATTGTATGCGCCAAAGGATCTGGACGAATTAACAGCCTCAGTCGATAGTGAAGCTTATGCCTGGAGATCAGGAAAACTTGATAATGGAAGAGGTGGAAAGATCATTTATCTTTTGGGATATCCGACAAAATAGATTATGGTACTTTCTAAATGACTTACAGGGTAACAAAAAATGGGATTTAAATATATTCTATATCTCTGAACTGTTCATTCAGTAGTATCTCAAAGCTTTTTATATCAGGAAGATATCAGCTGTTGATGGCTATTTCAGACTTTATTTTGCCTGTAAATAAATATAACAAGCTGCTTCATTGGGATGGTCAAAAACCAATGAACCGGCGTCTTCTTTTATGATCAGTTTAATGATCCTGAAATCACTCATTGCCGCAATGTTAAAAATGCACCGAATACCAATAATGGAATACTGCCAATCACATTGGCAAATATTGCAGGGGAAAAGCCAGGGATTATAGCCGGCATGATGGCACCGGTCATGTAATGTTTTAATTTCAGCGGCTCTTTGCATTGAAAATAAGGAGAAAGCATTTAGAGCATCATCCCAAATCTGATTGATCTCAAACCATTTTCCGTGCCCGCAGACCAGGTTATTCCGTCAATCAATACATGTAACGCAATGCCAACGATCATTGTATGGATCATAACGAGTGAATCTGATTGACCTTTGGAAGACAAATCCACCGTCCTGGTTAATTCTTCTAAGTAGATAATATTCAAATATTCTTGCCAAACTAAGTAAAATGGAATAAAATAAAGTATGGAATTGGGAATGAAACCGATGATCGGATAAAGATTTGCCTGGCAATTGAATTGTTTTTTTTCTTTTTGGAAGTTTATACCTTGGACCATATCAGAATAAATTAAAAGCTGAGCCCGCTCCGTAGGGTATGAATTGCGGTGAATGAAGAATTGAATAAGTGATAACCAAATGCTTTATGATCAATATTGAGTCTGCTGCGAAAAGTTATCATCGCCACGAATAGAAATGTATACTTCAAATACTTTTTGGTCTGCAATTTAGTATGTTATAAA